>CAZCSD010000041.1:0-23145 GCA_964501235.1 uncultured Polaromonas sp. | reverse complement strand
GCGTGGTGACCATCATCTGGAAGGCGCGGGAGTAGAGAAAGTCGCCCACCAGCACACTGGCCGGATTGCCAAAGGCCTGGTTGGCCGTGGCCCGGCCTCGGCGCAGGGTGGAGTCGTCCACCACATCGTCGTGGAGCAAGGTGGCGGTGTGTATGAACTCAACCACCGCGGCCAGATTCAGGCGCTGCGGGTGGCGGCAGCCGAGGGCGCCGCAGGTCAGAAGCAGCAGGGCTGGCCGCAAGCGCTTGCCGCCGGCGGCCACGATGTAACGCGAGACCTGACCGACCAGCGGCACATCCGAGGACAGGCGCTGCTCAATCAGCCGATCCATGGCCTGCATGTCCTCGGAGACCAGCCCCAAGGCGGAAGCGGAGCTGGCGACAGCTGAGGCCAAAAAGGTAGTTCCCCGGTAAAAACTTAAAGATTATAGGGAGCCGGTCGCCAGCTCCAACCCTGGCCCGGGGCCGCCCGCCCGGACGGACCCACAGCCGGCTTTAGGCGGCTATAATGGAAAGCTTTTCGCTGGCAATGGGGCCGGCGGAAACTTTCCTTTCAAGAGGTCTTTCATGTACGCGGTCATAAAAACCGGTGGCAAGCAATACAAAGTTGCTGCCGGCGAAAAAATTAAAGTAGAACAGATTGCTGCGGATGTAGGCCAGGAAATCGTGATTGACCAGGTTTTGGCCGTCGGCGACGGCAGCCAAATCAAGGTCGGCACGCCCCTGGTGTCCGGTGCAAGTGTCAAAGCCACCGTGGTGGCCCATGGCAGGCACGAGAAGGTGCGCATTTTCAAGCTGCGCCGTCGCAAGCACTACCAGAAGCGCCAGGGTCATCGTCAAAACTACACCGAATTGCAGATCGGCCAGATCGCTGGCTGAACCCCAGGAGTCCCAACATGGCACAGAAAAAAGGCGGCGGCTCTACGCGCAACGGGCGTGATTCCAAGCCCAAGATGCTGGGTGTGAAGGTCTTCGGCGGGCAAACGGTCAGCGCTGGCAGCGTGATCGTGCGCCAGCGTGGCACCAAGTTCCACCCTGGCTCCAACGTCGGCGTGGGCAAGGACCACACCCTGTTCGCCCTGATCGACGGGCAGGTTCAGTTTGCTGTCAAGGGCGAACTGAGCAAACAGACTGTCAGTGTCTCGCCGGCCTGAATGCACTAGAACGGCGGTCCAAAAAGCCCCGCCCTGCGGGGCTTTTTTCTTAGGTCCGTCCCGCCCTTTGCCGCCGGTACACTCCCAGGCATCCCCGCCCGGTTCGCGCGTAAGCCCATGAAATTTGTCGACGAAGCCTTCATCGACATCGCTGCCGGCGATGGTGGGAGCGGCTGCGTCTCCTTCCGCCATGAAAAGTACAAGGAATTCGGCGGACCCAATGGCGGCGACGGAGGCCGCGGCGGCCATGTGTATGCGCTGGCCGACCCCAATCTGAACACCCTGGTCGACTACCGCTTTTCGCGCCGGCATGAGGCCAGCCACGGCGAGCACGGCAAGGGCTCGGATATGTTCGGCGCCAAAGGACAGGACATCGTCCTGAAAATGCCGGTGGGCACCATCCTCAGCGATACCGAAAGCGGCGAAGTACTCTACGAGTTGCTCACACCGGGCGAGCAAGTGCTCATCGCCAAGGGCGGCGACGGCGGCTTTGGCAATCTGCGCTTTAAGAGCTCGACCAACCGCGCGCCACGCACCAAGACCCCGGGCTGGCCCGGTGAGCGCAAGAGTCTCAAACTCGAACTCAAGGTGTTAGCCGATGTCGGTCTGCTGGGCATGCCCAATGCCGGCAAATCAACGCTCATCTCGGCCGTCTCCAATGCGCGCCCTCGTATCGCCGACTATCCCTTTACTACCTTGCATCCCAACTTGGGCGTGGTACGCCTGGGGCCCGAGCAAAGCTTCGTGATCGCCGATCTGCCCGGCCTGATCGAAGGCGCCTCGGAGGGCGCGGGGCTCGGCCACCTGTTTCTGCGCCACCTGCAGCGCACCCGCCTGCTGCTGCATGTGGTCGATCTGGCGCCTTTCGACGAAGGTGTGGATCCGGTGGCGCAGGCCAAGGCCATCGTCGAGGAATTGCGCAAGTACGACGAGGACCTGTACAAGAAGCCGCGCTGGCTGGTGCTCAACAAGCTCGACATGATCCCCGCCGAAAGTCGCTCGCAAGTCGTCAAGGAATTTCTCAAACGCTTTCGTTTCAAGGGCCCGGTCTTCGAGATATCGGCCCTCACCCGCGAAGGCTGCGAGCCGCTGATGCGTGCGGTCTACCAGTTCATCGAGGGCGTGCGCAAGGCCGAGCAGCCGGAGCAGGCCCCAGACCCGCGCTTTGCGGCACAGCCACCGCTTTGACCCCCGTCCGATACAGCCCCATGCAAGCCCAAGACATTCTCGGCCAGGCCCGCCGTATCGTGGTCAAAGTCGGCTCCAGCTTGGTCACCGATGAAGGCCGTGGACTTGACACCGAAGCCATCGGACAGTGGTGCGCGCAGCTGGCGCAGCTCTCGCAGCAGGGACGCGAACTCATCATGGTCAGCAGCGGAGCCATCGCCGAGGGCATGAAGCGGCTGGGCTGGACCAGCCGGCCCAGCGCCCTGCACGAACTGCAGGCCGCTGCAGCCGTAGGGCAGATGGGGCTGGTGCAGGTGTACGAAAGCAAGTTGCGGTCCCTGGGCGTGGGCAGCGCGCAGGTGCTGCTGACGCATGCCGATCTGGCCGATCGCGAACGCTACCTCAACGCCCGCTCCACCTTGCTGACCCTGCTGCAACTGGGTGTCGTCCCGGTGATCAATGAAAACGATACGGTGGTCACCGACGAAATCAAGTTTGGTGACAACGATACGCTGGGGGCTTTGGTGGCCAATCTGGTCGAGGCCGACCTGCTGATCATCCTGACCGACCAGAAGGGCCTCTACACCGCCGATCCGCGCAAGGACCCGAAGGCCCGGCTGGTGGATCAGGCCCGCGCTGGCGACCCGGGCCTGGAGGCCATGGCCGGCGGCGCGGGGTCAAGCATCGGCAAGGGCGGCATGATCACCAAGATTTTGGCGGCCAAGCGGGCCGCCGGATCAGGCGCCTCAACCGTGATCGCCTGGGGGCGCGAGCCCCAGGCCCTGCTGCGTCTGTGCACAGGCCAGCCGCTGGGCACCCTGCTGGTGGCGCAGACGGCCAAGAACCAGGCCCGCAAGCAGTGGATGGCCGATCATCTGCAAATGCGCGGGGCAGTTGTGATCGATGCCGGCGCCGCCGCGAAACTGCGCGAGGAGGGCAAGAGTCTGCTGCCCATCGGCATGACGGCGGTCGAGGGCGATTTTGCCCGCGGAGACGTCATTGCGATCCGCGATGAGGCCGGTCAAGAGATCGCGCGCGGCCTGGCCAACTACGCAAGCCCCGAAGCGCGTCTGATCCTGCGCAAATCATCGAGCGAATTCGAGCGCTTGCTCGGCTACACAGGCGAGCCAGAAATGGTGCACCGAACCAACCTGGTCCTGTCACAAAAATTCTAAGGTTCTGGGGCGCCGAAACAGGGGTACGAGCCATGCTCGGCGCTCACGCGCCAGATACACGCCCCCTCACGGGCGCTGCGCCAGGCCTGCGGGCCCTCGACAGTCAGCCATAGAGCAGCCCCGTCGTCAGCGCCATAACCGGGTGGCAAGTGACCCTGGGCAATTGCCCGCTCGAAGGCCGGGCGGCGCTCAGCCTCGTTTTGGTAGTGCGGGCAGAAGCTGCCGCGAAACAAACCCAGGCCCTTGAGTGGTCGCAGGCCCTGTCCCCCGGCATCAGACAAGGCCGAGTCAAACCAGACGCTAGCCCCCGCACTGACACCCACAAGCAGCAAACCGCGCTCCAAAGCCTGTGCGATTGAATTTCTCCATGCGCCCCCCTGCAGGGCTTCCAGAAGTCGCAGAGTATCCCCTCCGGCTACGTAGATGACATCGCACGAAGCCAGCCATTTTTTGGCCTGCGCAAAAGAATCGTCGGCAGCCGGTGCTCCCACCCAATCCACCCGGGCCCCAAGCGACTGACAAACCTGCTGCGCTTTCTGCTCAGGGGCCTCGCTGGCCCAACCGATAAACCCAAGGGCCGGTCGCTTGGCTGCGGTCAGTTGCAGCGCAAAGTCGTCCAAGGCGGGGTCCAGCCCGTGAGTGGCCCCGCCCCCACCCAAAGCCAGAAGACCCCCGTGCATTAAATTTTTTTTATTCATACACCATGAAAAACTCGCTTGCCACGGGTCCAGCAGGTCACCGAGAATCCGCAACCAGGCTCATAAAGTCGTTGGGATTAAACAAAGTTTGTCCGAACCGGTGGCCTAAAGGCATAACAACTTCGAGGGGTCGATACATGAAGAAAATTATTATCCTAGCCTTTTGGGCTGCTTTCATCGGTGCGGGGGCCCAGGCGCAGCCAGCGGGCACTTTCCGCCAGGCGCATGAGGTGGGCTCCGGCACCGCCTCGGACATGGACCCGATCTCGCGCGGCCGGGTCTTTCAGGTCACTGAAAAAATCATGAATCGGCTGGTCCGGCCCGGCTTGGACGGCAAGCCAGCCCCTGATTTGGCGCTGAGCTGGAGTTCCAACCCGAACGCCACAGAGTGGACCTTCAAGCTGCGCACCGGCGTGCGCTTTCACAACGGCCGCCCCTTCACCGCGACCGACGCAGCCTACTCGCTGCGAAGGGTGCAAGATCCCAAGCTCGATTCGCCGGCACGGGCGGCTATCAACATGATCAGCCGCATCGATGTCGTGGATCCAGCCACGCTGAAAATGACGCTGGCAGCCCCATTTGCAGACTTGCCGCTGGTGCTCACCGACTACCGCTTGATGATGATCCCCGACGGTTCAGGCGAGACCATCAAGACGACGGGCATTGGAACTGGCCCGTTCAAGGTGGAGAAATTCGATCCCCAAGGCACCACCGTACTGGTAGCCAACACCGATTACTTTGAAGGCCCACCGGGCGTGGCCCGGATGGAAATCATCGGAATCCCCGATGCGCAAGCCCGGTTTCAGGCGCTCATGGGCCGACAAATCGACATGATGCAAGGCTTGACCAGCCAGCAGCGCACCTTGCTCACACGTATGCCGGGGTTTTCCGTGCAGGACATTCCCACCGGCAACTGGCGTGGCATTGTGCTGCGGGCCGACATGAAACCATTTGATGATGTCCGCGTCAGGCGCGCGATCCGTCTGGCTGTCGACCGCAAAGGAATGCTCAACCTGGCTGCGGGAGGCGCGGGTACGGTTGGTTGCGACACCCCGGTGGGTCCTCGCGACCAATACCGCTCCACCAAGACTTGCGATCCAGACATCGCCAAAGCCAAGGCGCTGTTGGCCGAGGCGGGCTACCCTAACGGGTTGGATATGGAGCTCAATGTGGCCACCATAGAGGCGGTATGGCCGGCCATGGCCGAGGCCTTCCAGCAGCAAGTGGCCGCCGCGGGTGTACGGGTAAAGATTGTGCAAGTGCCCACCGACGGATACTGGAACCAGGTCTGGATGAAGCGCCCTGCCACCATGACCCGCTGGAACGATCGGCCCGCTGACGGCATGCTCAATGAAATCTACCGCAGCGGACAGCGTTGGAACGAAAGCGGACTGCGCGACGCCAAACTGGATGCCACCTTGGACGCTGCACGATCAGAACTCAACTTCGACCGCCGGCGCGCCAGGTACATCGAGGCGCAAGACCTCCTGTGGGAGAACGGCAGCACCATCGTCGGCTTTCACGTCAACTTATTGGTCGGCGTCGCTGCCCGCGTCAAAGAACTCGATGCGGTAGAAAATTTCAGCATCCGCTGGAATCGGATCCGAGTCGACTGACGACCCTGCGCCCTCCATCACCCCCGCCTGACCAGCCGATCGCTTATAGAGTGATCGCTGGTCTCCCAAGGGACCATTGAGGTCGACTGCTCTATGCTTAAACTGGTCTTGCGGCGTCTCGCGCTGGGGCTGCTGACGGTGGGCTTGGTCTCTTTGATCATTTTCGGCGCCGTTGAAGCCCTGCCGGGCGATGCTTGCACCGCCATCTTGCAGCAAGACGCCGAGGGACAGCGTCTGGCCAACTGCCGCAGCGAATTGGGACTCGATCAACCCGCCTGGCAGCGCTATGGACAGTGGGTCGCAGGCTTGTTACGGGGCGACTTGGGCCTGTCGACCCACGGACAAAGACCCATCGCCGGGATCGTCAAGGACCGCCTGGCCAACTCACTGCTCCTGGGTGCCTGCGCGCTGGCTATTGGGCTGCCGCTGGCCTTCGGATTGGGGATCGTGGCCGCACTGCGGCGCGACCACTGGATTGATCTGGGAATCTCTTCAACGGCGATCGCTGCCATGACCATTCCGGAATTCGTCTCGGCCACCGTCCTGATCTTGGTGCTCAGCGTCTGGCTCGGTTGGCTGCCCGGCATCGTGACCGTCTCGGCCAGCGCGCCCTGGCAGCAGTTTTTTCCTGATGTCCTGTTGCCGGCGGTGGTCCTGGCCATGGTCATGACCGCGCACATCCTGCGAACGGTGCGCTCGAGCATGATCGAAGTGCTGGACAGCGACTTTTCCCGTATGGCGCTGCTCAAAGGGGTGCCTTACTGGAGCCGCATCTGGCGGCACATATTGCCCAACGCGCTGTTGCCGGCCATCAATGTAGTCGCGCTGACCATTGCCTGGCTGATCGGCGGCGTGGTGGTGATTGAAACGGTCTTTAACTACCCCGGCCTGGGTCGACTGACAGTCACGGCGATTTCCGAGCGCGATTTGGCGGTTATCCAGACCATTGCCCTGATCGTTTCGGCTGTTTATGTCTCCATCAATCTTGCTGCCGATCTTTTGACCCTGGCGGCCAACCCGCGCCTGCGAACGGCCGTGACACGTCGATCATGATTGCAAGCGAGGCTATGCCCGGCTCCTCCCGACTGGCGCAAGTGCTCGGCCGGATGGTCGCCAGGCCCTCCGGGGCCCTTGGACTGCTGCTTATCGCCCTCCACCTGCTGTTGGCCCTGCTCAGCCCCTGGCTCGCAACCCATGACTTCAAGGCAGTCAGTGCCACGCTTATCCTGGCGCCCCCGGATGCCCAGCACTGGTTTGGCACCGATCATCTCGGCCGCGATGTCTTCAGTCGCACCATTTTGGGTGGACGCGAAGCCCTGATGGTTACGCTGGTGGCCACCCCCCTGGCCGTGGCCTGGGGGGCGGGGCTGGGTATCTATCTGGGCTTGGTTGGCGGCCGTATCGACGATGTACTCATGCGTCTGGTCGATGCCGTCCTGTCCTTGCCATGGATACTGAAAATGCTGCTGCTGATCGTGACCTTTGGCACAGGCTTGATGGTATTGATCCCCACCCTGGCTTTTTTTTATGGGATTCCTGTCATCCGCATTGCCAGGGCGGCCACGCACAACGTCGTTGCACGTGATTTTGTTGCTGCCGCACAAGCGCGCGGACACGGACGCTGGTCCATCATGCATCGTGAGTTGATGCCCAACGTACTCGATGCCCTTATGGTGGAGGCCGCCATGCGATGGTCTTGGATGCTGCTGGCCTTTAGCTCATTGTCTTTTCTGGGTTTTGGTGTCTCTCCACCGACGCCCGATTGGGGGCTGATGATTGCCGATGCACGCAGCTATTTGCCCATCGCGCCCTGGGCAGGACTCTTTCCCATCGCAGCACTGAGTACGCTGATCATCGGCATCAACTTGAGCACCGACGCACTGGCCAAGGCCATGGGCGTTGACCGCATGAACAAGGCGCCGGTCTGATGCAAACGACAGCCAGCCTGTTGCAACTTATGGATCTGTCGGTCGGATTCATCGACAGCCAAGGCCACACCCGTGATGTGCTGCGAAACGTCAGCCTGCAGGTCAAGCCCGGACAGAGTCTGGGCCTGGTGGGTGAGAGCGGTTCAGGCAAGAGCACCCTCGCCCTGGCGGCCATGGCCTACCTCAAGCCAGGGCTTCAAAGAACCGGCGGTCGGGCTTACTTTGAGGGCCGGGATTTGTTTGAACTGTCCGATACGGACCTGCAAGCGCTGCGCGGCGGGGTCATCGGCATGGTGCCGCAAAACGCCGGCCTTTCCCTGACCCCCACCCTGCGCGTGGCCGAGCAAATTGACGAATCGCTGCGCCTGCACACGAAACTCGATACACCCGCACGTGCACGCCGTGTGCTTGAACTGCTCCACCAGGTCAGGCTGCCTCAGCCGGAGCAGCTGGCCGAACGTTATCCGCATGAGCTCTCCGGTGGCCAGCAGCAACGTGTGGCCATCGCCATGGCGCTGGCAGGCCAGCCGCGGCTGCTGCTGCTCGATGAGCCAACCACGGGTCTGGATGTCACGACGCAAGCCCACGTGCTCGATCTGCTTCGCGAGATCAATCAGCAAGCCGGAACAGCGATGGTGTATGTCAGCCACGATCTCGGCGCCATTGCGCGGGTATGCAACCGGATCAGCGTCCTGTACGCTGGTGAGGTGGTGCTGGAGGGCACACAGACTGAGGTCCTGATGCGGCCGCGGCACCCCTACCCACGGGGGCTGATTGCCTCGATACCCCGGATCTCTCGACCCGGACTGCCCGCGCCGCTGCCCGGTGCATCGGCCGCCCCTGGCGAGCACGGACCAGGCTGCGCCTTTGCGCCACGATGCGATATTGCACAGAGCCGGTGCCACACAGAGGCGCCACCACTGCGCCGGCTCGACGAACACACCCAGGTGCGATGTCACTATGCCGAACAGATGCAGCCCTGGGCCACAGCCGATGCGCGAACCATGCAGGCGGGCCTGAGCCTTGGGGCCAATGAGCCACCGCTGCTGATCCTCAATAAGCTGGGCGTGCGTTACGACAAGCCGGGCCTTTGGGACCAGCTGTGGGGTCGCCCGGCGCTGACTCCGCTGACCGTCGACGGGGTGGACCTGACGCTCAGTCGAGGACGCACCTTGGCCTTGGTCGGCGAATCGGGCAGCGGAAAGTCCAGTATCTTGAAAGTCATTGCGGGATTGCTCAGCCCCGCCGAGGGATCGGTTCAGTTCGATTCCAACCCGGGGGTGACGCAGGAGTTGCCACATCGCAGCCACTCAAGGCTACAACGAATTCAGATTGTTTTTCAGAACCCCGACGACAGCCTCAATCCACGCCATACCGTGGCGACTTTGCTGGAACAGCCTCTGCGGCTTTATTTTGGTCTGAGCGGGGCCGCGTTGGAGCAACGCTGCCTGCAATGGCTTGAGAAGGTTCGACTCGGACCGCATTACATGCATCGTTTGCCCAGTCAAATGTCAGGGGGCGAAAAACAGCGTGTAGCCATCGCACGCGCATTTGCCGCCGAGCCCGATGTAGTACTTTGCGATGAAGTCACCTCGGCGCTGGACGTTTCAGTTCAGGCGGCCGTTCTGGACCTGCTGCAAACCCTCAAGAGTGAAAGGGGAACGGCCTACCTGATGGTCTCGCACGATCTGGCCGTGATCCGATCGATGGCCGACCAAGTGGCTGTTCTCTATCAGGGGCGACTGTGTGAGGTTGGGCCGGCCGCATCTGTCTACAGCACGCCCTCGCATCCTTACACGGAGGTCCTGCGCGGCGCCATTCTCGAGCCCGATCCCGCGCACGAACCGCAATTGCTGGCGCAAGATATCAGCGAAGCGGGACCGCCCGCCCAGGGCTGTGCATTTCAGAGGCGCTGCCCGCGCAAACTGGGCGCCGTTTGCGAAGAGACCACGCCGCCTTGGCAAATCGGCTCCACATCGGATCATCGGATCCGCTGCCACATCCCGGTCGCGCAATTGGCCGAGTCCCTGGTCAAACGAGGGTCGGCGTCATGTTGAGTCCAGAGGATCCCCGCATTCCTGCCGAGGTTCTGAGGAACTTTGGTACGGGCATCATGAGCGCCATCGGCTGTCGGCCCGATATTGCACACGAGGTGGCGGATCATTTGGTGGAGGCCGATCTGTGCGGGGTTTATTCGCACGGGATTTTCCGGCTCGACTGGTACGCCGAACGCGCGCGCGCCAGGCGTTTTGTCCCTGGGGCCGTTCCTCAACTTTGCAAGGCCGAAGGCGGTGCCGATCTGGTCGATGGTGGCAATGGACTGGGTATGCCGGCCTTCAGGCTGGCCACCGAGCGTGTGGTCGAGCGCGCCCAGCGCGAATCGGTGGCCGCTGTGGGGATCGCCAATGTGGACCACACCGGACGCTTGGGTGCTTTTGTGCATCGCGGTGCCCAGGCAGGCTGTCTCATGTTGTTGTTTGGGGGCGGCTCGCGCAAGGACTGGCGGCAGGTGGTGCCCTACGGCGGCGCCCGCGCCATGCTACCGACCAATCCGTATGCCTTTGGCATTCCGGCCGGCACGCGTGGTCCCGTGGTGATCGACTTCGCGACTGCCACTGCCTCAGGCGGCAAGATTTACGCAGCGCAAATGGCCGGCCGGACCCTGGCAGAAGGCCTGATCGTGGACAACCAAGGACGGCCCTCGGTGGATCCGCAGGACTATTTCAATGGCGGCGGCCTGCTGCCCATGGCAGGCCCCAAGGGCTATGGCATGGCGCTGGTCGCCGAGTTATTGGGTGAGTCCATCCTTGGAGAGGCGATGGACGGCATGAACTGGATCGCCATCGCCGTCGACCTCTCGCGATTCCGTTCACCCTCCGCTTACCAGCGTGCCGCCGAAATGTGCCTCCAAGAGTTGCGCTCATGTCCTCCCGCACCCGGTTTTGAGCGAGTCGAGATTCCGGGCGAGCGTGAGAATGAAATTCGGCAGGACCATCTGGCCAACGGAATCCCGTTGCCGCCGGCCACGCTGGATGCGCTATGCCGCCTTGGCCGCGATTACGGGGTGAACGCAAGCGATCTGCGCGACCGGTCTACGCCCGCAAAAAAATCGGGCTCGAACCTTCCCACGACATGACCCCTACCCTTAGAAAAAAACAAGCCGTCCTGATTGATGGCGGAACCGGGATGGAGCTGATACTGCGCTCACAAAACAAGACTCCGCGCCTATGGTCAGCCGACTACCTGCTGAGCGAGCCGGACCTGGTCCGACAAGTCCACCAGGACTATATAGAGGCGGGTGCGCGTGTAATCACCATTAACGCCTACTCTGCCACCTGGACCCGGATGACCCTGGTTGGCGAGCAAGAGCGGGTGCCGCTGATGCAGCAGCGCGCCTGTGAGTTGGCCCTGCGGGCACGCGAGCGTTGTGGCGCAGCCGGTCATGGAGTTCGAATCGCCGGCTGCCTGCCACCGCTCAATGGCAGCTATCGTGCCGATCGCGTACGCGACTTCGACACCAATCTGAGCGAATATCTGCGTCTGGTTCAATTGCAGGCCGCCCACGTCGACCTGTTTATTTGTGAAACCCTTTCGTCGGCTGAGGAGGCGCGCGCAGCGGTGACGGCTGCCGCCTCTAGCGGTAAACCGGTATGGGCCGCCTTCACGCTCGATGACCGCGGTCCTCAACTGCGATCGGGTGAAACCATCACCCAGGCCATGCAAGCCCTCAAAAGCCTGCCCATTGAGGCGGCACTGGCCAATTGTTGCCCGCCCGAATCAATCAGTCGGGCCATGCCCGAACTCAAGGCCACGGGCTTGCCCGCGGGCGGCTATGCCAACGGATTCATGGAAATCCCCAAAACTTTTATGCCAGGCAAAACCCGACTGGTGCTGCGCACACGCGAGGATCTGGATCCGCAGGCCTATACAAACTTTGCCGCCAAGTGGCTCAGTGATGGCGCCCAAATCGTAGGCGGCTGCTGTGAGGTCGGGCCTGCCCACATCGCCCACCTGTATCGGCACCTCGAGGAAAACGACTACGCCGTTGTTTCCCGCCTGATGTAAAAATCGTGGCAGCCCCCGTGCCCGCGCGAGCCGGCAGGGCATGCTCGCAACCATGAACACAGCCCACTCGGATCATTTGCCCCTCTACGCCGACTTCAGACGCGCGGCCCAACGCCGGTTGCCACGCCTGATATTCGATTTCATGGACGGAGGAGCGGGTCAGGAGGCTGGACTTCAACGCAATGAGGGCGCGTATCGGCAAATTGAGCTCATGCCGCGGGTCTTGCGCGATACCAGCACAGTGGACTTGCATTGCCAACTGCCCGATGGAGCCCAATTTGATTTGCCCCTGGGCTGTGCACCGATGGGTCTGTGCAACCTGGCCCGTCCCGGGACCGACGAGGCGCTCGCCCGTGCAGCCGCACAGTGGAATTTCCCCGTTTGTGTGTCGACGGCCAGCTCGACCCCCCTGGAGCGCATGGCCGAGCTTGGCCAAGGCAAGGCGTGGTTTCAGCTTTACGTCACTGGCTCAGCCGAGCGAGCCAGTCAATTGGCGCGGAGGGCGTGGGACGCCGGCTATCGCAGCCTGATCCTGACGGTCGATGTGCCCCGATTGGGCCGGCGTCCCCGCGACTTGCGCAATGGATTCAAGACGCCCCTTCGGTGGCAAGCCCGTCATGTTCTCGATTTTGCCTTGCATCCGGCCTGGTCTTTGCAGACCCTCTGGGCGGGAGTGCCGCAAATGGCAAACTTCAGCGGGGACAGCACGGGAGGTTATGACCGCAATGCAACGCGCAGCGGCGCCGATTGGGATTTTCTGTCCCGGCTGCGCGATGAATGGAAAGGCCGTCTGGTGGTCAAAGGGGTCATGGATCCGCAGGACGCACAAAAACTACTCGGCTTGGGCGTCGATGTCATTTGGGTCTCCAACCATGGCGGGCGTCAACTTGACAGCGCCCCGGCGTCCTTGCAAGCGCTCAAAGCCATCAGATCGCTGCTCGGACCCGGTGCTTGCCTGATCGTCGACGGGGGTGTGCGAAGCGGGGAGGACATTCTCAAAGCCCGGGCGCTGGGGGCCGATATGGTCATGATGGGTCGACCCTTTCTTTATGCGAGCGCAGCGGCGGGCGCGGCAGGTGTGGCGCAATTTCTTTCGGGACTGCGCGAGGACATGACCGTTGCGATGGCTCAACTTGGATTGAGCAAGCTCTCGCAAGCCGGAGTCAGCATACTGGCGCCCAGCCGTCCTTGATTGAGCCTTCCATCGCCGATCGAGCTGAAGACAGGATCATTTTGTCGGGAAAACAGGAGAGCGAAGGCCCACCCGAAACGCAAATTCCATGGACCGAGCAGAATCTAGTGAGGGATCCGCAGCCCCCCTGAACAAACGGCAACGCCTGCCTTTGGCAGCGCTGCGCACCTTTGAAGCAGCGGTGCGTCTGGAGAGCTTTAAGGACGCGGCAGAGGAACTGGGCGTGAGCGCCACAACGGTGAGCAACCAAATCCGGATGCTCGAATCCAACTGGGGCTGTCAATTGTTCGTCCGCAACACCAGGCAGGTGGTACCAACGGAAATTGGCCAATCGCTGGGCCGGGTGGTCCGCCAATCGTTTGACGCGATCGAACAGGAAATCGAGCACCATATCGCCAATCGAAAGGTATCGGTGTCTCTGGCTGTGGGCGCAATTTTTGGGGCGCGCTGGCTCATGCCCCGGCTCGAACGACTGCGCCAGGACCTGCCGCAGATCGCACTGACGCTGCGCAGGGGGCGTCGCGTCACCAGCCCTAACGACATGCCCGCCACCGTGGTGGTGGACTGGGGGCTGGGCGACTGGCCTGGGCTGGAAAGCGAACCCCTGATGCGGATCGAGTACACACCGGTCTTGTCCCCTTCCCTGATGAAAAAAGCGCCCTCGCCCTTGAGTGTCCAAGATCTGCGCCTGTTACCGCTGCTGCACCAGCAAGATCGTTCCGAGTGGACCGCGTGGTTGCAATTGGCCGGTGCGAGCACAGCAAACGCCACCGACGAGATGATCATTGAAGACTCCCACGTAGCCACTCAGGCGGCGCTGCTTGGCCAGGGGGTCGTCCTGGGCATCCTACCCTTCATTGAGGACGATCTGAACAAAGGCTTGCTGGTTCAGCCTTTTGAAAAAAAACTCCGGCCTGCCAAGGCCTACTATCTACTCACCCGGCCAGGTGCTCAAAAACGTCCAGAAGTCAGGGCTGTTTGCGATTGGCTGAGAAAAGCCGCAGCAGAGTATGCCCGGCAGTGGCCGCAGACCGATCCAAGCGCCTGGAGCGGGTAGGTCCAACGGGCCCAGGGGTACCAGGACGCACCGCGGGAACGCCGGCAAGCTCAACGAAAGACCGGAACAGCGCCCTGACGCAGATTTCGCAGGACTTCTGCCGCGCTGGCCGGCGGGGCCGCATTCTCACAAGCACCCTGGCGAGCCAAGGCCAGCGCATGACGCGACGGGCGCAGGACCATCTCTTGCCATTGAGGGCCAGCGGCAACAACCCACCGACCCTCGGCGTGGCGGGCATAGGTTTTAACCTGCGCGGTCTGGCAGCGGATGCCCTCGTAGAAGACATTGCGTACGCCACTGGGGCTGGTGGCCACCATCACGTAGCGCACCACCCGGTCCTCCGGGGAGACGCTCACCGTCTGTGGGTCAATGGCGTAGACAAAGCTGGAGTTTGGGTCGACCTCGAAGCGCAGCAAGCGATCCAGACTGAAGGCCGGCGGCGGGGGGACCGCTGCCTCTTGCCAATTGGAGTCGCCCAAAAGCTGCGCCTGGGCTAGGGTGCAGGCCAAAGTCATCAACGTCAGGCCCAGACGCTTCATGGTTTGAGTTCCGGCCGTGACTGCATGGGATGCTGGGGGTCAGGATCAAAGCTGGCCCCCGGGGGCAGATCACCCGGAGGTGGGCCAAAGCTCGCGCCGCTGACAGCATCGCGCCGGGGCCCGCCACGCATGAAACGATTGCGCGCATCTCCTCGGCCCGATGAGCGCGGCACATAGCGCGAGAGCTCATTGAGGGCCAGTTCATAGACCCCGCGCTTGAACTCGACCACCACATCCAGAGGCACCCAGTAGTCGTTCCAGCGCCAGGCGTCAAACTCAGGATGATCGGTGGCGCGCAGGTTCAGGTCCCAATCGTGACCGATGAGCTGCAGGAGAAACCAGATTTGCTTTTGGCCCTTGTAATGGCCACGCGCATCGCGACGAATGTAGCGATCGGGCACCTCGTAGCGCAACCAGTCCCGGGTGCGGGCCAGCACTTGCACATGATGGGGAAAGAGCCCCAACTCCTCGTGCAGTTCCCGAAACATGGCCTGCTCGGGGTTTTCACCCCGGTCTATGCCACCCTGCGGAAACTGCCAGGAGTGGGTGCGAATGCGCTTGCCCCAAAAGACCTGGCTTTTCTGGTTGAGCAGGATGATGCCGACGTTGGGCCTGAACCCGTCTCGGTCGAGCATAATCGAACCTCAAATTTTTAACTGAGCCCATTATGCACAGCCGTGCGCATTGCGCCAAGTCAGGGCAAGGGCTTTTTGACGGCTAACACCCCCTCGATTTCCCTCATGAAAGCGTCCCAGTTCCACATTGCCACGCTCAAGGAAGCGCCCGCCGATGCCGAGGTGGTCAGCCACCAGCTCATGATGCGCGCCGGGCTGATCAAGAAGCTCAGCGCCGGCATCTACACCTACATGCCCATGGGCCTGCGCGTGATTCGCAAGGTCGAGCACATCGTGCGCGAAGAGATGAATCGCGCCGGAGCTATCGAGCTGACCATGCCGGTGGTACAGCCTGCCGAACTGTGGCAAGAGACGGGTCGGTTCGAAAAAATGGGCCCGGAGCTGCTGCGCATACGTGATCGCCACGAGCGCGATTTTGTGGTGCAGCCCACCAGCGAAGAAGTGGTGACGGACATCGCCCGGCAGGATATTCGCAGCTACAAGCAGCTGCCCAAAAACTTCTACCAGATTCAGACCAAGTTTCGTGACGAGCGCAGACCCCGCTTTGGGCTGATGCGCGGCCGCGAGTTCATCATGAAAGACGCCTACAGCTTCGACCGAAACTCTGCGGCGGCCCAGGCGAGCTACCAGGCCATGGCCCAGGCTTACCGGCGCATCTTCGATCGCTTTGGCCTGCGCTACCGGGCGGTGGCCGCCGACTCCGGTGCCATCGGAGGCGATTTGTCGGAGGAATTTCAGGTGATTGCGGCCACCGGAGAAGACGCCATCGTCTACTGCCCGAGCAGTGATTACGCCGCCAATATGGAAAAGGCCGAAGCCCTGGCGCCGACCGGTCCTCGCCCAGCGGCCCAGGAGGGACTGAAAAAAACACCGACGCCGGGCAAGAGCACCTGCGCCGATGTGGCTCAATTGCTGGGCCTGCCCCTGACACGCACCGTCAAATCCCTGGTGCTGGCCACCGACCAGCTCGATCCGCAGGGACAGGTCATCGGCACGCAAATCTGGCTTCTGCTGCTGCGCGGCGACCATGACATGAACGAAGTCAAGGTCGGTAAAGTGCCTGGCCTGGGGAGCTTTCGCTTTGCCACGGTCGCCGAAATCGAGACACACTTTGGCTGCAAGCCCGGTTATCTGGGTCCCATTGGCCTGAAGCAAGCAGTGCACGTGGTGGCCGACCGCGAAGTGGCCCTCATGGCCGACTGGATCTGCGGCGCCAATGAGGTGGACTTCCATCTGACTGGCGTCAACTGGGGCCGCGATCTGCCCGAGCCCACGCAGGTGGCCGACCTGCGCAATGTGGTGGCAGGCGACCCCTCGCCCGATGGCAAAGGCACGCTGGCCATCGAACGCGGCATTGAGGTGGGCCATGTCTTCTACCTGGGCACCAAGTACTCGCAGGCCATGAATGCGAGCTTCCTCGATGAAGACGGCAAGCCCAAGCTGATGGAGATGGGTTGCTACGGCATCGGCATCACGCGCCTGCCGGCAGCGGCCATCGAGCAAAACCACGACGAGCGCGGCATCATCTGGCCCGATGCAATTGCGCCGTTTACCGTGGTGATCTGCCCCATCGGAGCGCACCGCAGCCCGGCCGTGCGCGAGATGGCCGAGCAAGTCCATGATGCACTTGCCGCTCTGGGCGTCGATGTGATGCTCGACGACCGCGACGAGCGCCCCGGCGCCATGTTTGCCGATTGGGAACTCATAGGTGTACCCCACCGGCTGGTGATCTCAGAGCGCGGACTCAAAGAGGGCCAGTTCGAATATCAGCACCGCCGCGACGGGCAGGCAAGTAAGGTGCCGGCTGATCAGGCCATCGAATTTCTGCGCGGCCGCCTGGGGCTTTAAGAGTCCATCGCCGCGATGGTTCGGCTGATAGCGGGTGCGGATGCCTGTAAACCCGCGAGCGTTCAAGCCGGATGAGTCGGCCCGCTGAAACCGCGCTCCTGCGCAAACCATGCCAGCACCGGCACCGTGCCGGGCAACACCGGCCGCACCTGCACCGGCAAGTTTTGCCAGGCATAACGCTGACCCTCTTTCATCTGCAGCTGGCCAGACCAGCTCAAGACCTTGCAAAAATGCAGGCGCACCAGGGCGTGGGGATAGTCGACCTCCTCGACCCGCCACAGCTGGACCGGACCCAGGCTCAGGCCGAGCTCTTCCTCGATCTCCCGGCGCAGCGCCTGTTCGATCGACTCGCCGGCCTCAACTTTGCCGCCCGGGAACTCCCAGTACCCCGCGTAAACCTTGCCCTCAGGCCGCGATGTGAGAAGAAAATCGCCTTGAGGCTCGATGAGCACGCCAACGGCTACATCAACCACCCGCCTGTCGCCCAGGCGCGGTTGATCGGCATCGACCCGCAAGGGATTCACGCGCGTCCGTGTTGTCCAGCGTAATCGCGGGCGAACTGGTAGGCCACACGACCACTGCGCGATCCGCCATGCTCGAGCGACCACAGCAGGGCCTGCGGCTGGACTGCCGCAATCTCGACCTCGGGCACGCGGTAATGACGCAGCCACTGCGTAACGATAGTCAGGTACTCGTCCTGGCTGAAGGGGTAAAAACTGACCCAAAGCCCGAAGCGCTCGGACAGAGAAATTTTTTCCTCCACCCCTTCACCCGGATGAACCTCGCCATCGGGGGTATGGGTGTAAGTAAGGTTCTCGCGCATGTATTCGGGCAGCAGATGGCGCCGGTTGCTGGTGGCGTAAATCAGCAGATTGGGCGCGGCCGCAGCCACCGAGCCGTCGAGAATCGATTTGAGCGCCTTATAGCCCGACTCGCCGTCCTCAAAACTCAAGTCGTCGCAGAAGACGATGAATTTTTCAGGGCGATCGCTGATCAACTCGACGATGTCGGGTAAATCTACGATATCGTCCTTGTCGATCTCGATCAGCCTGAGACCACGGCCCGCATAGGCGTTAAGGCAGGCCTTGATGAGTGAGGATTTACCTGTGCCGCGCGCGCCGGTCAGGAGCACATTGTTGGCGGGCAGCCCCCTGACAAATTGCTCGGTGTTGCGCTGGATCTTCTCTTTCTGCTCATCGATCTCGCGCAGATCCTCCAGAGCGATGGCCGAGACATGCCGAACCGCAGAAAGCACCCCGGGGCCGGAGGAACGGCGGCGATAGCGCCAAGCGATAGCCGCGCCCCAATCGGGAGCTGACAGGGATTGGGGCAGCAGTTTCTCGATACGCGCAATCAGTGCCTCAACCCGATCCAGCAGGGCCTGCTCCAGACTGCTCATGCTTGAACGCCCCGGGCGAAGACGGCCGGCTTAGCTGCGGTAGTCCGCATTGATCTTGACGTAGTCATAAGAAAAATCACAGGTCCAAACGGTTTCGGTGGCCGAGCCGCGGCCGAGCAATACGCGCACGGTGATTTCGCTTTGCTTCATCACACGCGCACCATCGGCCTCCTGGTACTGAGGATGGCGACCACCGCAGCGGGCGACCCACACATCGTCAAGGTACAGATCAATGAGCGATTGATCGAGATCGGCGATACCGGCATAACCGACGGCTGCCAGAATGCGCCCTAAATTGGGGTCACTGGCAAAAAAAGCGGTCTTGACCAGGGGCGAGTGAGCGATGGCGTAGGCCACGCGCAGACACTCCTGGGCATCGCGTCCCTGCTCGACCCGAACGGTGATGAACTTGGTCGCGCCTTCGGCATCGCGGACGATGGCCTGGGCCAGCCAGCGCGCGACCTCAAAAAGGGCGGCGCGCAGCGCCTGTGCATCGGAGGATTGCCATTCGGTAATAGGCGCATGACCCGCCTGGTGGGTGGCCACGACCACGAAGGAGTCGTTGGTCGAGGTATCACCGTCCACCGTGATTCGGTTGAAGGAACCTTCAGCCAGATCGTGGGCCAGGGCGTTCATGAGCGAGGCATCGATGCAGGCATCGGTGGCGATGAAGCCCAGCATGGTGGCCATGTTCGGGCGGATCATGCCCGCCCCCTTGCTGATGCCGGTGACAGTGACCGGTTTGCCGCCAACGGTCACGCGCCGGGAGCAGGCCTTGGGCACGGTATCGGTGGTCATGATGGCCTCAGCAGCCTGCGCCCAGCGATCGGCATGGGCCGCCTCGACCGCCCGAGGCAAAGCAGAGACGATACGCTCGCTGGGCAACATCTCCATGATGACGCCCGTAGAAAACGGCAAGATCTGCTCCGACGAGACGGACAGATGCTGGGCCAGGGCTTGGCAGCAGGCGCGCGCCCGATCCAGACCTTCCTGACCGGTACCTGCGTTGGCATTGCCGGTGTTGATCATGAGGGCGCGTATGCCCTGCCCGCCCGCCTGCAGATGCTGCCGGCAGAGTTGAACCGGCGCTGCACAAAAACGGTTTTGCGTGAAGACAGCGCCCACCACGCAGCCTGGATCGAGAAGCATGACCGACAGATCCTTGCGGCCAGCCTTGCGCACGCCCGCCTCGGTGATACCCCAGCGCACGCCGGGCACGCCGGGCAGTTGGTCTGCGGGTGTCGCCTGAAAATTGACGGGCATCGAAACTCTCCGGGCAGGATTAAGCCGGCCGCTCAGGTGAGCCGGCCGTGGCAGTGTTTGTACTTCTTGCCCGAGCCACAGGGGCAGGGGTCGTTGCGTCCGACACGCGGCACCGATTTATCCTCGATGAAAGACTGAAGGCGAGCGGTATCGGCCTCGGTCACCTGCGGCGCACCGGTCTCGTCCGGTGCGCTGTAAGTGACATGGCTGACTTCCTTCTGTTCGATCTGGGCCGCGGCCTGATCGAGTTGCTCGCGCGATTGCACCTGCACCGTCATCAAGGTGCGGGTGACTTCGTTCTTGACACTGTCGAGCAACTGGGCAAACAGTTCAAAGGCCTCGCGCTTGTACTCCTGCTTGGGCTGCTTCTGCGCATAACCGCGCAGGTGGATACCTTGCCGGAGGTAGTCCAAGGCACTGAGGTGTTCGCGCCAATGTGAATCGATGCTCTGCAGCAGCACCATACGCTGGAATTGGGTGAAATTGTCCGGACCGATCTGCTCGACCTTGACGGCAAAGGCCTGGTGGGCGGCCTCGACCACACGCTCGACGATGTCCTCGTCGACCACCGAAGTTTCATCGGCCAGTTGCTCTCGCAGCGGCAGGCTGATCTGCCATTGCTCGGCCAGCACACGCTCCAGGCCTTCGAGGTCCCACTGCTCTTCGACGCTCTCCGGGGGTACGAACTGGCGCGCCAGATCGGTGAAACAGCCCTGCCGAAGACCTGCAATCTGCTCTTGCAGTTCCTGCGCGTCCATGATGTCGTTGCGCTGCTGGTAAATCACCTTGCGCTGGTCGTTGGCCACGTCGTCGTATTCGAGCAGCTGCTTGCGCATGTCAAAGTTGCGCGCTTCAACCTTGCGCTGGGCCGACTCGATGCTACGCGTGACCATGCCCGCTTCGATGGCCTCGCCCTCGGGCATCTTGAGGCGGTCCATGATGGCCTTGACCCGCTCGCCGGCAAAAATGCGCATGAGCGGATCATCCAGACTGAGATAAAAACGCGAGGAGCCCGGATCACCTTGCCGTCCCGACCGGCCGCGCAACTGGTTGTCGATACGACGCGACTCATGCCGCTCAGTAGCGATGATGCGCAGACCCCCAGCCGCCTTGACCTTTTCATGATCGGCCTGCCAGCCATCGCGCAGCGCGGCCACCTCCTTCTGCCGCGCGGCTTCATCCAGGGACTCGTTGGCCTCGAGGGACTCAATCATCTTCTCGACATTGCCGCCGAGCACGATGTCTGTGCCCCGCCCGGCCATATTGGTGGCGATGGTGATCATGCCGGCGCGGCCCGCCTGCGCCACGATCTCAGCTTCGCGGGCATGCTGCTTGGCATTGAGCACCTGATGCGGCAGCTTCTCGCGCTCGAGCAGCTTGGCGATGATCTCCGAGTTTTCGATCGAGGTGGTACCCACCAGGACCGGTTGCCCGCGTTCATGGCAATCCCGAATGTCGGCGATAGCGGCGTTGTACTTTTCGGCCGTGGTTTTGTAGACCCGATCGAGTTGATCGTCGCGGCGGCTGGGCCGGTTGGGGGGAACCACCACGGTCTCCAGGCCGTAAATCTCCTGGAACTCATAGGCTTCGGTGTCGGCGGTGCCGGTCATACCGGCAAGCTTGCCGTACAGCCTGAAATAATTTTGGAAGGTGATCGAGGCCATGGTCTGGTTTTCAGCCTGGATCTCCACGCCCTCTTTGGCCTCCACCGCCTGGTGCAAGCCATCGCTCCAGCGCCGCCCGGACATCAAGCGGCCGGTGAATTCGTCGACGATGATGACCTCTCCGCCCTGCACCACATAGTGCTGGTCGCGGTGGTAGAGATGCTGGGCGCGCAGCGCGGCGTAGAGGTGGTGCAGCAGCTGGATATTGGCCGGATCGTAGAGGGTGGCCCCCTCAGGAATCAGGCCCATGCCCGACAAAATGCGCTCGGCGTTTTCGTGGCCTTGCTCGGTCAGGAAGACCTGGTGCGATTTTTCGTCGACAGTGAAATCGCCAGGCTTGATCACGCCCTCGCCAGTACGCGGGTCAGCCTCGCCTTCTTGGCGCGTGAGCAGCGGCACCACCCGATGCAGGGCGCGATAGAGATCGGTGTGGTCCTCAGCCTGGCCCGAGATGATCAGGGGCGTGCGAGCCTCGTCAATCAAAATGGAGTCGACTTCATCGACGATGGCATAGCGCAGGCCCCGCTGCACCCGGTCTGCGGGCTCATAGACCATGTTGTCGCGCAGGTAGTCAAAGCCAAATTCGTTGTTGGTGCCGTAGGTGATGTCCGAGCGGTAGGCCGCCTGCTTTTCCTGTCTGTCCATCTGGGGCGAATTGACACCCACCGTCAGGCCCAGGAAGTTGTAGATCTTGCCCATCCAGGCGGCATCGCGGCCAGCCAGGTAGTCATTGACCGTCACCACATGCACGCCCTGCCCGGCCAGCGCATTGAGGTAAACCGGCAGCGTGGCAGTCAAGGTCTTGCCCTCGCCGGTGCGCATCTCGGCGATCTTGCCTTCATGCAGGGCCATACCCCCCATCAGCTGCACATCGAAGTGCCGCATCTTCATGACCCGCTTGCTGGCCTCCCGAACCACCGCAAAAGCTTCGGGCAGCAAGGCATCGAGGCCCTCGCCAATGCGGCCGCGGAACTCGTCGGTCTTGGCGCGCAGCTGTTCATCGCTGAGAGCGGCCATTTGCGGCTCCAGCGCGTTGATGCGCTCGACGGACTTGCGATAGGTTTTCAGCAGACGATCGTTGCGACTGCCGAAGATCTTGGTGAGGAATTGGATCGCCATATGCCGGGGACTCAAGTGGGCCGCAGAGCGACCGACCTCGGGCCCTAAACCCTTAGAAAATGTTGGCGGTACCGGCCGCCACTGGGCCCCTTGGACTTGAAGCTGGACTACCGGCACGCAAACCCGACATTTTACGCCCCCGACCCTACCGCCCCCAGCCCGGCCCATAATGGGTGGGGACTCCCGAGACACGTGCCCACCATGAACCGCCGACCCACCCCCACCGCCCTAACCCTCGAGCAGGCCATGCGGGAGGCCCCGGCGCTGGCCGGGCTGATCGGCCGGCTTGAGCAGTCGAGCGCCATGCTGCGTCAGGTGCGGCCGCTCATCCCGCCCGGTATAGACATTCAGGCCGGCCCGGTGCAGGACGGGCATTGGTGCCTGCTGGTGGGCAACAACGCCGGTGCGGCCAAAGTCAGACAGTTGCTGCCAGCGCTGCTGTCCAGCCTGAAGTCGGCCGGCTGGCCGACGCAGAGCATTCGGGTCAAGGTGGCGGACAGTTCTGCCAGCCGGAGACCGTAGCCACCGCGATCCAGGCGTTCAAGGCCCGGGGACATCGAGGCGCCTCGTCCGCGGATGAGGGTAACTGTCGCGAGGGCCGCCAAGCCCCGCCTGTGTGTGCTGTCC
>CAZCSD010000040.1:0-23519 GCA_964501235.1 uncultured Polaromonas sp. | reverse complement strand
GCGATCGGGAAGACCTGGGCCGCCTGTTGCTCTCCTGAGGGCGCGCGGTCCTATTTGCCGATGCAAAAGGACGAAAAAATCAGGCCCAGCAAATCATCGGAACTGAAAGCCCCGGTGATCTGATCCAGCGCATTTTGCGCCTGACGCAAATCCTCTGCCAGCAAATCCAGGGCCGGGTGCGGCGTCTGAAGTTGGGCTTGAGCTCGCTCGAGCGCCTGCGCCACCGCCTGCAAGGCCTGCAGGTGACGCGCTCTGGCCATGTAGAGGCCTTCAGGATTTTGCCAACCCACCTGCTGCGCCAAGGCCTGCCGCAGAACATCGAGCCCCAGCCCGGTCTTGGCCGAAAGGAACAGGCCCGCCACAGCCGGATCCGGCGCCAGGCTGTCGATCTTGTTCCACACCTGCAGCACCGGAACGCCGGCCGGAAGCTGCGCGGCAATCTGCGCATCGGCCTGCCGGTAAAGCGCGCCCTGCGGATCGGCGGCTTGATGTCGGGGCCAATCATGAAGAAAAAGCACCACATCGGCGGCCGAAATTTCCTGCCAGGCGCGCTCGATCCCGATCTTCTCTATCGCATCGCTGCTGTGCCGCAGACCCGCTGTGTCGATCACATGCACCGGCAGCCCCTCAATCTGTATGAGCTCGGTCACCTTGTCGCGAGTGGTGCCGGCGATCGGCGTGACAATGGCCCGCTCAGCACCGGCCAGAGCATTGAGCAAGGAGCTCTTGCCCGCATTGGGCTGCCCGGCAATCACAACCCGCAAGCCCTCACGCAGGATCGCCCCCTGTCGGGCCTGCGCGCTAACGGCCCGCAGCCGCTCCTGCAGAGCGCCGAGCTGGCCCCGGGCGTCCGCTTGCTCAATGAAGTCGATGTCCTCTTCCGGAAAATCCAGCGTTGCCTCCACCAGCATGCGAAGGTGCACCAATTGCGCCAGCAAGGCCTGGATCTCGCGGGAAAAATCACCGCTTAGCGAGCGTGCGGCCGATCGCGCGCCGGCCTCGGTGGAGGCATCGATCAAATCGGCCACCGCCTCAGCCTGGGCCAAGTCCATCTTGCCGTTGAGAAAAGCGCGGCGGGTAAATTCACCCGGCTCGGCCAAACGCAGCCCGGCCAATCGCGGCGGGGCACCGCCCGCGGGCCTCTCGGCAGCCAGATCCAGGCAGCGCTGCAAGAGCAGGCGCAGTACTGCGGGCCCGCCGTGGATCTGCAACTCCAGCACATCCTCGCCGGTGTAGGAGGCAGGGGCCGGGAAGAAAAGCGCCAGGCCCTGATCAATGATCTGACCCTGACCATCTTTGAGCGGACCATACATGGCTTGGCGAGGCGGAAGGTCTCGGCCACACAAGCGCTGCGCCCAGGGCGCCAAACCCGCCCCGGAGATCCTGATTATTCCCACAGCCCCCCGACCGGGCGCGGTGGCAATCGCGACTATCGGATCCTGCTGGCGGCCAAGCATGAGTAATCTAGAAAAACGGGCCGCATCAGGCGGCCCGGGGCACTACTTGAACTTAGGCAGATTGAACTGCGGCGGCACACCCATCCGGGTGTTGATCACCCACTGCTGGGCAATCGAAAGAATGTTGTTGGTAATCCAGTACAGAACCAGACCGGCCGGGAAGAAAAAGAACATCACGCTGAAGATCAGAGGCATCAACCACATGAGCTTGGCTTGCAAGGGATCGGGAGGAAGAGGGTTGAGCGCCGTCTGCAGCAAGGTGGTCAGCGTCATCACGATCGGCAAGATGAAATAAGGGTCGGGTGCCGACAAATCAGCAATCCAGCCCACCCACGGTGCATTGCGCATTTCAACGCTGGACAGCAGCACCCAGTACAGGGCAATGAACACCGGGATCTGCACCATGATGGGAAAGCAACCACCCATCGGGTTGACTTTCTCTTCCTTGTAAATCTTCATCATGGCCATCTGCATTTCCTGCGGCTTGTCCTTGAGCCGCTCTCGCATTTCCATGATGCGCGGGCTGATGGCCTTCATCTTGGCCATGCTCTGATAGGCCTTGGCATTGAGCCAGTAAAACGCCAACTTGATCAAGAACACCAGGGCCACGATAGACCAGCCCCAGTTGCCAATGAACCGGTGCAGCTCGTAGAGCAGCCAGTACAAAGGCTTGGCCAAAATCGTGAACCAACCGTAGTCTTTGACCAACTCCAGACCGGGCGCGAGGGCCTCGAGGGCCTTCTCTTCCTGCGGCCCTACAAACAGCTGCGCGTCAAAGGTCTGCGTTGCGCCCGGCGCTAAAGCGGCCAAGGGGGCAATCACACCGACGGCATAAAGGTTGTTGTCGACTTTGCGCAAGAAGATGTCTCGGCTCTGCCCGGCAGACAACAGCCACGCCGAGGCGAAATAGTGCTGCACCATGGCGATATAGCCGTTGTCGGCCTGCTTTTCAGCCTCGAATTTGTTTTTTTCGATATCGGCGAACTCGACTTTCTGGAACTTTTTGGCTTCGGTGTAAAGAGCAGGGCCGGTAAAGGTGTAGTAGAAGGCCGATTCACCTGCCGGCTTATTGCCATCGCGCACCAACTGCAGATAGACCTGAGGATTGATGGCCGCTGAACCGGTATTGACCAACTCGTGTTTGACCGACAACACATAACTGCCGCGCTTGAATCCATAGGTCTTGATCAGCTTGAGGCCGCCGACATCGGGCGATTCGAAGCGCAACTCCAGACGATCCTGGCCCGGCTTGAGTTCGCGCTCACCCGGCACGGCCGTCATCAGCGTCTTGTGATTGGGCAACTGAGACCCAGGGGGGCCAATGACGCCGGTGTGGGCCAAGTAAACCCGGTCTTTGCTTTCATCAAACAGGACGAAGTTATTGCCCGGCGACTGCAGATCGGCATAGCGCGGGAAAACCGACCGCACCAAGGAGCCGCCTTCGGCATCAAAGGTCAGCTCCAGCACATCGGTCTTGATCTGTATGCGTTCACGCGCCACCGTGGACGATGCGCCGCCGGTCGGGGGCGTCGCCGCGGCGGCGGGCTGCGATACAGCGACCGGCACGGCTGCCGCTCCGGTCGTTGCGGGGGCCGTTGGAGGGGTCGTTGGGGCTGGCTGGGCACCTGGACTGGCCGCCGTTGGAGCGGGCGCCTGCGGGAAAAAAGTCGGTTTCTTTCCGTTATGGATCTGCCATTGGTCCCACAGCAGAACCATGGAAAAACCAAAAATAACCCAGAGGATGGTGCGGCGAATTTCGTTCATGAAGACTTCTTGAAAGGAGGGGGGGCGCGCAGCCGGTCAAACAATCGCTCAGGCACCGGATCGTGGCCCCCATCGCACCCGGGGTGACAACGAACCAACCTCTTGAGCGTGAGATAGGAGCCGGCCAGAGCACCGTGCTTATCCAGCGCCTGCAAAGAATAGGAAGAGCAGGTCGGCTCAAAACGACAGGCCGAACCCAGCCAAGGACTGAGCAACAAGCGATAGAGCCGAACCAAGGCCATCAGCACTCGGCGCGGTCCATGGGTCCAAAGCGATCGATGTACGCTCATCGCTGTGAATCAGAAAAAAGCGATCGCACCTGGGTGCGGACGTCCTGGCACAACGCAGGTGAGCGGGCAGAGACAAAAAGTCCAGCCGGCCATGACTTGCGCAAGCGCAGCAAGTAGAGGGCCCGCGGCTGCGCCTTCAACTCAGTGCGCGCCAGCGCCCAAGCCTGCCGTCTGATCAGGTTGCGGGTAACCGCCCTTTTGGCCCATCTTTTGGGGACCAGGACACCAAAGGCCGCCTCACTGCCCTCCTGCGAAGAGGATGGAGGAAAGGCCAGGGCCGGCTCGCCGTCGCGCTTGAGGCGATGCAAGACAAAATTTTCACTGCGAGCGATCACCTCGGCCTTCAAAGCGGCCTCGAACTGCACTCGGGTCAAGAGCTTGCGCAAGACCTGGCCCCGAATCGGCCGGGTCAGACCGCCAAGCGCTTGCGGCCTTTGGCGCGACGCGCATTAATCACGGCCCTGCCGCCGCGGGTGCGCATGCGCGCCAGGAAGCCGTGGGTGCGGGCGCGTTTGACTTTCGACGGTTGATACGTACGTTTCATGATGAATCCTTGGGGATTTCCGTTTCGGCCGATCCAGCGGAGGGCGGCAACGGGAAAACCTACGATTATCACCGATCAGGCCCGGCTTTCTGCAAAATCCCTGGCACCCGCAGGATTAGCGGTGGCGGGGGGTCCTCGGCGGTGTGCGGATGCAAGCTCAAAACGAGCGCCGTGTCAATATTGTGGATAACTGCGCTCTAGATCTACAATGGCCGGGCCAAAGAGAGCACGATATCCACAAGAGGGACCGCAGGCAGAGCGGCCACACAGAGAGACATTACTCCCCCATGCAAGAGGCTTTTGATACGCCACAGGTTCCTGAACTTTGGGTTCGCTGTCTGGAGCAGCTGGCCCAGGACCTTCCCGAGCAGCAGTTCAACACCTGGATCAAGCCTCTGGTCCCACAGCTTCAGGATGACCTGAGCAAGCTCACCCTGTGGGTGGCCAACCGCTTCAAGTTGGACTGGGTGCGTGCGCAATACAGTCGCCAGATTCAAGGCCTGCTGGCCCGTTTTTCAGGCCAGGACATAGAGCTTGAGTTAGCGATCACTCCCAAGGAAGAGCCCGCCGCTCATAAACCCATCAACCAGGATCTTCGTGCCTTCGTTGAGCCAGCCCGTCTCGTCGCCGGCGATGAAGGGGAGTCGAGCTTCAAAACCCGACTCAATACCGCGCTGACCTTCGAAACCCTGATTGAGGGTTCGGCCAACCGAATGGGACGGGCCGCGGCCTTGCATGTGGCCACCAGCATCGGCCAACTCTACAACCCGCTTTTTATCTACGGGGGCGTGGGTTTGGGCAAGACCCATCTGGTACACGCCATTGGCAACAAATTGCTCTCTGACCAGGCTAATGCCAAAGTTCTCTACATCCACGCTGAACAATTTGTTTCGGATGTGGTTAAAGCCTACCAGCGCAAAACCTTCGACGAGTTCAAGCAACGCTATCACTCGCTCGATCTGCTGTTGATCGACGATGTGCAATTTTTTGCGAACAAGGACAGAACCCAGGAAGAATTCTTCAACGCCTTCGAGGCTCTGCTGACCAAGAAGTCACACATCGTGATGACCAGCGACACCTATCCCAAAGGCTTGACCGACATCCATGAACGCTTGGTTTCCCGCTTCGACTCTGGCCTGACCGTGGCCATCGAGCCGCCTGAGCTGGAAATGCGGGTGGCTATCCTGATCCGCAAAGCCGAGCTCGAGGGGGCGGCTATGCCTGAAGAAGTCGCCTTCTTCGTAGCAAAGAACGTGCGCTCGAATGTCCGGGAACTTGAAGGCGCTCTGCGAAAAATCCTGGCTTATTCACGATTCAACCAAAAAGAGATCTCTATACAACTGGCCCGGGATGCTCTTAAAGACCTGTTGTCCATCCAGAATCGTCAGATTTCGGTTGAAAACATACAAAAAACTGTGGCCGACTTCTACAAGATCAAAGTCGCCGACATGTACTCCAAAAAGCGACCGGCCAGCATTGCCAGGCCGCGTCAGATTGCCATGTACCTGGCCAAGGAGTTGACACAGAAAAGCCTGCCCGAAATCGGCGAACTCTTTGGCGGTCGCGATCACACCACCGTCCTGCATGCCGTTCGAAAAATGAGTGCCGAAAGACAGCAAATCGCCGAGCTCAACCAGCAGCTGCACGTACTGGAACAAACGCTCAAAGGATGAAGGCTCCAAAAAACACACCACTGGCTCAGCGGCCGGGAGTACAAGCATGGGGATAAATCTTGAACAAGGCAAAGCTTATCCACAGAAGTCTTCGAAAAGCCCAACTTTTCCCCACTGCGTTGAACCCAAAACCAGTGTCCATCACCAGAGTTCGATGATCGAGAAGTAGTTGATTAAAAAAGCGAAAATAAGGGTATCCACAGACCAGGGGGCCCTCTACTATGACTACTATTCTTTAAGTTGAAGAAATAAAGAAGACCAGAAAGAACAAGCCTCATGATCGTATTCAAGACTCAGCAAGAACAGGTGTTGGCAGCCCTTCAGTCCGTGGCCGGTATCGTTGAACGCCGGCATACCTTGCCCATCTTGGCCAATGTGTTGATCAGAAAAAATGGCCAACACATCGAATTGACCAGCAGTGACCTGGAGATTCAGATTCGTACCCAAGGCGAGCTCGGCGGTGACAATGGTCAGTTCACCAGCACGGTAGGAGCGCGCAAGCTCATTGACATCTTGCGTTCGATGCCGGCCGATCAGGTGGTTTCACTCGAATCGAATCAGAGCAAGCTGGTGCTCAAGGGCGGGAAAAGCCGCTTTACCTTGCAGACCTTGCCAGCAGAAGATTTCCCGCTGGTTCAGGAGTCCAGCCAGTACGGGCCGGTCTTTTCTGTTCCCCAAAAAACACTGAAGGCGTTGTTGGCTCAGGTGTCTTTTGCGATGGCCGTGCATGACATCCGCTACTACCTCAACGGCATTTTGTTTGTCGCCGAAGGCAAGCAGCTTAGTCTGGTGGCCACAGATGGACACAGGCTGGCTTTTTCTTCTGCTGATCTGGATGTCGATGTGCAACAGAGGCAGGAGGTTATTCTGCCGCGCAAGACGGTGCTGGAGCTTCAGCGTTTGCTCAGCGACCAGGAGGGTGCCATTGAGATGCAGTTTGCAGGCAACCAGGCGAAGTTCACCTTTGGCGGTATGGAGTTTGTGACCAAGCTGGTGGAAGGCAAGTTCCCCGATTACAACCGGGTCATCCCCAAGAATCACAAAAACATCATCGTCCTGGGTCGTCAAGCCTTGCTCTCGAGCTTGCAGCGTACGGCCATTCTGACCAGCGAAAAATTCAAGGGTGTGCGGCTCAACGTCGATCCGGGTACGCTACGGGTGGCCACCAACAATGCAGAGCAGGAAGAGGCTGTCGACGAATTGGACATCGATTACAACGGCGACAGCATAGAGATTGGGTTCAACGTGACTTACCTGATCGATGTGCTTGGCAACATGAGTCAGGAGATGGTCAAGATTGAATTGGCCGATTCCAACAACTCGGCCCTGCTCACCATTCCTGAGGACAGGAACTTCAAATACGTCGTCATGCCCATGCGCATATGACCTGACACAACTTAGCCCTCGTGCTAGCCCGCGCTTTGCCGCGGGTTTGTTCGTTTTAAAGAGATCGTCGTTTCACACATGACTGCCAGCTTACCCTCCGAAGACTCCCCTTCAAATCCTATTCCGGTCGTCTCAGCAGCAGGCCAGATGTCGTCTGATGATGCTTCGCAGGCGTACGGAGAGTCGGCCATCCAAATCCTCGAAGGTTTGGAGGCCGTACGCAAGCGTCCCGGTATGTACATCGGAGACACCTCGGATGGGACGGGCTTGCATCATTTGGTGTTCGAGGTGGTTGATAACTCTATTGACGAGGCGCTGGCGGGTCATTGCGACGACATCGTCGTCACCATACATACCGACAATTCCATCAGCGTGGTTGACAACGGGCGAGGCATTCCCACCGGCATCAAGATGGACGACAAGCACGAGCCCAAGCGATCGGCAGCGGAAATTGCGCTGACGGAGTTGCATGCCGGCGGCAAGTTCAATCAGAACAGCTACAAGGTTTCAGGGGGCTTGCATGGTGTGGGGGTCAGCTGTGTCAATGCGCTCTCACGCATGCTCCGGCTGATAATTCGGCGCGAGGGCAAGGTTCACACCATGGAATTTAGTCGGGGCGTGGTGCAAAACCGACTGATTGAAACGATCGAGGGCGTGGAAGTCTCTCCCATGAAAGTGATGGGTGAGACGGACAAGCGTGGAACCGAGGTGCACTTTCTTCCTGATGTCGATATCTTCAAGGAGAACAGTGACTTTCATTATGAGATTCTCAGCAAGCGTTTGCGAGAGCTGAGTTTTCTCAACAATGGGGTCCGTATTCGGCTCAAGGATGAACGCAACGGCAAGGAAGACGATTTTTCCGGAGCCGGCGGCGTTAAGGGTTTCGTGGACTTCATCAACAAAGGCAAGCAAGTCCTGCACCCCAATGCCTTCTATGCCACGGGTGAGCGCCAGAGCGATCAAGGCACCGCTATTGGCGTTGAAGTGTCCATGCAATGGAACAGTGGCTACAACGAAAATGTGCTGTGCTTTACCAACAACATTCCGCAACGTGACGGCGGCACCCACCTGACCGGTTTGCGGGCTGCAATGACCCGGGTGATCAGCAAGTACATCGAGACCCAGGAGCTGGCAAAAAAGGCCAAGGTGGAGGTCTCGGGCGACGATATGCGCGAGGGCTTGTGCTGCGTGCTCTCGGTGAAGGTTCCGGAGCCCAAGTTTTCAAGCCAGACCAAGGACAAGCTGGTCTCCAGCGAGGTACGAGGCCCGGTTGAGGATTTGGTAGCCAAGACGCTGACGGACTTTCTCGAAGAGCGTCCCAATGACGCCAAGATCATTTGCGGCAAGATTGTTGAGGCCGCGCGTGCTCGGGAGGCGGCGCGAAAGGCCCGGGAAATGACACGTCGCAAAGGCGTGCTCGATGGCATGGGGCTGCCTGGCAAGCTGGCCGACTGCCAGGAGAAAGACCCGGCGCTTTGCGAAATCTATATCGTCGAGGGTGACTCGGCCGGCGGTTCTGCCAAACAGGGTCGCGACCGAAAGTTCCAGGCTATCTTGCCGCTGCGCGGCAAGATTCTCAATGTAGAAAAGGCCCGATACGAAAAGCTGCTGACCAGCAACGAGATCCTGACCCTCATCACCGCCTTGGGCACGGGTATCGGGCATACCGGTTTGGGGGAGGGCAAGAGTGGCGCAGACGATTTCAATATCGCCAAGTTGCGTTACCACCGCATCATCATCATGACCGATGCCGATGTTGATGGGGCCCATATTCGTACCCTGCTTCTTACCTTTTTCTACCGCCAAATGCCCGAGCTTGTTGAGCGAGGGCATATTTACATCGCCCAGCCCCCCTTGTACAAAGTCAAAGCTGGCAAAGAGGAACTCTATCTCAAGGACGCCGCAGCACTCGATGGCTTCTTGATGCGCATTGCGCTCAAGGAGGCCAGTGTCGATACAGGCAAGGGTACGGTACTCAGTGGAGAGACCCTGGCGGAGCTGGCTCGCAAGCATCAAGTGGCCGAAGCCGTTATTCATAGGCTCGGCGGTTTCATGGATCAGGCCGCGCTTCGCGCTGTGGCCGATGGGGTGGCCCTCGATCTCGATACGCTGGCGGCTGCCCAGGAAAGCGCACGGGCTTTGCAAGCCCAATTGCCCGATGCCGAGGTGGCGGGCGAATTTGACGTGCGCAGTGACAAACCGATTCTGCGCATCAGTCGCCGGCATCACGGCAATATCAAAAGCAGTCTCATCACTCAGGATTTTGTGCACGGCGCCGATTACGCTGCCCTGGCCGAGGCAGCCCAGACCTTTCGCCATCTGCTCAGCTCCGCTGCCGTGGTTATGCGCGGTGAGGGGGACCGGCGTCGTCAAGAGCGGGTACAGGACTTTCGTCAGGCCATGCAATGGCTGGTGGCTCAGGCTGAGGCAGGGACGGCCCGCCAGCGGTACAAGGGCTTGGGCGAGATGAATCCTGAGCAGCTGTGGGAAACCACCATGGATCCGGCAGTTCGTCGTTTGCTGCGGGTGCAGATAGACGACGCGATCGAGGCCGACCATGTGTTTTCGATGCTGATGGGTGACGAGGTTGAGCCGCGGCGCGATTTCATTGAAACCAACGCTTTGCGGGCCGTCAATATCGACGCTTGAGGCGGGCTCGTTACGGTGTGCAGCCCTTTGGCGATGTTTCCTGACACGGCCGGGTCAGGGGCCGTCCCACAATGCTCGATCCCCTTAGCACTTGGAGATCGGTGATGAGTCAAGGCAGAACATCCCCGCGCAAAGCTCTCAAGCCTGGCGCGGGTGGCAAGGTGGCCAACGATGTCAACAAGAGTCGCGCGGACAGCGCCACACAACTGCATCAGGGGCGACGCACGCCGATCAGCCGCAGCGATCGGCAAGCCCTGCGCGGTGCGGACAATCAATCGCACAGCCGCAAGGGCGCTCTGATCGCGCCGGGAGGCGGGCGCAGCCACTGAGAGAGGTTGCGCTGCCTTGGCCTTACCAGAGGATTTCGGCAGCCAGCGGCGCATGATCGGACAGGTGCGCCCACGGCTTGCGCGGCAGCAGCATAGGGCGATGCGCGCGTGCCCGGGCCACATAAATCCGGTCGAGCCTGAGCACCGGAAGCCGGGCCGGGAAGGTTCGTGCGGCCTTGCCATGCGCTTGCACAAAAACTTCTTGCAGTCCCGCGCCCTTCTCGAGCAGGGCGTGGGCGCGACGTCGCCAATCGTTGAAGTCGCCGGCCACCACCACCCGGGCATCGCCCGGCATGTCGTGCTGAACCAGGTGACAGAGCATCTGCATTTGTTGGCGGCGATGTGATTCGAGCAGGCTCAGGTGTACGCACACGGCGTGTAATGGGCCGTCGGGCAGATCGATCACGCAGTGAAGCAGACCGCGGCGCTCGGGCCCGGAGATGGACACATCGCGGTTTTCCACATGTGAAATTGGAAACTTGGACAGTACCGCATTGCCATGGTGGCCTTCGGTGTAGACCGCATTGCGGCCGTAAGCGTATTGCGGCCAGAGGCGATCGGCCAGGAATTCATAGTGCGGCGCTGGTGGGTAATTGCTGTGTCGTTCTCCATGACCGGAGTGGCTGCCGGATACTTCTTGCAGGAAAACCAGATCAGCACTGACCGCGCGCACCGCTTCGCGCAATTCGTGCAGCATGAATTTGCGATTGAGCGCGGTAAAGCCTTTGTGGATATTGACCGTTAAGACCTTGATCGCAATAGGGGTCGGGCCTTGTACATTTGCTGCGTTATGGGCGGCGCTCAAGGGACGCTGTGGGGCGTTCATGTGTCCAGGGCGTGCAAGTGCAAAGACGGGGCGGTCAGTCGGGCCAGACCAGGCCGGGTTTTGTGGGCTGCCCGGGTGTTTCTATACTGCATCGGTTTACAGGGAGCCAAGTGATGTTGGAACTGGTCCTCGGTCTGGTGTTGTTTCTCGGCGTGCACTCCATCGGCATCTTCGCAGACCCTTGGCGTTCGGCCATGCGCGAGCGTTTGGGACCGATGCGCTGGAAGGGTCTCTACTCCCTGGTTTCGATCTTGGGCTTGGGTCTGCTCATTTACGGCTGGAGTCTGGCCCGACTGGAGCCGGTGGTGCTGTGGGCGGTGCCCAAGCCCCTCAAGCACCTGGCTGCACTTTTGACTTTGCTGGCTTTTGTGTTCTATGTGGCCGCCTATGTGCCGGGCAACGCCATCAAGGCACGCCTGCATCACCCCATGGTTTTGGGCACCAAGGCTTGGGCCTTGGCGCACCTGTTGTCTAACAACACGGTGGCCGATGTCCTTTTGTTTGGCGCGTTTTTGCTTTGGTCGGTGGCTCTTTTTGTGGCCTCGCGCCGGCGTGATCGGCGAGAGCAGGTGGTGTATGCCCCGGGTCGAGCGGCCCCGACTGCGCTGGCCGTGGGCCTGGGCTTGGTGCTCTGGGTTGCCTTTGCCTTTTGGCTGCACGGTCTGTTGATGGGCGTGCGGCCTTTTGGCGGTGGCTGATCAGCCGCGGTGATGTCGCATGGGATGCGGCCCCGTCTCTAATGAGCGTGCCATGTGTCGGGCCGTTTCCTCGTCAAAAATTTTCTTCTGTTCGGCGGTCAGGGTGGCGTAAAACGCCTTTGTGGCTTGTCCGCGTTTTTCCATCAAGGCGTTCATGTCTGCCTGTCTTTGTTGATGAAAGCTTTGCATGCGATCGATGCGCTCGGGGGTGCTTAGCTTCATCAATTCGGCTCTCTGCGCTTGTCGAGCAGCCATGGTTGCCCGCTCGGGAGGCGCCATGGCCGCAGAGAAGGTAGACCAGGCGGCTTCTTGATCGGCTTGCAATTGCAGTTTGGCCTTGAGCTCGGTCAGGTGTCCTCGATGCGGTCGTTGGGCCGGGGCGCCGTGGGCGTGTTCCGTCGGTGCTGCCTTTGGGCTTGGGCCGGCTTGGGCCCAGAGATTGAGGCTGGCTGAGGCCAGCACAGCGGCAAGCAGCGTGGGGGCGACTGAGCGTTGTTTGTGTTGCATGGTAAGGCTCCGTGGGATGGGGTGGGTCGGTTGTGCGTGGGCGCCGGCGTCACTGGACGCTGTAGCCTTCGTCGGTGATCGCTTGCGCCAGAAGGTCGCGGGCTTGCTGGCTGTGTACGCGAACCTCTTGCCGGCTACGGTCGATCTGGACCTGCGCCCGGGGATCTATTTGTTGCACGGCCTGGGTGATCGCGCGTTCGCAGTGTCCGCAGCTCATGCCTGAGACGACAAAGACTTGCTCCATGAAGTTATCTCCGGGGTCACTGGGGTTGGGTGCTGCGCAGCCCGCGCACAAAACTTATTGTGCCCGTTGCTGACTTGACGCGGGTATCGTTTGGTTTGATGTGTATCAAAAAGAGTTCGCTTGGGACCGGGCGGATTTTGGGTCAGCCGGCTCGGACGTTTATGCTGCGTTGATGTCGACGGCCGCAAAACCTCCAACACCCCGGGATCGGCCCCCTGCCATCAGCCTGGATATCGAGGGCATGACCTGCGCCTCTTGCTCGATGCGGGTGGAGCGGGCCTTGGGCAAGGTGCCCGGCGTCGTGCAGGCCCATGTCAATCTGGCCACCGAGTCGGCGCGGGTGCAGCTTGCTGCGGACACCGACCCAATGCAGGCGCAGCCGCGCCTGATGCGCGCCGTTCGCGATGCCGGTTATGGAGTGCGAGCGCCTTTGCTGGCGGGTCAGGCGCACCCCGACGCGGCGTGGACCGGCTTTGCCCCGGTCGGTGCCGCCCTGGCCCTGGCCTTGCCCCTCTTGGTGCCGATGATGGCCGAGCCCATGGGCCGTCACTGGATGCTGCCCTTTGGGTGGCAGCTTGCTCTGGCCTCGATCGTGCAGTTTATTCTGGGGGCCCGCTTCTATCGCGCTGCCTGGCATGCTTTGCGTGCCGGCGTGGGTAATATGGATTTGCTGGTGGCTTTGGGCACTTCGGCCGCATGGGGCTTGTCGGTGTGGTCGGGCTTGTCGGTCCCTGAGGGAACCATGCCGGCGCTTTATTTCGAGGCCTCGGCGGCGGTCATTGCCCTGGTCATGCTCGGCAAGTGGCTCGAGCAGCGTGTTAAGCGGCAGACCCGATCGGCGATTGCAAAACTGCATGCGCTCAGGCCCCCCAAGGCGCATCTTTTGCTCAAGTCGGGCGAGACGGTCGATGTCGCGGTAGAAGAGTTGATGGTCGGAGATGAATTGCTCATTCTGCCCGGCGAGCGCGTTCCGGCCGACGGCCGGATCCTCGATGGGGCGAGTCAGCTCGACGAATCCTTGTTGACCGGCGAGTCCATGCCGGTGGCCAAATTTCCGGGCGAGGCGGTCACTGGGGGCAGTATCAATGGCGAGGGTCAGCTCCGGGTGCGGGTGGTTGCGGTTGGGGCGCAGAGTGTGCTGGCCCGCATCATTGCGCTGGTTGAGGATGCGCAGGGCAGCAAGGCGCCCATACAGCGCCTGGTTGACGAGGTTTCGGCCTTTTTTGTGCCGGCGGTGATCGCGCTGGCCTGCTTGACCGGCTTGGGCTGGATTTGGGCGGGCGCCAGTGTGCAGGTGGCGGTGGTTCATGCGGTGGCGGTTCTGGTGATTGCCTGCCCCTGCGCACTCGGCCTGGCCACGCCGGCGGCCATCATGGCCGGCACGGGGGTGGCTGCGCGGCATGGGATTTTGTTCAAGGATGTGCAGGCGCTTGAAGCGGCCCACAAGGCCCGCGTCATTGCTTTCGACAAGACGGGCACGCTCACTGTAGGTCGTCCCCGGCTGAGCGTTTTTGAACCGGTGGCCCCGGGCGATGAGGCGGCGCTTTTGTCGGTGGCTGCAGGTTTGCAGCGCGGTAGCGAGCACCCCCTGGCGCGAGCGGTGCTGGCGCGGGCGCAGGAGCGTGGACTGCTTTTGGAGGCGCCGCAGTCACTGCGTGCCGTGCCTGGCCGCGGCGTGGAGGGCTCGGTGCAGGGGCGCCATTGGCGTTTGGCCAGCGGGCGCTGGGCTGAAGAGATGGGCGCCACCGATGCGGTTCAGTTGGCCTTTGTGCAGCGGGCGCACGCCCAAGGCATGACCGTCTCGGCCTTGTTTGAAGAAGTCGACGGTACTTGGGTTTTGCGTGCCTGGCTGAGCTTTACCGACGAACCCCGTCCCGAAGCGGCTGCGGCTTTGAACACCCTGAGGTCGCGGGGTTTGCGGCTGAAGATGATTTCAGGCGACAACCGTGCTGCCGCCGAGGCCATGGGTGGGCGCCTGGGGCTGCGCCCCGAGGAGGTGATGGCCAATGTCTTGCCCGGCGACAAGGCGGCCGCCGTGGTTGCGCTCAAGTCTTTCGGTGCGGTGGTGATGGTCGGCGATGGTGTTAACGACGCGCCGGCTCTGGCCGCGGCCGATGTGGGTATCGCAATGGGTTCGGGCACCGATGTGGCCATGCATGCGGCGGGGCTGACGCTGATGCGCAATGATGTGTCGTTGGTGGCGGCGGCCCTGGACCTGTCGGATCGGACGGTACGAAAGATCCGGCAAAACCTGTTTTGGGCCTTCGCCTACAACGTGGCCGGCATTCCACTGGCCGCTCTGGGTTATCTCAGTCCCATGCTCGCCGGCGCAGCCATGGCCTTCTCCAGCATCAGCGTTATGGTCAACGCCTTGTGGCTCAGGCGCTGGCGGCCCCCCGTGTAAGGCCGCTGTCGATCCATCCCGGTTGCGGCAGAGCCCTCCAGACGGGGGTCGGAGGCGTCCTACCCCGCGGCGGCCGTTTGGCTGAGGCGCCATGGTCGGGGGGCCGTCTAGCATTCGTCTTTGACCGTTTGCGGCTCTGCAAGGCCGCACAGACAGAGCCTGGCATGGCGCGCCTTTTGGCGAGCCCTGACCCCAGGTGGAGGGGACATATTCATGCAGTTGTTACCCGCGTTTGCGCCAGATGGCGCCGATGCATTGCGTCCGTTTGCCCAGCCGACACAGGGCCGAGGACCTGGTTTTCCGTTCAGGGACAAAAAGTCCCATCGCTGGCGCGCACGCGCGACCGGCCTGGTGCTCTCGCACCGGTTGCGCGCACGCGCTTCTGGGGTGGACCATCAGGCCGCCATGAGGGAGCGGGCGGCCCAGGTGATTGCCCTGACGGCCAAGCTGTGGCTGGCCTAGCTTGGCCGTGAAAGACAGTTTTCACGCCTAGGGCCGGCTTCTGCCGGAAAACCCTAATAAGCCTGGGCCCTGGCTCGGGTCATCATTGGTTTTTCCCCCCAATGCCCCAGGAGCGTGAAGCATGAAGCTGCAAGTCAATGGAAAAGTGCGCGAGCTCGACGTTGAGCCCGACATGCCCCTTTTGTGGGCGCTGCGCGATGAACTCGACGAAAAAGGCCCCAAGTTTGGTTGCGGTATCGCGCAATGCGGGGCCTGCACCGTCTTGCTCAATGGTGAGCCGGTGCGCTCATGCTCTTACCCCGTGTCGGCCGCCAATGGACAGAAGGTGGTGACCATCGAGGGCTTGGCCAATAAAGGCAAGCTTCATCCGGTGCAGCAAGCCTGGATAGACCACCAAGTGCCGCAATGCGGCTATTGCCAGGGTGGGCAGATTTTGGCGGCGGTGGCTTTGCTCAAGAAAAAACCCAAGCCCACCGATCAGGACATCGATGCGGCCATGACCAACATCTGCCGCTGTGGCACCTATGCGCGGGTGCGCAAGGCCATCCATGCGGTCGCTGCAAAGGGGGTGCGCGCATGAGTTCCACCAATTCAAGCGTGCGCCGGCCGGACAGGCGCGTGTTTCTTAAAACGTCGGCCACCGCGGCGGCCGGCCTGAGCCTGGCCTTTTACCTGCCCAGCCGCAGCGACGCCAACAATGCGCCCCGCCTCAATGCCTGGGTAGAAGTGAGGCCGGATGAGACGGTGATCATCCGCTACGCTCGCGCCGAAATGGGCCAGGGCAGTCGCACCTCGGCGCCCATGCTGGTGGCCGAGGAGCTCGACGCCGACTGGGGTCAGGTGCGGGTGGAGTACGCCACGGCCCATGAAAACCTGGCCTCCAAGCGCGCATACGGCGACATGGCTGCGGTGGGCAGTCGCACCATCAGGCAGTCGCAGGAGTATTTGCGCAAGGCTGGCGCCACCGCGCGCCACATGTTGGTGGCCGCCGCTGCCCAGCAGTGGGGCGTGCCTGCTGCGGAGTGCACCACCGTCAAGGGGCGGGTCATGCATGCGGCCAGCAAGCGCTCTGTCACCTACGGCAAGATCGCTCAAGCGGCCGCCAAGATCGAGGCGCCCAAGGACGTGCCGCTCAAGGACCCCAAGAATTGGACCCTGGTCGGTAAGTCGATTGCCCGGGTCGATATTCCCGATATCGTGACCGGCCGTATACGTTACGGCATCGATGCCCAGGTGCCGGGCATGCTGCACGCGGCTGTAGCGGCCTGCCCCGTGTTCAATGGCAAGGTTCGCGCCATGGACGCCTCCAAGGTGCAAAACCGACGCGGCATCGTCCAGGTGCTCAACCTGGGCGAGTTTGTGGCCGTGGTCGCCGATAACTATTGGCGCGCCAAGGAGGCCTTGCGTGAGGTGGCTATTGATTGGGACGTGGGCGCCCACGGTAACCTCAGCAGCGCAGCCATCATGGAGCACTTCAAGGGGGGGTTCGATCAGTCCGAACTGGCGGTGGCGCGCAACGATGGCAACACGGTCGAGGCCCTGTCCAAGGCCGGCCGTGTGATCGAGGCTGAGTACTACACGCCCTACCTGGCGCATGCCACCATGGAGCCCATGGTCTGCACCGCCTGGCTTAAGCCCGACAGCCTGGAGATCTGGACCTCCACACAGAATCCGGAGTCGACCCTGGCCACGGCCGCGCGCACGGCCGGCATTGATCAGTCCAAGGTGCTGGTCCATCCCATGCAACTCGGTGGCGGCCTGGGTCGCAAGAGCCCGCAGGACTTTACCCGTCAGGCGGTGATGATTGCCAAGGAAATGCCGGGCAAGCCCATCAAAATGGTCTGGAGCCGCGAAGAGGACATGCAGCATGATCTGTACCGGCCGGCAAGCCTGGTGCGCTTTAAGGCGGCCCTCAATGCGCAGGGCACAGTCGATGCGCTGCACATCCGTGTCTCGGCGCCGTCCCTTCTGGCCACCTTGTTGCGCCTGCCTCTGCCCCGTGGCGTGGACGGTCAGGCCGTGGCCAGCTTCAATGACCATCCCTATGACATTCCCAACTCGCTGGTCGATTACGCGCAGCGCAACACCAATGTGCCGGTGGGCTTTTGGCGCACGGTGGGGCATTCGCAGAATCCGTATATGCGCGAATGCTTCATCGACGAATTGGCGGCGGTCGCCGGCAAGGACCCGCTGGCTTTTCGTTTGAGCATGCTCGGCGGCAAACATCCGCGCGACCGTTCGATTCTGGAGGCCACCGCCAAGGCGGCTGGCTGGGGCAAGCCGCTGCCGGCCGGGGTGTTCCGGGGCATTGCCGAAACGGAGGGCTATGGCAGCTACACCGCCTGTGTGTGCGAGGTCTCGGTCAACGCGCGCGGCGAGGTCAAGATACACCGGGTGGTGATGGGTATCGATTGCGGCTATGCGGTCAATCCAGACAACATCGAGGCGCAGATCCAGGGCAGTGTGGTGCATGGACTGAGCGCCATCTTCTGGGGCGAGATGACGGTCAAGGAAGGCCGCATCGAGCAGTCCAACTTCCACGATTACCGCCTGATGCGCCTCAATGAGATGCCCAAGGTCGAGACGGTCATTGCCACCACGGGCGGCTTCTGGGGTGGGGTCGGTGAGCCGGCGCAAGCGCCGCTGCCCCCGGCACTGGTCAATGCCATATCGGCCGCCACCGGCAAGCGCTACCGGTCTTTGCCCCTGAAGAACCACGGGCTGAGCCTGGCGCGCGCATGATCAAGCCGGCCGCGTCCTTAGGGGCGCTGGCCTTGGCTGCAGGGTTGTTTGCAGCTTCGGCGCAGGGGCAGACGCTCGAGTCGGTGGCCAGCATCGAGCGCGGTCGCGCGCTCCTGGCCAACCGGGTCGAGTCGGGCTGTGTCTTGTGTCACGCGCTGCCAGGATTTGCGCAGGGTGGTGATCTGGGGCCCTCGCTGGTGGGCATTGCGCAGCGCAGCTCTGCGCAGGAGCTGCGGCGGCGTATCGCCGATGCCCGCCTTTTTAATCCCGCCACCATCATGCCGCCGTACTTGAGCACCGAAGGTCTGCGCTCGGTGTCCCCTGCCTACCAGGGCCGCACTGCCTTGAGTGCGCAAGGCCTTGAGGATATCGTGGCCTATCTGTTGGCCGCTGCGCGATGAGCTGGCTTGCCTGACACTCAACCCATGAGACGAGGTGCAAGTATTCAAACGATGGGGTCTGGACCCGGTCTGGCTCGCCGCGCGCTGGTTCGGGGCCTGTTGGCGGGCTTGGCAGGCAGCCTGAGCGCGCCCGTTCAGTCCCAGGGCATGTTTTCGGGCACCTTGCTGAGTTTGTCGCAGATGCTCGATCCCATCGTGCGCGGCCGGCCCATGGCGGAAAGGGGACTGACCATGGAGTTGCCGGTGCTTGCCGACAACGGCCTCTTGGTACCGGTCCGCGTCAGGGTGGACAGCCCCATGACCGAGCAGGACCATGTCACGCACCTGTACTTGCTCTCGCAGCGCAATCCGGTGACGCAGATGGCTGTTTTTCATCTGGGGCCTTGGTCGGGCCGCGCGGAATTGGCCACGCGCTTGCGTTTGGCCGGTTCGCAAAAGGTGGTGGCTTTGGCGCGGATGTCGGACGACACCTATCGCTGGCGACAGGCTGATGTCATCGTGACCGAATCGGCCTGCGTCGATGGCAGTTAAATCATGAGTCAGGCGCGTCTGCTTTTACCGCAGCAAGTGGCCTCGGGCGAGGTCGTCCAGGCCCGACTTTTGGTGGCGCACCCCATGGAGACCGGCTACCTGCAAGACCTCAGCGGCAAAACGATTCCTCGCAATGTCATTCGCGAGCTCAGCTGCGAATATGCCGGGCGTCAGGTCTTTCGGGTCGAGCCTTCTTCCGGCATAGCTGGCAACCCCCTGTTTGAGTTTTGCTTTCGGGCCCAGCATACCGGTGAGGTGCTCATACGCTGGGTGGACGATATGGGTCAGACCGGCGAACTGCGGCAGTCCTTGCGGGTGCAGCCGCCTGCCTCACGCGCGAGCTGACGGTTCGCGGGCGTCTGCAGCCAGGCGTGGGTTCATAGCATGCGTTCATTTTTCTGGGCTCTGTGTTTTTCGATCCTGCCGCTGCTGGCCGATGCGCAGCAGCGGGTCCTGCCTCTGGATCAACTGCGATCGGGCCTGTATTTTTCGGGCAGCGACGTGCGCGCCTTGCAGGCCGATGAGTTTGGCAACCCCGGCCAGCTGGCGCTCTTGCGCGGTGAGCAGCGTTGGTCCGAGGGGGTGGGGGCAGCGGGCAAAAGCTGTGCTCAGTGTCATGGCCCGGTGGCTCAGAGCATGCGCGGCGTTGCAGCGCGCTACCCGGCGGTTGATGTGCGCAGCGGCCGGCTGCTCAACCTTGACGATCGGATCGCACAATGCCGCCAAGTGCACCAGCAGGGGCCCGCGCTGACCTTTGAGTCGGAGGATCTGCTGGCCTTGAGCCTGTATGTCACCCGGGCTTCGGCCGGGCTGCCCCTGCGGGTTGATGTATCGGGGCCAGCGCGCGCCCATTTGCTCGAAGGCGAGCGTCTTTTTATGCAGCGTCGCGGTCAGCTCAATCTGGCCTGCACCCATTGCCATGACCAGAACTACGGGCGCAGGTTCTACACCGATGCACTCAGCCAGGGCCAACCCAATGCGTACCCGCTTTACCGCCTGGAGTGGCAGAGGCTCGGCTCGCTCGAGCGGCGCTTGCGCAGTTGTCTGGTGGGTGTGCGGGCTGAGCTTCCAGAGTGGGGGGCGCTCCCGATGCGCCAGCTCGCTCTGTATCTCGGCTGGCGCGCCGAAGGTCTGCCGGTGGAGGCGCCCGCGGTGCGCAAGTAAGTCAGAGGCCGGCCTTACATCCGCTCAAAAACGGCGGCGATGCCCTGTCCGCCACCTATACACATGGTCACCAGAGCATAGCGGCCTTGAACGCGTTGCAGCTCGTGCAGGGCCTTGACGGTGATCAGCGCCCCGGTCGCGCCGATGGGGTGCCCCAGCGAGATGCCCGAGCCATTGGGGTTGACCTTGGCCGGGTCTAGGCCGAGCTCCTGGGTGACCGCGCAGGCCTGGGCTGCAAACGCTTCGTTGGCCTCGACCACGTCGAGGTCGCTGGTTTTCAGGCCGGTTTTCTGGAGCACCGCCTGCGTGGCCGAGATCGGCCCCACGCCCATGTACTTGGGGTCCAGTCCGGTGTGGGCATAGCCCACCAGGCGGGCCAACGGTTTGGCCCCCCGGGCTTGGGCGACGGCCGCCTCCATCAGCACTACGGCAGCGGCGGCGTCGTTGATGCCCGAGGCGTTGCCGGCGGTGACGGTGCCGTTTTCCTTGAGGAAGACGGGCTTGAGTTTGGCGAAATCCTCCGCTTTGGCCTGGCTGCGGAAATGTTCGTCTGTGGCGTAAGCGACATCGCCTTTCTTGCTTTTGAGCATGACCGGCACGATTTGGCTTTTGAAGTAGCCGGCTTGGGTGGCTCGCTCGGCGCGCAGATGGCTCTGTAGCGCCAGGGCATCCTGCATTTCGCGGCTGATGCGGTAGCGGGAAGCAACATTTTCAGCGGTCACCCCCATGTGGATGTTGTGGAAGGGGTCGTGCAGGGCGCCCACCATCATGTCCACAAGCTTGGCATCGCCCATGCGGGTGCCCCACCGCTGGCTGGGATTGATGTAGGGGCCGCGGCTCATGTTCTCGGCCCCGCCCCCGATGGCGATCTCGCAATCGCCCAGCAAGATCGCCTGGCTGGCCGAGACGATGGCCTGCAAACCTGAGCCGCAGAGTCGGTTGACGTTCATGGCGGGGGTGCTTTCGGCGCAACCGCCGTTGATGGCAGCCACCCTCGAAAGGTACATGTCCTTGGGCTCGGTGTTGACCACATGGCCGAACACGACATGGCCCACGTCTTTGCCCTCAATCTGCGCCCGGGCCAGGGACTCGCGCACCACCAGGGTCGCCAACTCGGTGGGGGGTACATCCTTGAGGCTGCCGCCAAAAGTTCCGATGGCGGTGCGCACACCGCTGACAACCACGACTTCCCGACTCATGCTCAGACTCCCTTCTTTAGGCTGGAATGCCTGTTGGAACGGTCCGCGCCAGAGCGACTCAGCTGGGGGCCGTCAGCGCGGAAACTTGTGGCCGATCATACAATTGCCTGTTTTTTCGGCATCAGCTCGTGGGTGACTTTGGCGACACCCCGGTTTTCGTGTCGACAAGTCAGGACCCATGATTGCCTACACCCATCCGCAGCAGTTTGATGTCATCGTCGTCGGGGGCGGCCACGCCGGCACCGAGGCGGCCTTGGCCGCTGCCCGCATGGGCTGTAAGACCTTGCTGCTGACGCACAACATTGAAACCTTGGGCCAGATGAGTTGCAATCCGTCAATCGGCGGCATTGGCAAGGGGCATTTGGTCAAGGAGGTCGACGCGATGGGCGGGGCCATGGCCTTGGCCACGGATGAGGCCGGCATACAGTTTCGGATTCTCAACTCCAGCAAGGGGCCGGCCGTGCGCGCTACCCGGGCCCAGGCCGATCGGGTGCTCTATAAGGCGGCCATACGCGGGCGCTTGGAGAACCAGCCCGGGCTCTGGCTTTTCCAGCAGGCGGTCGACGACTTGATCATAGAGGGCGACCGTGTCGCCGGCGCTGTGACGCAAGTGGGCATTCGCTTCAGGGCGCGGGCGGTGGTGTTGACCGCGGGTACTTTTCTCGATGGCAAGATCCATGTGGGCCTCAATCACTACGCGGCCGGTCGCGCTGGAGATCCGCCGGCTGCATCGCTGAGCGCACGTCTTAAGGAACTCAAGCTGCCCCAGGGTCGGCTCAAGACCGGTACGCCCCCGCGGCTTGATGGCCGCACCATTGATTTTTCGAAATGCATTCGCCAGCCGGGCGATGGCATGGAGGGCGGCGAGGGTGGCGCCGTTCCGGTCTTCAGCTTCATGGGCCACGACATTGCCCATCCGATGCAGCTACCTTGCTGGGTCACCCACACCAATGCCCGCACCCACGAGATTATTCGCTCGGGCTTTGACCGCAGCCCGATGTTCACTGGCAAGATCGATGGTGTCGGTCCGCGTTACTGCCCCAGCGTTGAGGACAAGATCAATCGCTTTGCTGACAAAGAAAGCCATCAGATCTTTCTGGAACCCGAAGGACTGAGCACGCACGAGTTCTATCCCAACGGCATTTCCACCAGCCTGCCTTTCGACATCCAGTACGAGATGGTTCGGTCCATGGCCGGCTTGGAAAACGCCCATATCCTCAGGCCGGGCTACGCCATCGAGTACGACTATTTCGACCCGCGGTCGCTCAAGGCCAGCTTCGAAACGCGCCATATATCAGGGCTGTTCTTTGCCGGACAGATAAATGGAACTACGGGTTATGAAGAGGCGGCCGCGCAAGGTCTGTACGCGGGGATCAATGCTGCTTTGCAGTGCCAGGGCAAGGCGCCGTGGCTGCCGCGTCGTGACGAGGCGTATCTAGGGGTGCTGGTCGATGATCTGATCACCAAGGGCGTGACCGAGCCTTACCGCATGTTCACCAGCCGGGCTGAGTACCGTCTGATGCTGCGCGAGGACAATGCCGATATGCGTTTGACCGAACAGGCGCGCCAGCTGGGTCTGATTGACGACGCCCGCTGGGACGCCTTCAATCGCAAGCGTGACGCGATCACCCGTGAAACCGACCGGCTGCGCCAGCTCTGGGTGCATCCGGGTAAGCTGCCCGCGGCTGAGGCCGAGCGCGTCTTGGGGCAGGGGATCGAGCGCGAGTACCGACTGATGGACCTGCTGCGTCGGCCCGGGGTCAGTTACGAGGCGCTGATGTCGCTGGAGGGAGGAGCTTATGCCGATCCGCAGCTTTTCCCGGCCCAGGGCGATAGGGCCTTGCGCGCTTCGGTGATCGAGCAAATCGAAATTTCGGCCAAGTACGCCGGCTATATCGACTTGCAAAAGACGGAGGTGGAGCGGGCCGCCCATTACGAGAACCTCAAGTTGCCGGCCGAGCTTGACTATATGCAGGTCCCGGCGCTGAGCATCGAGGTGCGCCAGAAGCTGGCCCGACACCGGCCCGAAACCTTAGGCCAGGCCTCGCGGATTTCGGGCATCACACCGGCGGCCATTTCTCTCCTGCTGGTACACCTGAAAAAAGGCCTCTGGAAGCACAGCGAGAAGGCGCCCGCATGAACCCAGAGGCGCTGCGTCCGGCGCTTGATGCCGGGCTGGCCGATCTGCGACTGTCCCTCGATGAAGATCAGCGCCGTGCTCTGTTGCAGCACCTGGCCCTGGTCGCCAA
>CAZCSD010000039.1:0-25382 GCA_964501235.1 uncultured Polaromonas sp. | reverse complement strand
CGGTTGAAGGCGGCCACCGACAGCGCAAAGCGGGTTACGTCGCTCACCTTTTTGTGGGCCTTGAGCTCGGCGATCACTCCGGCGTACTGCGAGGCGTCGGTGAGCACCGCCACGTCCCTCCAGTTCTTGGCGGCGCTGCGCACCATGGCCGGCCCGCCGATGTCGATGTTCTCGATGGCCTCATCGAGCGAGCAGCCGGGACGGGCTACTGTCGCTTCGAAAGGGTAGAGATTGACCACCAAGATGTCGATGGTGTGAATATGGTGACGCCGCAGCGCCGCCATGTGCTCGGGCAGGTCGCGCCGGGCGAGCAGGCCGCCGTGCACCTTGGGGTGCAGGGTCTTGACGCGGCCGTCGAGCATTTCCGGAAAGCCGGTCATGTCGGCCACTTCGGTGACAGGCAGGCCCTGCTCGGCCAGCAGTTTGGCGGTGCCGCCGGTCGACAGCAGGTGCACGCCCAGCGCATGAAGGGCGCGGGCCAGCTCAACAATGCCGGTCTTGTCAGAGACGGAAATCAGGGCGTACATGGGGCCTCAAAGGGGACAGATGAACTTGGGATCGCAGGCTGCGCTGCAGCGTTCACGACAGCAACTTGTGGTCGAGCAGCTTCTTGCGCAGCGTGTTGCGATTGAGGCCCAGCCACTGGGCCGCGCGCGACTGGTTTTGATCGGCCTGCTGCATCACGACCTCGAGCATGGGCTTTTCAAACACCTGCACCATCATGTCGTAAATGCCGGCCGGCTCGGTACCGCGCAAATCCTTGAAATAGCCCTCCAGACTGGACCGAACACAGTCTTCAATGTTTTTCTTGCTCATGCACACACTTTCTCGTGTTTGGGGTCCTCGACCTGCCAGGACGCCGGCGGCAGGCGATCCATGCGCGAGGCCAGCTCCCGAAAATAAGCGTCCACCGCCGCCAGTTGCTCGGCCGCCGACTCGATGCCGTTGACCCGCTGCCGCAAGGACGTTCCACCCGGCAGGCTGCTCACATACCAGCCGATGTGCTTGCGGGCGGTACGCACCCCGGTGTACTCGCCGTAAAGCTGGTGATGCTCGGCCAGATGGTCGAGCAGCAACTTGGTGACCTGGGCCACCAGCAGAGGCGCCAGATGCTCGCCGGTGGCCAGGTAATGCACCACCTCGCGAAAAATCCAGGGCCGACCCTGGGCCGCACGGCCGATCATGACCGCATCGGCCCCAGTCTGACGCAGCACCTGCCGGGCCTTCTGCGGCGAATCAATGTCTCCGTTGGCCACGACCGGAACAGCCACCGCGGCCTTGACGGCTGCAATGGTGTCGTATTCGGCCTGACCGCCGTAGCCCTGTTCGCGGGTGCGACCGTGTACCGTCAGCATGGCGATGCCGGCCTGCTCAAAGACGCGCGCAAGTTCAACCGCGTTTTTGTGGGCCGCCGACCAACCCGTACGCATCTTGAGTGTGACCGGCACGCCGTGCGGCTGGCAGGCCCGTACCACCGCTTGGGCAATCTCGAGGGCCAGCGTCTCGTTTTGCATCAGGGCAGAGCCTGCCCATTTGTTGCACACTTTCTTGGCGGGGCAGCCCATGTTGATGTCGATGATCTGCGCGCCGCGGTCAATGTTGTAGCGCGCGGCATCGGCCATCATCTGCGCATCGGTGCCAGCGATCTGCACCGCAATCGGCGCCGTCTCACCCTGATGGTCGGCGCGGCGCGAGGTTTTGAGGCTGTCCCACAAATCGCGGCGCGAGGTCACCATCTCGCTGACGGCGTAGCCCGCGCCCAGGGCCTTGCACAGGCGCCTGAAAGGACGATCAGTGACCCCGGCCATGGGCGCAGCGAACACGCGATTGGGCAGAGCGTAGGGGCCGATATACATAAGCAAAGGGGGCGCGTCCGGCGAAGGGAAGCGGATTCTACCTGCCTGAAATTTCAGCAGGTGCGACGGCGGCCCCAGCGGGCATCAGGACATGTGCGCGTGCGCGAACGTCCGTGTTTGTGCTAGGCGCATGGCGGCCCTGGGAGCCGGTCTCTATACTGCCGGCCACCAGGCGTTAGGCCTGGTGCACGGCCTACGCAACTGCGACTTCACCCATGGACGAAACCCTCAAACAAGTGCTCCAATGGCTGGCCCTGCCGGAGCATGGGCTCAGCACGGTGTTCGTGGTAGCGTTCATTTCGGCCACTTTGTTGCCCATGGGCTCGGAGCCCGCGGTTTTTGGCCTGGTCAAGCTGCAACCCGATCTGTTCTGGCCTGCGGTGCTGGTGGCCACGGCGGGTAACACCTTGGGCGGGGCGGTGGACTGGTGGATGGGCTACGGCGCGCATCGGGTGGCCGACAAATACCGCAGCTCGAGCACTCACTACAGGGCCTTGCGCTGGCTCGAACGGCTCGGCCCCAAGGCCTGCCTGCTCTCGTGGCTACCCGCAGTGGGAGACCCCTTGTGCGCGGTGGCAGGCTGGCTGCGCCTGCCTTTCTGGCCCTGTGTGCTGTACATGGCCATCGGCAAGTTTGCGCGCTATGTGACGATGACCGCCGCGCTGCTGTGGGTGTTTCCGGGCGGGATTTCGCTGCAGTGACTCAGACGTTGAACAAAAAGTTCATCACATCGCCGTCCTTGACGATGTAGTCCTTGCCTTCGCTGCGCATCTTGCCGGCATCCTTGGCCCCCTGCTCGCCCTTGAGGGCCACATAGTCCTCGAAGGCAATCGTCTGCGCTCGGATGAAGCCCCGCTCGAAGTCGCCGTGAATCACCCCGGCCGCCTGGGGCGCGGTGTCACCGATGTGTACGGTCCAGGCGCGCACCTCCTTCTCGCCGGCCGTGAAGTAGGTCTGCAGGCCCAGCAGCTTGAAGGCAGCCCGGATGAGGCGATTGAGACCCGGCTCACTTTGTCCCATTTCAGATAGAAAAATCGCCTTGTCCTCGTCGCTCATGTCGGCCATGTCGGCTTCCATCTTGGCGCAGATGGCCACCACCGGCGCATTCTGGCCAGCCGCGTAGGCCTGCAAGCGCTCGAGCAGCGGATTGTCCTTAAAGCCGTCCTCGCTGACATTGCCCACGAACATCGCGCGCTTGGCGGTAATCAGGCACAGGGGTTTGAGCAGCGTGCGTTCTTCGTCCGACAAATCCAGCGTACGCACAGGCTTGCCTTCGTTGAGCACGGTTTGCACCCGGGTGAGCAGCGCCACCAACTTGGCTGCCTCCTTGTCGTTGCCGCTCTTGGCCGCCTTGGCACTGCGCTGCAGGCTTTTCTCGACCGTCCCCAGGTCAGCCAGGCACAACTCGGTCTGTATGACCTCGATGTCGGCGATCGGATCGACTTTGCCCGCCACATGGATCACATTGGGGTCTTCAAAGCAGCGCACCACATTGACGATGGCATCGGTCTCGCGGATATGCGCCAAAAACTGATTGCCCAGGCCCTCACCCTGGCTGGCTCCGGCGACCAGACCGGCAATGTCCACAAACTCGACGATAGCCGGCACGATGCGCTCGGGCCGAACGATGGCCGCCAACTGCTGCAGGCGAGGATCGGGCACCTCGACCACGCCGGTGTTGGGCTCGATGGTGCAAAAGGGGTAGTTCTCGGCCGCAATACCCGCTTTGGTCAAGGCATTGAAGAGGGTGGACTTGCCGACGTTGGGCAGGCCCACAATGCCGCATTTCAAACTCATGGGAGATCCTTCACAAGACCCAAAATTGTAATGAGGGGCCTCGGTGTGGCGGTCGGTGCCATCGCCGAGCGCTGGCCCAAACGCCCCAGGCCTGGATGGCCGATACGCGGCCACTGAGCGACTTAAAAGCGCCAGGTCCAGCCGCCCGTGAGGGTGCGGCGGCTTGTCTCAGGGCTGTCGTTGTCGGAGCTGCGCACCAGGCCCAAGGCCCAGTCCTGATTTTTGTCAGGTGAGTAGATGGCGCCGACCTCAACGAAACGAGAACGCACCCGAATCCCGCTACCGTTGCGGGTGGTCTCGATCCCCATATCCAGCGCCAGCTTCCAGGACGCGCTCAGGTCCCAGACCGGGGCCACCGAATAGCGCATGCCACGCTCGGTCTCCAGACTGCTGCGTTTGCGATCTCGATGGAAAGCGACGTTGAAATGCAGGGCCCCGAAGGACGTCTCGCGCGTCACGATGCCATTGAGTGCATAGGAGACCTTGCCAGCCCCCAGGCCCGCCGCATCGGCCGATGCACTGACAGGCAGCACCAGCTCGGGCTTGAGCGCCAAGGAGGTCTTGGTGGCCTCGTGTTCCCAAAGACGCCACTTGACCCCCAGCACCGAGTTGCCCCAACCCGATGCGGGCAAGGCATCTGCCAGGCGCAGCCCCTGATAGGAAGCGCTAACAAACAGGTCGGCCTGATCGCTCACGCCCAGGGTGTAGGTCAGGCCGGTGGCGCGGCTTCGGCCGCGGTCGGCGGCTTGACGCAAACGATCCGCAGTCTGGGCGATCTCGACCTGCTGGCCGCCCTTGCCTTGCGTGCCCGTGTCATCGGTGACCAGAGGCTGGGCCGCCTGCGCGTACAACGCCCAAGTGGCAGAGACAAGGAGCAAAAGACGGAGATACACGGTCAGGACAGGGGCTAGGGACAAATAGGCTGAGCGGCCTTAACTTTACGCCCGAAACGCCGGCTTGGACAGCCCCCGGTCCCTATTGGGGCGAACCAGTAGCCCCAGGCGCGCGCCGAGGGCCTAGGATCACGTCCTGTTTTGAGCAAAACCCTGGAGGAAATCCCATGAAAAAATGGCTCTGCGCCCTTGCCGCCTGTCTCGCCGTAACCGCCGCGCAGGCCTGGCCCGACGCCAGCCGGCCGGTGACCCTGGTGGTACCCTTCCCGCCCGGCGGTTCGACCGATCTGATCGCCCGCACCTTGGCGCCCAAGCTGCAAGAGCGCCTGGGCGGGCGCTTTGTGGTGGACAACCGCGCCGGGGCCACAGGCACCATAGGCACCGGCCAGGTGGTGCGCTCACCCGCCGATGGCCAGACCCTGCTGGTTTCCTCGCTGGGGCCCTTCGTGATTGCGCCACACCTGATCAAGGCACCTTACGATGCCCTCAAGGAACTCGATTACATCTCGGTGGCGGTGCAAGCGCCCAATGTGCTGGTGGTGCCATCGGCCTCACCGCACAAATCCATGGCCGATGTCATCGCTTTTCTCAAGGCACAGCCGAACAAGATGACCTTTGCCTCCTCGGGCAACGGCAGCAGCGATCACCTCACGGCCGAATTGTTCTGGCTCCAGACCGGCACCACGGGCATCCATGTGCCCTACAAGGGCGGCGGCCCGGTAATGAACGATCTGCTGGGCAACCAAGTCGACTCCTCCTTCATGAACATCAATACCGCGATGCCCCAGATCCAGGCCGGCAAGTTGCGCGCCCTGGCCATCACCAGCGCCCGGCGCTCACCCCTGTTGCCGCAAGTGCCTTCGCTGGAGGAGTTGGGCATCAAGGAGGCCAATGTGTATTCCTGGCAGGCCATTGCCGGGCCCAAAGGTCTGCCGGCTGACCTGAAAAACCGCTTGCATGCGGCCATTGCCGCCAGCCTCAACGACCCGCAAGTGCGACCCCGGTTGCTCGAACTGGGCTTTGAGATCGTGGCCACCACACCGGAACAGTTCACGGCCTATCAGGCGGCAGAGTTTGCGCGCTGGAAACGGGTGATCGAGACGCGCAACATCAAGGCCGATTGACCCGGGGCAAGCTCAAGGGCCAAGCCCCATGCGGCGCAACTGCAGTCGTACCAATGAGCTGCCGGGATCGGCCAAGGTCTCCAAAATTTCAAAATGGTTCAAGCCCTCGGCCCACAGGGCCGTGGTGCTCAAGCCGGCAGCCACCAGCGTCTCGGTCCACATCTGGCTCTGCCAGATGAACTGCGGGCTCTCGCAGCTGCCCACCGCGACCAGAACGGGGCCGTCGAGCGAGCGCGCATGACGGGCCGGGCTGAGCCTGTGCACCCCGGCGTCGTCAAGATGCACATAGCGGCTGCGGGCCGAGCGCCGCACCGGCTCGAGTTCATACATGCCGCTACAGCACAGAAGGCTGGCTATCGGCAGGCCATCGCCCGCGGTGGCGGCCACCGCCGCCAAATGCGCGCCGGAGGAATGCCCGGCCAGATGAATCCGGGCCGGATCAATGCCCCAGGCGCGCGCTTGGCTCACCAGTGTGACCAAAGCCCGCCGGACCTGATCAGCCAGCACCCGCAAGTCGCCGCCGCAGTCCTGCACTGCGTCAAAGTCCGGCATGATCACGCGTGCCCCAGCCTGCACGAAAGGCTCGGCCAGAAAGGCATAGTCCGCTGCCCGACCGCTGCGCCAAGCTCCGCCGTGCACATACACCAGGGCCGGCGCCGAACCACCGCCGGCTCCATGCAGGTCCAGGGCTTCGTTGGCGCCGCTGCCATAAGCCATTCGCACCGGCGGCCCGCAACGCTGTCGCAAGTCCTGGCTGCGCTGGGCATACCGATCGAGTACCTGCGCCCAGTTGGGTGCCCACTGCGTCTGATCGTAGGCCCGGTCGAGAGCGGCCTGATCGAGGTCCTGCCAGACACCTTGACTCATGAAGCCCCCAGGGACTGGACAAAAGAAGACAAGGTCTGGTTGAACAAGTCCGGCGCTTCGATTTCGGGCAAATGGCCTATGCCCTGCCAAACCTGCAGCTGCGCCTGCGGGACAGCGGCCAGCAGTCGGTCGGCGTTATCCTGCCGCGGATTGATCGCATCCTCGCTGCCCTGCACCATCAGCAGGGGCATGGTCAGCGCCCGGGCCTGGTCGAGACTGCAAAAGGAGGACAGGCGAAACGCAGCCGCCTGCTCCAGGCCACCGGCCTGCAGGCGTCGCGACAGATCGGTCGCCCAGGCGCGTATGGCCCCCGTTGCATAGGGGCCGAGCAGGTGGTCGGCCCCGCGATCGCCGTATTGGTATGCGCCGTTTCGGATGCGGTCCACCCGCTCTTGGAAAGACTGCCGCCGCTCGACCGAGAGTTCGCGCTGGCCGATACCGGTGCCGCTGAGCAGCAAGCCCCGTACACGCCCGGGATGAGCGATCGCGAAGGCTTGCGCCACAGCCGATCCAAAAGAATGACCGGCGACGATGCAGGGCCCCATATCCACCGCGTCCATGAAGTCACAGACGGCCTGTGCGTAATCGGCCGCCTGGGGCTGATCGGTGCTCAGCTTGTCGCTCAATCCATAGCCAGGCGCATTCCAGGCAATCACCCGCCATCGCTGCGCCAGTGCGGCCATCTGAAATCGGAAGTACCGCGCATCGGCGCCGATGCCGTGCAGCAACAGCAGGGGCACAGCGTGTCTCGGCCCACACTCCAAATAGGACCACCGGTCGCCCGCATAGCGCGATCGAGCCGACGACCCGATCCGGGCCAGACGCAAGTCAGGCAGGGTCGGCCAGTTGCTGTCATCGTTCAAGTCAAAGCCCGAGGGAGCACGAACGGCCGACCCCGGAGTCGGCTGCGGCAAGGCCACCTGAATAGAATGCATACGTTCTTTCATGACCGTCTGAACGGGGAGTCTGCATGAATCGTCGCTTGAATCTGGGGCTGCTTATCACGGGCCTGCTGTCGGCCTGCGCGATGGTGCACGCACAAAGCTCGGAGTGGCCCACCCGGCCCGTTCGAATCATCGTACCCTACCCGGCCGGCGGCGGCGTCGACATCCTGGCGAGGGCTGTGGCGCAAAGACTTCAGGAGCGCTGGCAGCAAGCTGTATCGGTGGACAACCGGCCCGGCGCCAACACGCTGGTGGGCACCGAGATGGTGGCGCGGTCCACGGATGGACACACCCTGCTGGTGACCACCGACGCCACCTTCACCATCAACCCGCATCTCTACAACCGCCTGCCTTATGACTTTGAGCGCGACTTCGCGCCAATTACGCGCATGGTCTCCTTCAGCCAACTGTTTGTGGCCAGCGCTGCGCTGCCCGCCAACACGCTGCAGGAACTCATCGCGCTGGCACGCAAACAACCCGGACAGCTCTCCTATGCCTCCTATGGGGCGGGCAGCCAGCCGCAACTGGCCACCGAAATGCTCAAGCAAAAGGCCGGTATCTTCATCGTGCACATTCCCTACCGTGGTATTCCGCAGGCGGTCAATGCGGTGGTGGCTGGGGAAATACCGCTGACCTGGGCCGGCATTCCCTCGGCGCGGCCGCATCTGCAAAGTAAGCGTATGAAGGCGTTGGCCTACGGCGGCAAGACCCGCCATCCCGCCTTTCCCGATGTACCAACGGTGGGCGAGCTGGGCTATCCCGAGGTGGACGCCAACGTCTGGGTCGGACTGTTTGCGCCAGCGAGCATGCCTGCGGCGGTGGTGCAGCGTATCGAGCGCGAGCTATCGAGCATTCTGCGCGAGAGTGCATTCAAGGAGCGCGAGATCGATGGCAAGGGCTACGATCTGATCGGTGGCAACGGTCAGGAACTGGCCCGGCATATCCGCCAGGAGCTCGCCAGCCGCGCTGGTCCGATCAAGTATTCGGGCACCAAGGTCGAATGAGCAGGGCCGACGGGGCACCCCCCCAGTGAGTGCGGCGCCCGAGTCTGCGGACCCCAGCCTGCCCGATTCGATCCGGCAGACGGTGCTGCTGTTGTCTCTGGCCTGCTTCACCAGCATGGCCAGTCAGCGCATCTGCGATGCGATGCTGCCCGAGCTCTCGCGACAATTCGACAGACCGCTGGCTGGGGTGGCTCCGGTGGTGTCGGCCTTTGCGCTGACTTACGGACTGACCCAGCTGATTTTTGGCCTTCTGGGCGACCGCTACGGCAAGCTGCGGGTGATTGCCTACACCTGCCTGGGCTCGGCCTTGGGCAATGTGCTGGCGGCCCTGGCATGTAGCCTAGAGAGTCTGGTGTTGGCCCGCGTAATGGCCGCCGCCTGTGCGGCGGCCATCATTCCGCTGGCCCTGGCCTGGACAGGCGATGCGGTGCCCTATGCACGGCGCCAGGAAACCCTGGCCCGCGTGGGCCTGGGCACCACGCTGGGCATCTTCAGCGGCCAATTTGTCGGCGGGATACTGACGGACACCGTCGGTTGGCGCTGGGCCTTCGTGTTGCTGACACTCCTGTTTCTTTCGGTGGGGCTGGTGCTGCAGCTGCACCGCCGCCACCCAAGCGTGGGCGCCACGCTCACGCCAGCCTCAGGCGGCCACAAACTCCTGGGACAAACAGGCCAGTTGTTGCGGCAAACCTGGGTGCGCAAGATGATGGTGTTCTCGCTTTTTCAGGGTGCTGCCGGTTTTGGCATGATGGCCCTGGTGGCCTCACACCTGCACGAGCGCCATGGCTTGTCGCTCGCAAGCGCCGGGGCCATCGTCGCGCTGATGGGCCTGGGCGGCGTGACCTACATGGCCAGCGCGCGCCCACTGATTGCTCGGCTGGGCGAGACCGGCATGGCCCTGGCCGGCGGGCTGGGCATGGCGCTGGCGCTCGGGGTCTTGGCCCTGAGCCCGTGGTGGCAGATCACCCCGGCAGCCATGCTGCTGGGCGGGTTTTGTTTTTTCATGCTGCACAACACACTGCAGACGCTGGCGACTCAGATGGCGCCGCAGGAACGGGGGCTGGGGGTGTCCCTGTTTGCCACCAGCTTGTTCCTGGGCCAGGCCCTGGGCGTGGCCCTGGCGGCTGCCTTGATCGATCACATCGGATCTGCACCCGTACTCTGCGGGGCGGCCGCAGTGATGATGAGCATCGGGACCGTGCTGCGTCAACAGCTGCGCAGCGGGGCAGCTCAGGAGGCCGCTCGTCGGGCCCGCACCGACTGACCCACGCTCAAGAGACGATCGTATCCCTCGAGCACCATCAGATTTACGCCGAAGGTCACAGCACCCTCCAGGCGCGGATCGCGGCGATAGCCATGCAGCGCCGACAGCACCCCCGCATCGATCTGACCGCTGGCCGGATCGATATCGACCATATTGCACCGAGTGCAAGGTTTGGCCGGCCGTAACCGTATCGGCCCCTGCGGCGTATTCATTTCAAACTCGGTGACGCGGTCTTCCTCATGCGCTGTCCAGGTCTGTAGGTCCTGGGCGGCCAGCACAATATTGGGCCGAAACCGAAACATGTCGACGGGCGCGCGCCCACCGGCCTGCAAACGCAGGTTAAGCGCCTCTAGAGAAGGCTGAGACACGAGCATGAGCGGAAAGCCATCGCTGAAAGTGTTGAGGACCGTCTGCCCCCCGGTCCATCGGCGGTCGCTGGCGCGCTCGACCTGCGGGTCGAAACGCACCAGCCGGGCCGGTCGGCCCAAAAAGTCGCTGAACCACTGTGCCGCCACGGCGCCCATGTCCCAGGCCTGTACGGTTTCATCCCACACCTCGACCCGGGCCGGCGACTCCACGGTCTCGAGCCCCAGGTGCAAGGACAGCATGCCCGGTGCACGCAGCACCAGGTCAGACTGGCGCAGCGTGGGCTGCACCAGGGCCAGCCGTGGCTGCTCGCGCTGCGAGATGAATTGGCCGCGCTCGTCGACCACCATCCAAGTGCGGTCGAGGTCCAGGCCCTGATCGGTCAACAGGGCCTGGCCAAGCGCCACGGGCGCGCAAGACTTGACCGGATAGATCAGCAGTTGGGCAATCACCGCCTGCAAGTCAGAATCAGAAGCGCTCATGGGTGGGGCCATTGAAGAAGGGGGAGTCCCTATTTTCGCTGGCTTTCTACAATGGACCATGGCCTCTCCATTTGATGTGTGTATCCGCGGTGATGGTGTGGTGGGACGCAGCCTGGCGTTGCTGCTGGCGCAGCAGCGTCTGAAGGTGGCCCTGCTGCAGTCGGCTCGGGCGACGCCCGGTTGCGATGTTCGGGCCTATGCGATCAACCGCGCCTCGCGCGAGTTGCTGCAAGAGATCCGGGCCTGGCCGGCCGAAGAATCGGTGACGCCAGTGTCAGCGATGCAGGTCTGGGGCGACGAAGGCGGTCAGATCCGCTTCGAACCGCAGCCCGGTCAAGACGAGCTCGCCTGGCTGGTACCGGCCAGCGACTTGATGGACAAACTAGACCAGGCTTTGCGCTTTGCCCCGCAGGTCACAGTCATCGATTCGCCGCTTGAGGTCGAGGCGCAACTGCAGGTGGTGTGCGAAGGCCGCGATAGCATCAGTCGACAAGCTTTGGGTATCCAATGGGACAGCAGGCCCTATGCCCAAAAAGCGCTGGCGGCGCGTCTACAAAGCCCGTTGCCGCATGGCGGCCAAGCCCACCAGTGGTTCGTCGACGGCGAGATTCTGGCCTTGCTGCCGATGGGTGGATCGGGCGGCCGGGACTGGGCGCTGGTGTGGTCAGTGCCCCTGGATCGAGCACAGACCTTGCAGGCGCTGAGCGGGCAGGCCTTCGCCATGGCTGTGCAGGCGCGCGTGGGCACGCTGGCAGGGCCCCTGACCCTGACCAGCCCCGTGACGGCCTGGCCTTTGCATCTGTCGCGGGCCAATCGCTGGGTAGCGCCGGGCTGGGCGCTGGCCGGCGATGCCGCCCACACGGTGCATCCTCTGGCCGGCCAAGGGCTCAACCTCGGCCTGGCCGATGTGCGAGAGCTCGCGCGCATCGTCGGCGGTCGGGAATTTTGGCGATCGCCGGGCGATCTGCGGCTGCTCAGACGCTATGAGCGAGCGCGCAAGGCCGACGTGCAGGCCATGGGTCTACTCACAGACAGCCTGCAAGGCCTCTTCAGTTACAACCACTCACAATGGCAGACCCTGCGCAACTGGGGTATGAACGCGGTGGGCAGTCAGCGCTGGATAAAATCTTGGCTGGTCCGTAAGGCCATGGGCTAAAGCCAGGGAGTGCGCAGTCATGAAGATCCATTGTTCAGCAGTCTGGCATCGCCTCGGGCCGCTTCGCGGTGCAGTGGCGGCCGGTTTGCTGGCCGCAGTGCTGCCACTGGCTGCCCTGAGCCAAAACAGCGGGCTGACCGCGGCCCAAGAATCGGCGCTGCGCAAGACCTTGAGCGATCGCTTGCCGGGCCTGCCCAAAATCGACGAGATCAGGCGCACACCCATGAGCGGCCTGCTCGAAGTGCGAATGGGCCTGGAAATTGTGTACACCGATACCACCGGCGCCTTCCTGATCCAGGGTCAACTCATGGACACCCGCACACGGCAAGACCTGACGCAAGAGCGGCTCGACAAGCTCAATGCCATCGTCTTCGACAGTCTGCCGATCAAGGATGCCGTCACTATCGTGCGTGGTAACGGCAAACGCCGACTGGCGGTATTTCAGGACCCCAACTGCGGCTACTGCAAACGCTTCGAGCGCGATCTGCAGAAGGTCACCGACGTCACCATTCATCTCTTCCTGATACCCATTCTGGGGCCGAGCTCGACCGAGCAATCGCGCAATGTCTGGTGCGCCCGCGACCGGGCCCGCGCCTGGACCGACCTGATGATTTCGGACAAGCCAGCGCCGGCGGCCGCTAGCGACTGCGACAGCAGCGCCCTGAACCGCAACACCGAATTCGCGCGCAAGATGCGCATTACCGGTACCCCCACGCTGGTCTTTGCCAGCGGCCAACGGGTCCCTGGGGCCATCCCCGTCGAGCAGGTCGAGAAATTGATGGCCCAAGCACTCTGATGCGTAGGCCGAGGGCGGCAGGGGGAAAGAAGGCCTGAGGTATTCTTGCGGGATGTCCATTGCTGGCGCTCCCGTCTACCGCATCGAGATCGCCGATCTCAAGGCGCACCTGCTGCGTGTGCACTTGAGTATCCCGCGGGGCTCGGCAGATCAGGTGCTGAGTCTTCCCGTCTGGATACCGGGCAGCTATATGGTGCGCGAGTTCTCCGGACATCTGCAACATCTGCAGGCCAGGCAGGGGCGCAAGCGACTCACCCCCCAACAGCTCGACAAATGCAGCTGGCGTCTGCCTTCACATGCGGGCCAAGCGCTGGAGGTGAGCTACGAGGTCTATGCCAACGACCCCTCGGTGCGCATGGCTCAACTCAGCCACGATCGCGGCTTCTTCAATGCAACCTGTCTCTGCCTGCGGGTGCACGGCCAGGACGAGAGTGCGCTGATCCTCGAAGTACCGCCCCCGAAAGATCACCCGACCTGGATCTTGGCCACCGGCCTCAAGCCGCTTAAAGTCGATCGCCGCGGCTTTGGCCGCTACCTCGCGGCCGACTACGACGAATTGGCCGACTCTCCAGTCAGTTTTGGGGCGCTGTGGAGCGGACAGTTTGAAGTGGCCGGCATCCCTCATCGATTTGTGGTCAGCGGCGCGCCACCGGGCTTCGATGGACAACGCCTGATCGAGGACACGCAAAAAATCTGCCAAACACAGATACGCTTTTGGCACGGGGACGACGCCGCCCCCTTCAAACGCTATGTATTCATGCTCCATGCCGTGGGTGAAGGCTACGGCGGCCTGGAGCATCGCAACTCCACCGCCCTGATCTGCGGCCGCAGAGACCTGCCCCGCCTGGATTCGACCTCAGTGAGCGAGGGCTACACCACCTTGCGCGGCTTGATCAGCCACGAGTACTTTCACACTTGGAACGTCAAGCGACTGCGCCCCGCCGAATTTTCGCGCTACGACTACACCCGGGAGAACTACACCGAGTTGCTGTGGTTCTTCGAGGGTTTCACCAGCTACTACGACGACCTGATGCTGCGACGCTGCGGCCTGCTGGACAACGCTGGCTACCTCAAGCTGCTGGGCAAGACCATTAACCAAGTGCTACAGACCCCAGGGCGTAAAGTGCAGACGGTGGCGCAAGCGAGCATGGATGCCTGGGTCAAGTACTACCGACACCATGAAAACACACCCAACGCCACGGTCAGCTACTACAGCAAGGGCGCTCTGGTGGCGCTGTGCCTGGACCTGACGCTGCGATCGATACGACCGGGTCTGAGTCTCGATGGCATCATGCGCGGCCTGTGGGAGCGCTGCGGCGGTGGGCCGATGACCGAGGACGACCTGCTGGCACAACTGCAAGCCAGCAGCGGTCGAACTTTCGAGACACAGATCAGGCATTGGGTTCACAGCACCCAGGAATTGCCGATCAAGGAACTGTTGCAGGCCCACGGGGTGGCGGTCCTGGAGGAGCCCGATGCGCTGGCACAGCGGCTGGGACTGCGCGTGGACGAAGGTGCGGGCTTGAAGATCCGCACCGTGTTGCATGGCAGCGCCGCTCACGCGGCGGGCCTGAGCGCTGGCGATGAGTGGCTGGGCCTGGAAAACGCCCGGGGCATGGGCTGGCGTCTGCGCAAGCTCGACGACCTGTTGCTCTATGCGCGCGCTGGAGAGAAGGTCCAGGCCTGGATATCGCGTGACGAGCAATTGCTGCGATTGACTCTAAAAATCCCGCCCGCCGGACAGACTTGGCGCCTGGCGGTTCAAGAGGCCGCTGTGCTGACCCGGTGGCTGTGCCCGGCCGAGGCAAAGTAGTCATGGCATCATGCGCAGCGGTCGCCTGACCGGGGGCGCAACCCGATTCATCTTTCAGCAGGAGTTCAAAGCCATCATGCCCTTCGAAACCATTGAAACCAGCGTCCAAGGACCCGAGGGTCAGCAAGTCGGCCTGATCCGGCTCAATCGCCCCAAGCAGCTCAACGCCCTCAACGATCAGTTGATGGACGAACTCGGCGAGGCCCTCAAGGCCTTCGATGCTGACGACCAGATCGGATGCATGATCGTCACCGGCAGCGAAAAAGCCTTCGCCGCAGGGGCCGATATCGGTGCGATGGCCAGCATGACTTTCGCCGAGGCCTATGGCCGCAACTTCATCAGTCGCAACTGGGAAAAAATAGGCCAGGTGCGCAAGCCCGTGATCGCTGCCGTCAGCGGGTTCGCCCTCGGCGGCGGATGCGAACTGGCCATGATGTGCGATTTCATCATTGCCGCTGACAACGCCCGTTTCGGCCAGCCGGAGATCAAGCTGGGCATCATCCCTGGCGCCGGCGGCACCCAGCGCCTGCCCCGCGCGGTTGGCAAGTCCAAGGCTATGGATCTGGCCCTGACCGGCCGCATGATGGATGCCCAAGAGGCCGAGCGCGCCGGCCTGGTCAGCCGGGTGGTACCGCTGGACAAGCTCTTGGACGAGGCCCTGGGCGCAGCCCTGCAAATCGCCCAGTTCGGCCGTCTGGCAGTGATGGCCACCAAAGAGTCGGTCAACCGCGCCTTCGAGAGCCCACTGAGCGAGGGGCTGACTTTCGAGCGGCGGCTGTTCCACGGCCTGTTTGCCACCGAAGACCAGAAAGAAGGCATGGATGCTTTTGTCAACAAGCGGGCCGCCCGGTTCCAGCACCGCTGAACAAGGCGATATAATTTAGGCCCTCCGGTGATATAGCTCAGTTGGTTAGAGCGCAGCATTCATAATGCTGATGTCGGTGGTTCAAGTCCACCTATCACCACCACTTTCAAGCCTCAGGGCAGTCGCCCTGGGGCTTTCTTGCGGCCCGACGGCCGACCTCTCAGCCTCTGGATACACACCATGAACCGCTGCGATCAACCAGCCCGACTGCCTCAGGCCCGGCCATGAAACCGAAGGTCTACATCAAGACCTTCGGCTGCCAGATGAACGAGTACGACTCGGACAAGATGTCCGATGTGCTGCGTGCTGCCGAAGGCTACGAAGCCACTGAAGACCCGGAGCAGGCTGACCTGATCCTCTTTAACACCTGCTCGGTGCGCGAGAAGGCGCAAGAGAAGGTGTTTTCCGATCTGGGCCGGGTCAAGCATCTCAAGGAGCGCGGCGCCTTGATCGGAGTTGGCGGCTGCGTGGCCAGCCAGGAGGGGCAAGAAATCATCGCCCGTGCGCCTTATGTCGACCTGGTCTTTGGTCCCCAGACCCTGCACCGGCTGCCCGCTTTGTTGCGCCAGCGCCGCGAACAGAACCGGCCACAGGTGGACATCAGCTTTCCCGAGATCGAAAAATTCGACCATCTGCCTCCCTCACGCAAGGAGGGCCCGACCGCTTTCGTCTCCATCATGGAGGGCTGCTCCAAATTCTGCAGCTACTGTGTCGTGCCCTACACCCGGGGCGATGAAGTCTCAAGGCCGCTGGAGAGCGTGCTGGTGGAAGTGGCCGAACTGGCCGATCAGGGGGTGCGCGAGGTCACCCTGCTGGGTCAAAACGTCAACGCCTATCGGGGGGCCATGGGCCAAAGCGCTGAAATCGCCGATTTCGCCACCCTGATCGACTATGTCGCCGGGATCCCCGGCATCGAGCGTATCCGCTACACCACCAGTCATCCGAACGAGTTCACGCAGCGCCTGATCGAGGCCTACGCGCGCGTGCCCAAACTGGTCAATCATCTGCACCTGCCGGTACAGCATGCCAGCGACAAGATCCTGATGGCGATGAAGCGCGGCTACACCGCGCTGCAATACAAAAGCACGGTGCGCAAGCTGCGCGCCATCCGCCCCGATCTGGCCATGAGCAGTGACTTCATCGTCGGGTTTCCGGGTGAGACCGAGGAAGACTTCGACAAACTCATGCGCCTGGTCGACGACATCGGCTTTGATACCTCGTTTTCTTTCATTTTCAGCCCACGGCCGGGTACACCGGCGGCCAATTTGGCCGACGAGACCCCGCACCGCATCAAGCAAGCGCGGCTGGCGCGGCTGCAAGCCCGGCTCGACGAGGGGGTCAAAGCCATCAGCGCCCGTCGCGCCGGTACGGTACAGCGCATTCTGGTCGAGGGCCCTTCGCGCAAAAATGCACAGGAGCTGATGGGGCGCACCGAATGCAATCGGGTGGTCAACTTCGAGGGCCACCCACGCCTGATTGGCCAAATGATCGATGTACAGATCACGCAGGCCATGCAGCGCGCGCTGCGCGGTCAGGTGCTGACAAGCTCCCGCGAATCAGCGCCTGCCGCCTCTACCTAGGCATTCCAGGAAAGCCCTTCATCCCACCCAGGCCCTTCATGCCCCCCATGCGCTTGAGCATCTTCATCATGCCGCCGCCTTGCATCTTTTTCATCATGCCCTGCATCTGCTCGAACTCATTGAGCAGCCGGTTGACGTCCTGAACCTGGACCCCCGCGCCGGCCGCGATGCGTTTCTTGCGAGTGGCCTTGATCAACTCGGGCTTGCTGCGCTCGGCTGGCGTCATGCTGTGAATGATGCCCTGCTTGCGGGCGATATCTTTCTCAACCCGGTTCAAGTCCATGTCGGCGGCCTTGGCTGAAAGCTGCGAGGGCAGCTTGTCCATCAAGCTCGACAAGCCCCCCATCTGCTTCATCTGCTGGATCTGGGCCAGAAAGTCATTGAGGTCAAAGCCGGCGCCGCTCTTGACCTTGGCCGCGAGCTTTTGCGCCGCCTGCATGTCGACGCCGGCGCTGACCTGCTCGACCAGCGCGAGGATGTCGCCCATGCCCAATACCCGGCCGGCATGGCGCTCGGCATCGAACACCTCGAGCCCGTCGATCTTCTCGGAAACACCGGCAAACTTGATAGGCACCCCGGTGACTTGCCGCACCGACAGCGCCGCGCCGCCGCGCGAATCACCGTCGAGCTTGGTCAAAACGATACCCGTCAGCGCAAGCGCCTGGCCGAAGGCCTTGGCGGTATTGACCGCATCCTGACCCTGCATGGCGTCCACCACGAACAGCGTCTCTATGGGCGAGAGCACCTGATGCAGATCCTGAATCTCTTGCATCAATTGTTCGTCAATGGCCAGGCGGCCAGCGGTGTCGACCAGCAGCACATCAAAATAATGACGTCGAGCATGATCGAGCGCTGCCCGCGCAATATCGGCTGGCTTTTGCTCGGGGCTGCTCGCAAACCACTGTGCCCCCGCTTGCGCGGTTACCGTCTTGAGCTGCTCAATAGCAGCGGGCCGGTACACGTCACCAGAGACAGTCAGCACCTTCTTCTTGCGCTTTTCAATCAGGTGACGGGCCAGCTTGGCGGTGGTGGTGGTTTTACCAGCGCCCTGCAGGCCGGCCATCAAGATGACCGCCGGCGGCTGTGTGGCCAGATTCAGGTCGCTGACCCCCTCGCCCATGGTGGCCGCCAGTTCGCGGTGGACGATACCCACCAGCGCCTGGCCCGGCGAGAGCGAACCCACCACCTCCTGACCCAAGGCCTTGTCCTTGACGCGAGCGATGAAGTCCCGCACCACCGGAAGGGCCACATCGGCCTCAAGCAGGGCCATACGCACCTCGCGCAGCATGTCCTGCACATTGGACTCGGTAATGCGGGCCTGACCACGCAATTGCTTGACCAGGCGGGAGAGTTTGTCGCTGAGGGCTGAGGCCATGGATCGCGGCCGATGAAGCTCATCGGCGCTCAAGGGGGGACCGCTATAAACTGTACCCATGATTCTAGCCCTCAGCCCGGCCGCCTCCTACCTGATCGCCACCGTCTCGGCGCTGGCCTATCTGCTGCTGGCCCTCTGGAGCCTGCGCATGGGCAAAGGGGCCAGCCGAGGCTTGTTTGCACTGGCTTGGCTGTTGCATGCCCTGAGTCTGGCCGACGGCTTGTTCGGCCAGCCACCGCGCTTTGGATTTGCGCCGGCCCTGTCGATGACCATCTGGTTGGTGTTGGCGGTCATCGCGATTGAAAACGAGCTGCTGCCCCATCTGCGATCGGGTTTCACCCTGGCCGGTCTGGGTACTGTGGCCGTGCTGCTGCCCGAGCACTTCCCAGGGATGAGCTACGAGAGCATCGCCTCGCCCTGGATGCCGCTGCACTGGGCCCTGGGCATGGCCTCCTACGGCCTCTTTGGAGCCGCAGTACTGCACGGCTGGCTCGTGTCCCGCACGGAAAAGAGGCTGCGCGAGATGACCGACATCGACCAGGGCATGCCCCTGCTGGCCCTGGAACGGCTGACCTTTCGCTTCGTGGAGGCCGGCTTCCTGATGCTCACCGCCAGCCTGGCCGCCGGTGTGTATTTCGCGATGACCGTTTATCAGAACCAACCGGGTCCCGTGCTGAACCACAAGACGGTGTTCTCTATGCTGGCCTGGTTCATCTTTGCCGGCCTGCTCTTGGGCCGTCGCTGGCGCGGCTGGCGCGGCCGACAGGCGCTGCGGGTACTCAATCTGGGCGCCGGTCTGCTGCTGCTGGGCTATCTTGGCTCGCGCTTCGTGCTCGAGGTGATCCTGGTCAGGGGCTGAGATGAAGTATCTGTTGCTGATTGCCCTGGCCCTGGGCTTGCTGTGGTGGTGGCGCCTGCTGGTGCGAAAGAACCGAGGCGGTCCATCGGCCCGAGGGACCGACCCATCACCGTCACACCCGCCGGGTCCGGCCGATGACATGATCGCCTGCAGCCACTGCGGTCTGCATCTGCCCCGAAGCGAGGCCCTGGTCGGCGGACGCGGCAGCTACTGTAGCGCCGCCCACCGCGAGGCCGCCGAGGCCCGGAGCGAGGGCTCATGAACCGGCCCGCCGTTGACGCGGCGTCGGCAGGGCTCTGGCTTGAGGGTTGGTATCGTCACGCCCGCCGGCTGGACTCGCCCAACTTCGGACCGCGTCCGGCGAAGGCCCAAATCGATCTGATCGTCATCCACGCGATCAGCCTTCCGCCGGGCCAGTACGGCACAGGCTGCGTGCAGCGGTTCTTCACCAATCGGCTCGACTGGCAGGCCCACCCCTACTTTGAGACGATTCGCGAAATCCAAGTCTCGGCGCATTTTTTCATCGAGCGCAATGGCGCGCTGTGGCAGTTCGTCAGCTGTGCCGACCGCGCCTGGCATGCGGGCGCCTCGCACTACCGCGGACGCGACCATTGCAACGATGACTCCATCGGGATCGAGCTGGAGGGCCAGGACGGGCAGACTTTTGAGGTCGAACAGTATGAAACCCTGAGCAGCTTGTGCAGCGCTCTGATGCAAAGCCATCCGATCGAGCATGTGGCAGGGCATGAGCACATCGCGCCGGGACGCAAGACCGACCCAGGGCCGGGCTTTTCATGGACCCGGCTACAAAAATCACTAGGCCTGGGCGATCCGTACTTCCCGTCGGCATCGCCTCCGGGGAAACCCGGGGATGCATTGGCCTGAGGGACGCGCGCCGTGCATGCGTTCGACGCCGGGCCATGGGCCCCTGTCCCAGGCGCGCGCCCGTATGGATGCGGTCCCGGACTAGAAATGGCGTGATAAGCCGCGCCAGCTCAAGCGATCGGCACGGGATTTCACATTTGGCGCGCCCTGCGACGGACTCGCACCCTCGAACACTGTCGAGACGAAGGCCGAGAAAAGAAAAATACGGCAAAAACAGGCCGGGCCCACCCGGGAAGCGCCCCAGGCGCTAAGATAGCGAAAACGCTACATCTAGTGCTTGAAATCGTTCAGGGCCCTAGGTATAGTGCTTTGGCGCTGAGACACATTACTTGCCAATGCGATTCTTCCAGCCCCTTTGTACCGACGACGCGATCGAGGCGCTCGCGACCGGACAAAGCCTGGATAGGACTTTTACTTGTTTCAATCGGTCACATTCCGTGGCCCTGGCAAAGGCAAGATCGGATTCAGTAGCGCTACCTGCCTGATTGAGCAGTCAGGCTTCACAAAAATTTGAGATCGTCAGAGGACACATGCAAACTGCCACCCACGCCACGGCCCCGAGCCCCAGCGCAAGCGCCTTCGAAACCACCCAAGCCGCCTCCAACAGCAGCCCGTACGCCAACTACCAGATCATTCGCCGCAACGGCGCAGTGGTCCCCTTTGAGCCCAACAAGATCGCGGTAGCGATGATGAAAGCCTTCCTGGCGGTGCACGGCACCCAGGGCGCGGCTTCGGCAAGCGTGCGCGAGACGGTAGATCAGCTCACCCAGGCGGTGGTCAAGGCACTTCTGCGTTCGCGGCCGGGCGGCGGCACCTTCCACATCGAAGATGTGCAGGACCAGGTCGAGCTCGGACTGATGCGCGGCGGCCACCACGAGATCGCCCGGGCCTATGTGCTCTATCGTGAAAAGCGCACGCAGGAGCGGGCTCGCCAGGGCAGCACCGCCCCGGTCGGCCAACCCACGCTGTATGTCACGGACGGACAGCAACGCGTGGCTCTGGACCTCGATGGCCTGTACCGCCTGATCCAGGAATCCTGCGAAGGCTTGAGTGCCGATGTCAAGCCCGAGCCTATCGTGGCCGAGACCAAGCGCAACCTCTATGACGGCGTGCCGATCGACGAGGTCTACAAGGCCGCCATCATGGCCGCCCGCACACTGATTGAGAAGGACCCCGACTACACCTATGTCACTTCGCGCCTGCTGATGCACACCATACGCCGGGAAATCCTGGGCGAGGAGGTCAAGCAGCGTGAAATGGTCAGCCGCTATCCCGAGTACTTCCCCCAGTTCATCGCCAAGGGCGTGCAGCACGAGTTACTCGACGAGCGACTGCTGCAGTTTGACCTGCAGCGACTCGGGCAGGCCCTCAAACCCGAGCGCGACCTGCAGTTCGATTACCTGGGCCTGCAAACCCTCTACGACCGCTACTTCTTGCATGTGCGCAAGGCACGCATCGAGCTGCCACAGGCCTTCTTCATGCGGGTGGCCATGGGCCTGTCCCTGGGCGAGATCGACCGCGAAGCGCGCGCCATCGAATTCTACGAACTGCTCTCGTCCTTTGATTTCATGTCGAGCACGCCCACGCTGTTCAACAGCGGCACGCTGCGCTCGCAGCTATCGAGCTGCTACCTGACCACGGTACCCGACGACCTGGACGGTATCTACGAGTCCATCAAGGAGAACGCGCTGCTGTCCAAGTTCGCCGGGGGCCTGGGCAACGACTGGACGCGCGTGCGCGCCCTGGGCTCGCACATCAAGGGCACCAACGGCGAATCGCAAGGCGTGGTGCCCTTCCTCAAGGTGGTCAACGACACGGCCGTGGCCGTCAACCAGGGCGGTAAGCGCAAGGGTGCGGTCTGCACCTATTTGGAAACCTGGCACCTTGACATCGAAGAGTTCCTGGAGCTGCGCAAGAACACCGGCGACGACCGGCGACGCACGCACGACATGAATACGGCCAACTGGATTCCTGACCTGTTCATGCGGCGCGTCATGGAAAAGGGCCAGTGGACGCTGTTCTCCCCGTCGGACTGCCCGGATCTGCATGATCTCTACGGCGAGGCCTTCGAGAAAGCCTATCTGGCCTACGAGTCCCGGGCCGAGCGAGGCGAGATCAAACCCAGCCGCAAGATCGAGGCCGTCGACCTGTGGCGCAAGATGCTCTCGATGCTGTTCGAGACGGGGCATCCCTGGATCACCTTCAAGGACGCCTGCAATGTGCGCTCGCCGCAGCAGCATGTGGGCGTGGTGCACTCGTCCAACCTGTGCACGGAGATCACACTCAACACCAGCGATAGCGAAACTGCGGTGTGCAACCTCGGCTCGGTCAATCTGGTGCGCCACCTCAAGGATGGCCGGATCGACCAGGACAAGCTCAAGAAGACCATCAGCACAGCCATGCGGATGCTCGACAACGTGATCGATATCAATTACTACGCTGTCAAGAAGGCCCGGGACTCTAATATGAAGCACCGGCCGGTGGGCTTGGGCATCATGGCCTTCCAAGACTGTCTGTATGAATTGCGCATCCCCTATGGCAGCCAGCAGGCGGTCGAGTTTGCCGACCAGTCCATGGAGGCTGTCTGCTACCACGCTTACTGGGCTTCGACTGAGCTGGCGCGAGAGCGCGGCAAATACTCGAGCTACAAGGGTTCGCTGTGGGATCGCGGTATTCTGCCGCCCGACACCCTGGACCTGCTGGCACGCGAGCGCGGCGGTTTCCTGGAAGTCGACCGCACAAGCACCCTGGACTGGGATGCACTGCGCCGCAAGATCGCTCAGGACGGCATGCGCAACTCCAACTGCGTGGCCATCGCGCCCACCGCGACGATCTCCAACATCATCGGGGTCGATGCCTGCATCGAGCCGTGCTTCGGCAACCTGTCAGTGAAATCCAATCTGTCGGGGGAGTTCACCGTCATCAATGCCTATCTGGTGCGCGACTTGAAGCGGCTGGGTCTGTGGGACGATGTGATGGTGGTCGACCTCAAGCACTTCGACGGCTCGCTGCGGCCCATCGATCGGGTGCCGGCTGAAATCAAGGCTCTGTATGCCACCGCCTTCGAGATCGAGCCAACCTGGATCGTCGAGGCAGCGGCGCGACGGCAAAAGTGGATTGACCAGGCGCAGTCGCTCAATATCTACATGGCCGGCGCCTCGGGCAAAAAGCTCGACGACACCTACAAGCTCGCCTGGCTGCGCGGCCTCAAGACCACCTACTACCTGCGTACCATGGCCGCCACGCACGCTGAGAAGTCAACCGTGCAGGCCGGCCAGCTCAATGCGGTCTCTGCCTCAACGCCGGCCTCGACTGCCGCAGCAGCGCCCAGCGCCTTGCAAAGCGCTGCTGCCGCAGCGCGCGTGCAGATGGAAACGGCCACGGCAGCCACCGACATCAAGTTTTGCGCCATCGATGATCCGGGCTGTGAGGCCTGTCAGTAACACCTGAAAACTGCCCGTCGAGTCATGAGCACCTTCAAGTCCGCAGCATCGCTCTTATTACGAGCGATGCAATTGAGCAACAGGTTTCATGCCTCTGAAGCAGAAATTGGTTCTCTTTGAGCAAACACCTTTCTACAATCACGACCATTGGAATTCCGTATGCTGTCCTGGGACGAAGAAGTCAAACCCACTTTGCAAAGCGTCAGGTCTCCTGCTCGCACGGTCGAGTTCCCCCCGGAGCCGCCGAGCCAGGCTCCCCGCCTCCTTGACGACGGCGCTCTGCCCCCACAAAAACCCGCATCCATTGGCGCCTCTGCCGAAGGAGGCAAGCGCGTCAGGATCGCTGACAAGCGCATCATCAACGGCCAGACCGACGTTAACCAACTGGTGCCCTTCAAGTACAAGTGGGCCTGGGAAAAATATCTGGCCACCTGCGCCAACCACTGGATGCCGCAGGAAGTCAATATGACGCGCGATATCGCGCTCTGGAAAGATCCTAACGGCCTGACCGAAGACGAGCGTCGCATCGTGATGCGTAACCTCGGCTTCTTCGTCACCGCCGACTCCCTGGCGGCCAACAACATCGTGCTGGGCACGTACCGCCATATCACGGCGCCCGAATGCCGTCAGTTCCTGCTGCGCCAGGCCTTTGAAGAAGCCATTCACACCCACGCTTACCAGTACATCGTCGAGTCGCTAGGGCTCGACGAGAGCGAGATCTTCAATGCCTACAACGAGGTCGCCTCGATCCGCGACAAAGATCAGTTCCTGATCCCCTTCATCGAGGCGATCATGAACCCGGACTTCAAAACCGGCACCCCCGAGGCTGACCAGACGCTGCTCAAGTCGCTCATCGTCTTTGCCTGCCTGATGGAAGGTCTGTTCTTCTATGTGGGCTTTACCCAGATTCTGGCCCTGGGCCGTCAGAACAAGATGACCGGTGCGGCCGAGCAGTACCAGTACATCCTGCGTGATGAGTCCATGCATTGCAACTTCGGTATCGACCTGATCAACCAGCTCAAGTTAGAGAACCCCCACCTCTGGACCAACGAGTTCAAGGCGGAGATCAAGAGCCTGTTCATGAAGGCGGTGGAACTGGAGTACCGGTACGCCGAGGACACCATGCCACGCGGCGTGCTCGGGCTCAACGCGTCCATGTTCAAGGGTTACCTGCGCTACATCGCCAACCGCCGCGCCACCCAGATCGGCCTTGAAGCGCTGTTTCCAAACGAGGAAAATCCCTTTCCATGGATGAGCGAAATGATCGACCTCAAGAAAGAGCGCAACTTCTTCGAGACCCGGGTCATTGAGTACCAGTCGGGCGGTGCGCTGTCCTGGGACTGACACATTTAAAACGAGTGCCTTTGCACGAATGATGCAACCCCATCCTGAGCGGCCCCCGACTCCTGCCTGCGCGGCAGGACAGGGCCGTTTGACCGTGTTCGCAGCGCTGGGCCACTTCGGTGAGCCCAACCCTGCGGATCGCTTTGCGGCTTCCAACCGCGAAGTGCTCTTTGCAATGTGATCAAGGAGAAAACTATGGCAACTGCAAAAAAAGCCGCGGCCAAGAAAGCCGCACCCAAGAAGGCAGCCGCTAAAAAGCCGGCCGCCAAAAAGGCCGCCAAGAAGGTAGCCGCGAAGAAGCCGGCAGCTAAGAAGCCCGCCGCTAAAAAGCCGGCAGCCAAAAAGCCGGCCGCTAAGAAAAAGCCTGCTGCCAAGAAAGCAGCCAAGAAGGTAGCGAAGAAGAAGCCTGCTGCCAAGAAAGCGGCCAAGAAGACCGCCAAGAAAAAGCCTGCCGCCAAGAAAGCAGCGAAAAAACCTGCTGCCAAAAAGGCCGCGAAGAAACCTGCTGCCAAGAAGCCTGCTGCCAAAGCACATGCCGCCCCGGCTGCTCCTGCGGCTCAGACCACTCTGAACCCGCAAGCCGCTTGGCCGTTTCCTACGGCCGGCAAGCCCTAAGCAGTAAGGTAACTCTGCCATCAAAGCCCAGCATCGCAAGATGTTGGGCTTTTT
>CAZCSD010000038.1:0-25764 GCA_964501235.1 uncultured Polaromonas sp. | reverse complement strand
GCAAATTGCCACCTTCCAACTCAAGGCCAGAACACCCTCCCCTGCGGCCCAACGGGTGCTGGATGAACTGACCGAATGGGTGCGTCGCAGCCGGGGATGAGAAAACGCCGATGGAGCCAAACTTGCGCGAGCCAAAGGCCATCAGCGCCGCCCATCGGCGGCTCGGGACGGTCTAGGAGCCAGACGGGGTGGCCGAACGCGACAGGAACCGACCCGCACGCATGGGCAGGGCCCGGCCCTGGGCAAACGCCCATTGGCCGTTGACCATCACGCGCTCGATGCCGGCGCACATTTGACGGGGATGGTCGTAGGTGGCTCGATCGGCAATGCGGTTGGCATCGAAGAGCACGAGATCGGCGAACGCACCTTCGCGCACCACACCTCGCTCGCTCAAGCCAAACTGGGTCGCCGACAGACCGGTCATCTTGTGAATCGCCTGCGGCAAGGTCATGAGTTGCTCTTGCCGGCAGTAGTGCGCCAGCACCCTGGCGAAGGCGCCCCACAGCCGAGGGTGGGGCCGCTCGTCGTGCGGCAGACCGTCCGAGCCGATCATGCTCAGGGGGTGGGCCATCACACGTCGCACATCGTCTTCGCGCATCTGGAAATAGCAAGCGCCGCCAGGCATCAGACGGCGGCAGGCATCGACCTGATCGACGCCCCACTGGGCTGCAATATCGGCCAAATAACGACCGGCCATCTCCGGATGCGGATCGCTGCGCGTGATCAGGATCTCGATGACACCGTCGACCAAGTCCTCCCGCAGCAAAGTCGAGCCAGCGCTATAAGGGTAGGCATCCATGCCTACGGACTGTCGCTGACTCAAGCGCTCGAGCAAGGCCAGCGTCTCAATGGTGCGGCCCCAATTGCGCGGCCCAGCGCACTTGTGGTGCGACAAGATCCAGGTGACCGGCCCAGCCAGTGCCGTATCGGCCGCCTCCTGCATCGCCTCGAGGATGCCGTCCATCTCGGTGCGGATGTGGGTCACGTAGACCCCGGCGTGCCGGGCCACTACACGCACCAGCGCTTGCATCTCAGCCGGGTCTGCCGCAAAGGCCGGCTGGTAAAAGAGTCCGGAGGACAGTCCCAGCGCGCCTTGCTCAAGCGCCCGATCCAGCAACTGGGCCATCGCCTCAATCTCGCGGGCATCGGCCGGGCGACTCAGGTCGGCCATGGTGCACACTCGCAGCGTGGTGTGACCGATCAGCGCGCCGACATTGACGGCCGCTGGCGCTGCGCGCAGTGCCTGAGCGTACTGGCTGAGCTCAGGAAAGCGAAACTCGGTGTTATGCAGCAAGTCCAGCGGCGAAGGCGGCTTGCCAGTCACGAGGGGCACCAGCGACAGGCCACAATTGCCCGTGATCACGCTGGTCACGCCCTGAGACAGCTTGGCCAGCATGACCGGGTCGCGCAGCACCTGCGCATCGTCGTGGGTATGCACGTCGATAAAGCCTGGGCTCAAGATCAAACCCTGCGCGTCGAACACCTCGTGAGCCTCCATGCGCAAATCCGGGCCGATGCGGACGATACGATCGCCCTCGACCAGCACATCAGCCACTTGGGCCGGAGCGCCTGTTCCATCGACCACTTGGGCGCAGCGCATCAGAATGCGGTTCACGGCTGGGCGCTCCTTTCCACCGAAGACCAAGCCCATTCAACCGCGGGATGCTGGTCGCTGTCTTGACCGTGGTCTTGCAAGACGCTTCGAAATTGCGTCAACTGCTGCGCCGCTTGCGGCCCAAGCACCTTGAGCACCAGCACCATCAGCAACTCAATGACCAGCAGGTGCGCGATGTAGGCCTCGACGCCCACGCGCATGACGGCATCAGCCGGAACACTCACGCCAATCGTGACATCGGCCAAATCAGCCAGCACCGTTCCCGGCTGTGTGATGGCGATCACGGTGGCTCCCCGGGACTGAGCAAAGCGAACGGCCTCCAGTAAAAAAGGCATGCGCCCAACATGCGAGATCGCCACAGCCACGCCGTCGGCTCCCAGGCTGGCTGCAGAGATGAGCTGCAGATGGGCGTCGTGAAAAGCGTGCGCTGTTCGGCCCAGTCGAAACAGCCGGCTCTGAAGGTCGTTGGCGATAAAGGCGGAGGTCGATCCGACCGAATAGCAGTCGATGCGCCGGGCACTGGCCAACAAATGCGCAGCCCGCTCCAGCGTTTGCACGGACAGTTGTTCCTGTAGACCCGCAATGGACGCGGCAGCGCCACCGAAAATTTTTTGCACGATATCGGCAGTGCCGTCATCCAAATTGACCGACCGATGAACCGGTTTGACGCGGGCCAGGTCTTGGGCCAGCGCCAACTTGAACTCGCGCACACCGGCATAGCCCAAATGCCGGGCCATTCGCATGATGGTGGGCATGGACACCCGGGCCATCGCGGCCAGGGCGTCAACGCTCATCGACAAGGCCCGGTGCGGGTCCTCGAGCAAAACGGCCACCACCTGCTGCTGGGCGCGCGGCAGCAAAGGCCCCGTCGTTTGAAGGCGCTGCAGCAGGTTCGGTTTGGGACTCATGCCAATTGACGCAAGTCTAGAAATGGATCGATACGGCATCGATAACACGGTAGTCGCCATCGACCACGGGCATCCAACGCCATTTGTCAAAGGTCGTGCAGGGGTGAGAAATGCCGCAGCCCAAAACCTGACCGACCTGAGGCTGCTCAGAAGCGGGCGCATGCCGGTCGCAGCGCAGGTAAGCGTGCTGATCGTTCAGATCGGTGATTTGCCAGTGCCCGGGTACAGGCTGGGGCTGGGGATCGCCAAGGCACGCGCGCCACAGCGCCACTGGGAGGTCCAGGTCGTAGGAAACGTCTCGCTTGCCCATGTTCAGGATCGCCAGACCAGGCTCGGGGCAAGACTGCACGCTACAAAGCACCTCCAGAGCAGGGCGCAGCGTTTCGCGCAAATTCAGCCGCTCTTGAACGCAGCGCAGGTGCCTGCGGTAGTTGACGTGGTCATGGGTGAGGTAGCAACCCGAGCGCAAGATGCCGCGCACCGGGTGCCGCAGTTGCGGCAAAAGGTAGGGAGCCACGAGATCGAAAATGGCCGAGCCTCCAGCGCTGAGCAAGATCTCCTGCGTCTGAAAAAGGTCCTCGGTCTCACAAGCCTGTGCCAGTTGCTGTACCCGCTGCATCAAGGCAGCCGCGTTTTGGCGATCGCTGTCATGGCTGCACGTGGCCAGGGCGCCCTCATAGCACTCGATGCCCACAAGCCGCACGGCCGGGCTGCGCCGAAGCGCGCGCGCGAGCTCCAGCGCCCCATCGTGCTGGCGGCAGCCCGTGCGCTTGCCTTCGATGCCAAGCTCGAGCAGAACTGTAAACACGGTGGCCAGCGAGCGCTCTTGCCGCCACGCCTCGATCAAGCCCAGTTGCGCCATGGAATCGACCAAAAAATACACTTCCAAGCCCTCGTGGTCCTGCAGCAGCATGGCCAGGCTGTCGAGATCGACTGCCTGCATCACCTGGTTGGCGATGATGATGCGTCGCACCCCGTGTCGGGCACCAACACCGGCCTGAAACACATTGGCAAAGCTGATGCCCCAGGCGCCGGCGGCCAGTTGGCGGGCGTAGAGCTCTGGCGACATGGTCGTCTTGCCATGCGGGGCGATATCCAGACCCCGACTCTGGCAGAACGCGCGCATCCAGGCCAAGTTGTGCTCGAGCGCATCATGCTTGAGTACCGCAAGCGGAAAGGGCAAGTCCCCGCGCAGCACGCGCCATCCTTGGGCTGCGGCCTGCTCCAGGGCCATGGCGCCCAGGTGCTGTGGATAGCCTTTGCTGGCCCCATTGAGTTGCATCACTGGCTCCATTCGTGGTGACGCAGGCAAGCCACCGATCGGCCCGCTTGCGCCGTAGGCACAAGCTCCGGGACCTGCTCGGCGCAAGCGGCGATGGCGTGTGGACAACGGGTGTGAAAGACGCAACCCGTTGGTGGATTGAGCGGGCTCGGAGGATCGCCGTGCAACTGAACAATCGGGGCAGGCTGGGCTGGGTCGGGTATGGGCGCCGCCCCCAGAAGCGCCTGGGTGTAAGGATGGGCCGGCGCGTCAAACAACGCCTGCGTTGGCGCAATCTCCATGACCCGTCCCAGATAGAGCACGACCACGCGCTCACACAAGTACTGGACGACATCGAGGTCGTGCGAGATGAACAGGAGCGTCAAGCCCAGACGCTGCCTCAAGTCGATCAGAAGGTTGACGATCTGCGCCTGAATGGACATGTCCAAGGCCGACAGCGGCTCGTCAGCCACGATAAAGCGCGGCTCAGCCGCCAGCGCGCGCGCGATACCCAAGCGCTGCTTTTGCCCGCCTGAAAATTCGTGCGGATATCGACTTGCGTGCTCGCTCTTGAGGCCCACCATCTCTAGCAACTCCCGGATACGCCCCGCACGCGAGGCGCCCATGTGCAACTTATGGGTGGACAGCACCTCGCCGAGCATGTCGCCGACGCGCTGGCGTGGATTGAGACTGGGGTCTTGAAAAACCATCTGTATGTGCTTGCGAAGCGGGCGCATGCGTGACGGGTCCAGACCGATGAGCTCCTGACCTTCAAACTGCACCGAGCCGCCGCTGGCGGCGATGAGCTGGATCAAGGCCCGACCCAGGGTGCTCTTGCCACAGCCCGATTCGCCCACCAACCCGAGCGCCTCGCCGGGCGCGATATCCAGGCTCACGCCGCGCAAGGCCCGTACGCGCTGGGCACCCTGGCCGAATTCAACCGCCAGATCCTTGACGATGACCATGGGTTTCATGGCGGGTCTGCGAGATGGCATAAACGCCGATGAGCGCCGGCTCCCAACCAAGGCGGCGGCTGGGTGTTGCAAACAGGCAGACTCTCTGCGCAGCGCGGCGCAAAGCTGCAGCCCGGCCCCAGCGCATGGAGGGCCGGCGCCTGTCCTTTGATGTCTTGCAAGGGCACGGCCCGGCCGGTCTGTTTGGCCAACTGCCGCGCCCGGCCGGGCAGGCAGGCCAGCAGGCCTCGTGTGTAGGGATGCGAGGGCCGGGCAAACAAGTCGGCCACACCGCCTTGCTCCACCACCTGGCCGGCGTACATCACTGCCACGCGCTGGGCATGGTGAGCCACCACGCCCAGGTTGTGCGTGATAAAGAGCATGCTCATTCCCGTTTGCTGCTGCAGACGCGACATCAGCTGCAAAATTTGAGCCTGTATGGTCACATCCAGGGCTGTGGTCGGTTCGTCTGCAATCAGGATTTGCGGCTCGCACACCATAGCCATAGCAATCATCACACGCTGCCGCATGCCCCCCGACAGCTGATGCGGGTATTCGTCCAGACGCTGGCTCGCCGCCGGAATCTCCACTTGCTCCAGCGCTCGCAGGGCCTGCGCGCGGGCCGCACTGCGGTCGAGCCCCCGATGCAGGCGCACCGATTCAGCGATCTGCTCACCCACGGGCAGAACCGGGTTCAGGCAAGTCATGGGTTCCTGAAAGATCATGGCCACCTGGTTGCCGCGCAGGTGACGCATGTCCTGCGCGCTGAGCCTCAAGAGGTCGTGCGTCTGCCCTGCTGCATCACGCAGCAGGGCCTGGCCCGTGCACTGCCAGCGAACGTTGCGCGCGAGCAGACGCATCAGGCTCAAAGCGGTCAAGGACTTGCCGCTGCCCGACTCGCCCACCAGCGCCAGAGTTTGCCCGTCGAACAGATCAAAGCTGACGCCACGCACCAGCGGCAAGACGCTTTGTCCTTGCAGCAGCCCCACGTGCAAATCTCGCACCTGCAAACGCGGCGGGCTGTGGATCATGTGGCCCCCTTGAGCCGCGGATCGAGCAGATCGCGAACGCCGTCGCCCAATATTTGCAAGGACAATGCCGTCATAACAATGGCCATGCCCGGGAAGAACAGCGTCCAAACGGCGCGATCGGCATACTGCGCGCTGGCTGCCACCATGGTGCCCCAGGTGGGAATTTCAGCGCCGACACCGACGCCGAGAAAGGAAAGACCGGCTTCGGCCAGTAGCGCATACGCAAAGATAAAACTGAGCTGCACCAAAATCGGCGACATCAGGTTCGGCAGAATATGCACGACCAGCAGCCGCGGCGTGCTCACGCCCACCGCCCGCGCCGCTTCGATATAGGGCAACTCACGAATCACCAGGGTCGAGGCCCGGACCACGCGGGCCACGCGTGGCGTGTACACGATGGTCAAGGCCAGCACCACATTCACAGGACTGGCGCCCAGAATCGAGACCAAGGCGATGCCCAACAAGATATCAGGAAAGGCCATCATGGCATCGACGCAGCGCATCAGCGCGGCGTCGAGCCGACTGAAAAATCCGGCCAGCAGACCCAGCAAGGAGCCAAAAACCACCGCCAACAGCGCCGTAGCGGCGCCGATGGCCAGCGAATAGCGTGCGCCGTAAAAAATGCGACTGGTGATGTCGCGGCCCAGCTCATCGGTGCCGCTCCAATGGCTCCAGCTCGGCGCGCGAAGTCGCTGGCTGACTTTCATCGCCATGGGGTCGTGGGCAAAGATCCACTGGCCCAGGGCGGTCATCAGCACCATCAAGGCGAGCACCACCAGTGCCAGCAGAACCACCCGTCTGGCTGCCAACGAACGCAGGGCGCCGGTCCAGTCAGCCATAGCGGACCCTCGGATCGACCCAAACATAGAGCACATCGATCACAAAGTTGATGATGACGTAGACACCGGCAATCACCAAAAGCGCCCCCTGAATCACCGGATAGTCGCGACGCAGCACCGCGCGCACCACTAAATTACCCAGCCCCGGAAGATTGAAAACGGTTTCGGTCACCACTGCGCCGCCAATCATGAGCGCCAGCGTCAGACCCAACACCGTCAAAATCGGCACCAGCGCGTTGCGCAGAGCGTGCTTGAGGACCACAGTGACCTCTGGCAGGCCCTTGGAGCGGGCGGTGCGGATGTAATCCTCGCTCAAGATGTCGAGCATGGAGGCGCGCGTGAAACGGATAATCAGCGCAGAGTTGAGTGTGCCCAGAACCAGCGCCGGCAGCATGAGATGGTGGATGCGGGTCAGCCAACCGGCACCCGGTTCGCCGTATCCGGACACGGGAAACCAGCCCGCGCCCACTGCCAGCAGTTGAATGACCATCAGCCCCATCCAGAAACTGGGCATGCTCGCACCGAGCATCGCCAGGGTGCTGACACACTGGTCGATCCATCGGCCACGCCACACTGCCGAGGCAATGCCGCAGGGCACGCCGATCAGCATGGCCAGGCCAACCGAAAAAATCGCCAGCCAGATCGTCGGCTCTGCCCGCTCCAGCAACACCTGCGTGACGGGTGCCTGCAAAAAGATCGACTGGCCCAAATTGCCCTGAAGCACCTGGGCGAGCCAGAGGAAAAACTGGGTCCACAAAGGCTCGTCGAGCCCATAGCGCTGGCGTGCCTGAGCAATGTCCTGCAAAGAGGCCTGATCACCCAGCAACATGGCCATCGGGTCACCGGCAGCTAGGCGCGTAAGCAGGAACACCAGCACAGAGACCAGAGACAACACCGCCAGCATGCCGCCTAAGCGGCCCAGCAAAGTGCGTCCCAGGGCTCCCCAGGACATGCGCGACATCAATCAGCCTGCGCGCTTACCTGGCCAGGCCGGTGTTCCAAAAGAACGGCCAAGTCGATGGCGTGTATCCCTGCAGTTTGGCCGAGCGCGCCGACAGGCTGCTGAACTTACCCACATTGATGTACGGCACCTCGGTGTAGACGGTTTGCTGCACAGCGCTCCACAGCGCTGCGCGCCGGTTCGGATCACTCTGACGATTGAATTCGCCCAGGACCTTGGCTTTGGCGGGCGTATCCCACCAGCCCGGGGCGCCGTCGCCCAATTGCGGCGGCGAGAGCATGGGCTCAGGGAACTGACCGGAGTGAGTCATGTAGATGTCCCACACCTTGGAGTCACCGCGACGCTGGACCAGCGTTGCCCAGTCCACCACCTGCATCTCGGGCTTGAATCCGGCGGCGCGCAACTGCTCGGCCATAACCTGCATCATGGTGTGATGAAACTCAAAATTGCGGCTGGTCAGCAAGCGAATGGGCTCGCCCTTGTAGCCGGCCTTTTCAGCCATTTCTTTGGCGCGCTTGGCGTCTTGCTTGTTGTACTGGTCCGTTCCGGCGGTTGAATAAAACGGCGTGCCTTGCGGGAAGTGATTGCCCTCGACCGTGAAAAATCGCTTGTCGCCGTAGGCGGCGGTCAGCATTTCGCCTTGGCCAATAGCTATTTGAATCGCCTGGCGCAGGCCCTGGTTGGCCATCACGCCTTCTTTGGTGTTAAGCACCAAATACGGAAAGCCATAAGAAGGCGTGAGGATAGGCACCACGCCAGCGCCGCCTTTTTCAACGCGCGACAAGGCCTCCGCCGGCAACTGGTCGGCAAAATGGAACTGACCCGACAGCGCACCCTCGACGCGCGTGTTAGCGTTGGGCACCGGGGTAAATCGCAGCTCGTCGAGCAAGGCCTCGCGCTTGCCTCCGTAGCCGTTGGCCGGCTCAGTGCGTGCGCTGTACGCATCAAAGCGCGACAAGATCACGAACTGATCCGCACGGCGCTCCTTGAAGCGGTAAGGGCCGGTGCCCACAAACGATGTCAGGGGCGTGGCGATGCTTTCCTTGGCCATGATGATGGCCATGCCCGAGGGCAGCGCCAGTTGCGCCAGCAAGGATGCACTGGGCGCCTTGAACTTCCACTCGATGCTGTGGCTGCCCTTGGCATCCAGGCTGACCGTGTCCCTGCCGATGGATTTACCGCGCGGCGCCATGTCCATCCAGCGCTTGAGCGAAGCCACCACGTCTTGGGCATCGAGGTCGCGGCCATTATGGAGCTTGACCCCTTGACGGATGTTGATGTTGTAGACCAGACCATCCGCCGAGATCCGGGGCATGCCATCGGCGAGCATGGGGATCGCATTCCATTTGCTGTCAAAGGTGTACAGCGTCTCGTAGACATGCTGCATGATGGTGCCCACCAGGTCGGCCGTCGATGCCATGGGGTCCAAGCTTTGGGGCTCACCGATCATGGCCAGATTGGCCGCTCCGCCCTTGGGCGGCGAAGCGAAGGTGACCAGCGGCACAGCCGCGAGCAGCAGCGTTACGAGGTGTCGGCGAGGCAGGCGCAACATGAAAGTCTCCTGGTTAAAGGTCAGTACAAACGGGGGGCGAGAAATGTAAGTAATTTACTTTTTCCAATGTAGGGGAAGCCCAATGGGGAGGCAACCAGGGTTTTCCTGTAATCAAATGTTCAATAATGGAAGCTCAACCATCCACTGACTAGAGGAGTTCGTCATGCCCGTTGAAATGCTGGGGACCTCGCCCGTGGCCTCTGATCGTCTGGCCCGCCCGCTCTCACCGGCCACCCGCGCCGGTGACTTTGTGTTCGTCTCGGGCCAGGTGCCCACCGACGACCGAGGGGAAGTGGTCAACGGCGGTATCGAGGCCCAGACGCGGCAGGTGTTCGCACGGATCGAGCAGGCCCTGGCCCTGGCTGACTGCCGCTTGAGCGATGTCTGCAAGGTCAACGTCTGGCTCGACGACGCCCGCGATTTCGGCAGCTTCAATCGCGTCTACATGGAGTGCTTTGGATCGCACCGACCGGCGCGCTCGACGGTCGAGGCCCGGCTGATGATTGACGCCAAGGTCGAAATCGATGTGACAGCCTACAAGCCACGCTGAGCCACCGGATGGCTCAGACGTCGCGATGGCTTGCAAAGCGCAGTTTCACATCAGCCATCTTCTCGACCACCTGGGCCACGATTTCACTCGGGCCTTGGCCCAGGCCCTGGGCCAGGGCGATGCTGTAAATCTGGCGCGCTTGCCCCAAGGTGAACAGCGGCACCCCCAGTCGGGCCGCCAAGCTGTGGCCCAACCCCTGATCCTTGTGCGCCAGCTGGGCTGAAAAACCCGGTGCGTATTTGCCGGTCAACACGCTGTCGGGCAGCCGCGTGCGCAGCGGTGCGTTGTCCGCCGCGGTGGAGGTCAGCACCTCGAGCATGACCTCCGGCTGCAGCCCCGCCTTCATGCCCAAGGCCATGGCCTCGAGGTCCATCAGCTGCACAGACTGGCTGAGCAGGTTGTTGACCACCTTCATGGTGATGCCCATGGACGGCACCCCGCAAAGCACCACGCGCGAGCCCAGTTGCTCGAGCACGGGTCGGACGCGCTCCAGATCTTGCGGTAAGGCGCCCACCATGAAAGTGAGCTTGCCCTGCTCGGCCTGCACAGGCCGGCCCCCGATGGGCGCGTCCATCATCGCAAAACCGGCCTTTCGCACCGCATCCCCCACCTTCAAGGACACCTGCGGATCGATGGTGCTGCAATCGACGATCAGCGTGGCGGCATGCGCGCCCGAGAGCAAGCCGGCCGGCCCTAAAACGACAGCCTCCACATCGGCGCTGTCAGAGACCACCGTGAACACAATGTCGACCGTAGCCGCCAGTGTTTTGAGGTCCGGCGCCACAGCAGAGCCCATGGCAGCCAATTGAGCGGCCGGCCCAGGGCTGCGGTTGTAAACCGTCAGCGCGTGGCCCTGCGTCAGCAGGCGCCGGGCCATGGCCGAGCCCATTTGTCCCAAGCCAACAAGACCTATTTTCATGGTGAGTTTGCCCCTTCAGGTGTTCAAGTCACGGCGGCCTGTCGTGCGCCTACTCGGCCCGGATCCCTGCCTCTTTGATGACGCGGCCCCAGGTGTCGACCTGGCTGGCAAAAAAGGCCGCGAAGGCCTGCGGGTTGCTGTCCACGGTTTCGATGGCCATGGCGTTGATGCGCGCCTTGGTCTGCGGCCTGTTCAAGGCCTCCTGCGCGGCCTTGAGCAGCCGGGCCGACACCGCATCGGGCGTGCCTCTGCGCACGAACAAGCCGTGCCAGGAGCGGATGGTCAGATCCTGGTTGAAGCCCGCTTCGGTGATCGACGGCACGTCAGGCAATTCTTGGAGCCGGCTCGGCTGAAACACCGCCAAAGGACGGATCGGCGAGCCCGGTGACATGAACGTTGGCTGGGGGTTCTCACACATGAAATCCACCGCGCCTGCCATCACGCCCTGCATGGCCAGCAGCCCGCCCTTGTAGGGTACATGCAGGGCCTTGAGGCCCACCCGCCGGGCAAACAACTCCGGGGCCAGATGCGAGGCCGTGCCGGCGCCCCCAGAGCCGTAGGTCAGCCCTTGCGGTTTGGCGCGGCCACCGGCCACCAGTTCGGCGGCCGTGCGGTAGGGGCTGTCCTTGTGAACCAGCAAGATGGTCGGCACCCGCGTCAATTGCACGAGCGGCTGCAACTCCGAGAGCTCGTAGCCGATCTTCATCAGGGCGGGGTTGACGCTGTGCGCAAACGCCCCCATCAGCACCGTCAGCCCATCGGCGGGCGATTGCACCAGGTTCATCGCTGCAATGTTGGCCGATGCCCCCGGCCGGTTTTCAACCACAACGCTTTGGCCCAGGATCTCGGCCATCGGCACCGCAAGCAAGCGCGCAACGCTGTCGACCGCACCGCCCGGGGCAAAGCCCACCAGCAGGCGGATCGGCCGATCGGACGACGCCCGGGCTTGAAGCACCCAGGGCGCGGCCAGAAACGCGCCGCCCGCCTGTAAAACCCGCCGTCTGTTGTTCATGGCACATGCTCCTCGTTGATGGATACTTTAAAAATCAGGGTGCGCCCACCATCGTGGCCGCCGGGTCCATGGGAGGCTGGGGGAAATGCAGGCCGCGCTGGCCCGACATGGCCCGATCGGCCACGAAGGGCGGGGCCTCGAAAGGGTAGCCGATCAGGCGGCCCTCGCGCACCCATTGAAGATCGACCCCATTGAGATGTCTGATCAACTGGCTCGACAAGCGCGACACATCAGCCTGATGCTCAGCCTGCGCAGCCAGATTGACCTGCTCGAGCGGATCGCTTTCGAGGTCGAACAGTTGCAGGTGATTGCCCGCCGGATACCAGATGAGCTTGTATCGTCCGTCATGCAGCATGCGGCTGGCACCATCGTCTTCCCGGCACTCGCCGTAGAGGAATTCGCGGCGCTGCTCTGACACCATGGACAGTCCCTCCACACCTTTGGGGATCGGAATCTGGGCCAGTTCCAGCAGAGTGGGCATGATGTCTTGCAGACCCACCAGTCGCGGGTCGACATGGTTGGCTTTGACCCGCCGGTCACCCGCTGCGCCCACCAAAATCATGGGAACCGCGCTCGATCCCTCGTAGAAAAGCCGCTTGGCCCACAGGCCAAAATGACCCAGCATGTCCCCATGGTCGGCGGTCACCAGCACCACCGTGTTGTCCAGCAAATTTTCTTCGCGCAGCGTGCCCCAGACGATGCGCAGCTGATGATCGACATGGGTGCACAACGCGTAAAACGCCTGCCGCAGCAGCCGGTGGACATGCGGCTGATCGGGCACCTGCCAATAGCGGCGCACGGCCTGCAGCGCGGGGATGTTGTCCTGCGTTTGCCAGCTCGCGCGCACCGGCCCATCGATGGGCAGATCCCGGTAGAGGTCCAGATACGCTTGCAGAGGCGCCAGTGGCGGATGGGGGTGGGTGTAGGAGACGTGCCAAAACGAGGGACGCGTCGGATCGCGTCGCTTGATCACCTTGGCCGTCTCGCGCGTGATCCAGTTGGTGACGTGCAAGGCCTCGGGCAAGTGCCAAGCCCGGCTCATGTAATCGTTGTTGTTCATGCCATGCATGAACTGCGCGCCCGCGTGCCCCTGCTCGCTCAGGTACACCTCGTAGTCGTCGATCGCGCCAAGCTTGGGGCGCCCCTCCTCGGCCAGGCGGACATCGTCAAAACCAATGCGGTCACGCGGCGGATAGACATGCAGCTTGCCCACCGCCTGCGTCTGGTAGCCCGCCTCCCGGAAGGTTTGCGCCAGTAGCGGCACATCGGGCATGGTCAACGCCGGCTTGAAGATGCGATCACCGTGAGCGCGTGGGCTCAGGCCGGTCATCATGGTGCGCCGCGCTGGAATGCAGATGGGCGATTCGGAGTAAGCCCGGTTGAAGCGGGTGCCCAAGCGGGCCAGGTGATCGAGGGTGGGCGTTTGAATCACCGGGTGACCCGCGCAACCGAGCAGCGAGGCCGGCCACTGGTCTACAGAGACGAACAAGACGTTTACGGGCGGGGCCTCGCCGCCCCCCTTGGAGGAAACCGCTTTTTGGGGTGTGGAACGGGTCATGGCCAACCATGCTAATAAAATTCAATTCATGCATCAAATCGAATTTTTAGATTTACTCATCGAAAAATATGAATTATTTCAATCTGCGCCACCTCGATGCGTTCGTCACCGCAGTCGATAGCGGCTCCATGGCCAAAGCGGCGGCCAAACTGCACATGGGCCAACCCGCGCTGAGTCAGGCGATCGCCAATCTCGAACGCCTGTCGGGGGTCAAACTCCTCTCACGTACCACCCGCTCACTGGTGCCCACCGCCGCGGGCGAGGCTTTTTACAAGGGGGCGCAGCGGGTTCTGGAATCGAACATGCGGCTGCTCAAAGACCTGCAGATGTGGTCCAGCGCCCAGCGGGGTTCGGTTTGCGTGCTGAGCATTCCCTCGATCGCCCAGCTTTTGCTGCCGGGCATCGTCAAGGCTTTTGCAGCCGCCCACCCGGCCGTCCAGATCGAGGTGCATGATCACTCGGTGCCGCAACTGCTGACCATGCTCGAGGCGGGACAGGGCGACTTCGCACTGGTCGCCCGGGGACCTGAGCATGAACAGATCAAACGGTTTGCCTTGCTCAAAGATCCCTTGCGCTGGCTAGGCAGCACCTCGCACCCGCTGGCCCGCCAAGACAGGGTCAGCTTGCGCAGTTTGCGCAGCGAACAGTTCATCGTGATGCGCCGGGGCGCGATTCGCGAGCTGATCGACCCGGTCCTGCGCGCGATCCATCCCGCGCAGCCGCTCATCGAGGTCGACCAACAGTCGACCCTGGTGGGCATGGTGGCAGCCGGCCTGGGCGTATCGCTGTTACCCAGCTTGAGCTGCCAGGCCTCGGGCGACGCGCGAACCGTTCACAGGGCACTGGCATTCGGCGATCACCACCGCATGATTGATGTGACCCGCAATCGTCAGCGCGATCTGATGCCCTCGGCGATCGCCTTTTTTCGGCTGCTGACCGCGCATCTGCAAGCGCACGCAGGTCAGCTCGGTGACGGCGTGCAACTCAAAGCCTTCAACGAGCGGCAGGCTGCCGATTTTCTGCAACACCCGTAACCGGTCCGCCGCGTCTCTCCCCTGCCCCACCAACCGAACGCCAGCAGAGCGTGGGAGTCACCTTCAACGGCTGCGGCCTGCAACTGGACCCGTGGCGGCTCCGGGAGGCCACGATACCCATTCAAACTCTATCGGCCATTAGCTTGCGGGGGTATGCACACGACGTCCACGGGTTTGCGTCCTGGCCCACTGGCGTATCAAGTCGGCCACCGCGCCTGAGGCGCTTGAAGCCCTGTACTGGTTGCTTTGGGTGAGATAGAACCGCTGCGACATGGCAGGGGCGACGATAGGTGTTGCGCTCAGTTGTCGCCATTGAATTTCTTCGAGCACCGAGTGGCTCAACGCGACGGTGTAACCCCAGGCATCGCGGACCATTTTCTTGATCAGGTGCACTGAGTGGATTTCCATGATGACGCTCAATGCGAGCTTGGCATCCTTAGCCTGCGCTTCCAGTAACACACGGGCGCCATTGGGCATGGGAGAGACGATCAAGGGAATTTGACTGAGTTGCGCGAATCGAATGTTGGCCTTCGTGCACAAGGGATCGTCTGCCGGTCCAATCAGCAGCAGGCGGCTCGAAAACAGCAGCTCAGTTTGGGGCAATTTATCGGGCCCCCAGTCGGATAACACGCCCAGATCTATCCGGTTTTCCTTGATCCACTCTGCCACTTGACGCGTCGGCGCCTCCACCAGTTGCAACCGAATGTCGGGATGCTGTTTTTGAAGGCTTTGATGCAAATACTGCACCAAAGGCCAAGAGATGGAGGCTTGGACGGCCATGCGCACCACGCCGCCGGGCTTGGCCAGTGCGCCTCGCAGCACCTGCGGCAGCTGATCTGCATCGCGCACCAGAGCTTGTGCGTGCTGCACCAACAGCTGTCCGGCCTGCGTCAGCGCGGCACCTCGCCCGTGCCGCGAGAACAATCGCTGCCCCACTTGCAGCTCGAGCTGGAGCACCCGCTTACTCGCGGCCGACTGGGTAATACCCTCCAGTGCGGCAGCGCGCGAAAAGCTGCCCGTGTTTGAGATGGCCAGAAACAGTTTGAGATCCGACAGGTTCATGGTTCGCCTTAGTCATTCTTTTTGGGAATACCTGAATTGTCAAATGTATTCATTCCCTTTCAGCGCGCAGGCTTGAATAATCGGCCATGCAGTTCAAGGAGTTGCCGTTTGAGACCTGCTCCCAACGTTTTGGTTTTGATGTCTGACGAGCACAACCCCCAGTTTCTAGGTTGTGCGGGTCATCCTTTTATTCAAACCCCGCATCTCGATCGGCTGGCGGCGCGGGGCACCCGGTTGACCTCGGCCTACACCTGCAGCCCAATTTGTGTGCCAGCCCGCGCCGCGTTTGCAACCGGCCGGTATGTGCACGAGGTCGGGTTTTGGGACAACGCGGACGCGTACGATGGCACGGTGCCCAGCTGGCACCATGTGCTGCGGCAAGCCGGCCACCGGGTCTCTTCCATAGGCAAGCTGCACTTTCGCGGCCGCGCCGGCGACGACCATGGCTGGAGCGAAGAGATTTTGCCCATGCACATCATCGACGCCATTGGCGATGTCAAAGGCCTGGTACGCGAGCATATCCCGGTGCGAAAGGGTGGCGATAAGATGGCCAAGCTCGCCGGGCCGGGCGAATCATCCTATACCCAGTACGACCGTCAAATCGCGCAGGCTGCGTGCCACTGGCTTGAGCAAAGGGCGCAGCATCCCGATTCCAAGCCTTGGGCCTTGTTTGTTTCCATGGTGTCTCCTCATTTCCCGCTGACGGCGCCCGAGCGGTGGTTCAACCACTACGCTTCGATGGATTTGCCGATGCCCAAGCTCTACGCCCAGGCAGACCGCCCCCGACATCCGTTTACCGACGAATACGCACGGGTGGTGGACTACGACACCCACTTCCAAAGCGATGCCGACGTCAAGCGGGCCCTGGCCGGCTATTGCGGCTTGGTCAGCTTCATGGACGAGCAGATGGGTCTGGTGCTCGATGCTCTGGATCGCCTGGGTTTGGCGCAGGACACACTGGTCATCTACACGAGCGACCATGGTGACAATCTGGGCGCGCGCGGGCTGTGGGGGAAGTCAACGTTCTATGAAGAGTCGGCCGGCGTACCGCTGATCCTGGCTGGGCCGCAGGTCGCTGCCGATGCAGTGGTGCATGAGCCGGTCAGCCATGTGGACATTGCCGTCACGATCTTGGAGGCAGTCGGCGCTCCTGCTTTGCCGCAAGCCAGTGGCCATGACCTGCTGGAGATCCTTCGCGGCGCTGTGCCAAGCAGGCCGGTGTTATCCGAGTATCACGCGATTGGGTCCACTGGTGGGGCGACGATGCTGCGTTTGGGCCAGTGGAAATACTGCCACTACACCGACCACCCGCCGCAGCTGTTTGACCTTCAAAGCGATCCTCAAGAACTTACCGATCTGGCTGGCGACCCGGCCTACGCTGCGCACCTGCGGAAGTGCCACAGCGCGTTGTTGCGGCACCTCGACCCTCAAGAGGTCGATCGTCGGGCGAAGGCTCGCCAGCACGCCTTGCTTTCGTCCTATGGCGGACGGGAGGCTGCGCTTGCGCGAGGTGATTTAGGCTTTACACCGGCGCCGGGCACTGCTGCGGCCTACAACTGAAGAACCCAACGAGGGCTAGACCATGAACAAGCGCAATTTTTTGAAGTCATCGGCCACACTGGCGGCCCTTGCTGCAGCACCGGCCACATGGGCGCAGGCTTGGCCGACCAAGCCGATCAAGATGATCGTCCCCTTCATCCCCGGCAGCGCTCCCGATGTGATCGCGCGCGGTCTGGCTGAGCGCCTGACTTTGGCCCTGGGGCAATCGGTGGTCATCGACAACCGCGGCGGTGCGGGCGGAAACATTGGACTCGATGCGATCGCCAAGTCGGCGCCAGACGGCTACACCTTGGGCCTGGGAACCAGCAGCATGTCGATCAATCCGGCGCTGTATCGCAAGGTGTCCTATGACCCGGTGGCCGATTTCACACCCATTCACCTGACCTACGCGATGCCGCACTGCCTGATCGTACAGGCGGATTCACCGTATCGGTCGGTGAGCGATTTGATCAAGGCGCTCAAAAGCAGCCCCGGCAAATTCAACTACGCCTCCGGTGGCAACGGCAGCGGCGCTCACCTGTGCGCCGAACTCTTTAAGGCCATGGCCGGCGTCGATGTGGTGCACGTGCCCTACCGGGGGGCCCCGGAAATCATTACCGCCGTCATGGGCGGGGCCACCCTGCTGGGCTTTCCTACCTTGTCCACTGCGGTGCCCTTGGTCAAAAGCGGCAAGCTCCGCGCTCTGGGTGTCACGGGCCCGCGGGCCAACCCCGCTCTACCGGGCGTGCCGGCGGTGGCAGATACCGTCCCGGGTTTTGAGGTGGTGTCCTGGTTCGGCATTCTGGCGCCGGCCAAATTCCCGATGGATCTGGCGCGCCGCATTGACCAAGAAGTTCAAAAGGCTCTGGGTGACACCGCCTTTCGGGACAAGGTTCAGTCAGACGGAACGGAGATCGTCGGCATGGGCTCGGCCGATTTTCCGGCCTATCTGCGACAGGACCTGCAAAAGTGGAAGCGCGTCGTCGAGATCAGTGGCGCCAAAGTGGACTGAGGCGTAAAGGCAAGGGTCAGATCAAGGGTACATCCTGCGGGCGGTTCTGGCGCAGTGCACAGATACGATTGAGCGTCACGTTCAGCGCTGGGGCATATCCCGTACCGAATAGCCCGTGCTGACGATCGCATCCGAGGGGATCGGCGGCATCGCGGCGTTCCACGCCTCCCATGACTGAACCATATGCGCAAGCCGCTCGGGCTGAGCAGCGGCCTGATTGGCCCGCTCGCGTTCGTCCTGATCCAGGTTGAACAAGTAGTCGCAATCGTCCACCCGCAAGTACTTCCAGCCGCCGAAACGGCAGGCCCGCTGATTGCGGTGATTCATACGCCAGTACAACGGCCGGTCAAAGCTCCGAGAGGCATCTCGCAGGATTGGGGCCAGCGACACGCCGTCCAGGGGGTATGCGGGGTCCGCTGTGGCTCCGCCCAGTTCGAGCAAGGTGGCCGACCAGTCCATCGTCATACACAGCTGCCCCGTGGTCCGGCCCGATGCCACCACCGCCGGCCAGTGCACGATCCACGGCACCCGGATACCGCCTTCCGTCAGGTCCATCTTGCCACCCACCAGGGGCCAGTTGTCGCTGAAACGCTCCCCTCCGTTGTCACTTGTGAACAAGATCAGGGTGTTGTCTAGCAAGTCATGTCGCTTCAGGGCGTCAACCACCCAACCGATGCCTTCGTCCATCTGGTGGATCATGCGGCGGTAGGTGCGGATATTGCCGCCGTCCAGGTGGAAAAGATTACCGCGCACCTGATCGGCCAGCGCCTCATCCTCGCGTGTCTCCCAGGGCCAATGCGGCGCCGTGTAGTGCAGGCTGATGAAGAACGGTTGATTGCTCTGGGCGGCCTTTGCCTGTCGCTCGATCACAGCGACCGCCCGACTCGAAAGCAAGTCGGTGAGGTAGCCGGTCGTCGGGGCTTCAGTCTCCCCCTCGTAAAGGTCATGCGAGCCATTGGTCGCCGCGTGGCTGAAGTAATCGACCCCTCCGGACATCGGACCAAAGAATTCGTCGTAACCGGAGCGCATGGGGCCAAAGTGAGGCGGGTAACCCAGATGCCACTTGCCGATGAGCGCCGTGCGATAGCCGGCATCGCGCAGAAGCGATGGCAGGGTGGGATGGTCCGGCGGCAAGCCCAGCGTATCGCTGCTGCGGCTACGAATGCTGATCGGCTCCTCCGCCGCACCGCGCAGGCGGTACTGGTAGCGCCCAGTCATCAGCGCAAAGCGCGTGGGTGAGCACACCGGTGAGTTGCTGTAACCCTGAGTGAAGCGCAGCCCTGATGCGGCCAGGCTATCGAGCACCGGCGAAACCGGGCCGAAATCGGCATCGCGTCCCCCATAGCAGCCTAGGTCGGCATAACCCAAATCGTCGGCAACGATAAAGATGATGTTGGGCCGCTGGTCGCTCATTTGTGTCGACTCCCGATCACTCGGGCTTGAACCCAGAATCTCGGATCGGCGGACCCCACCGCTCGTAGTCGATCTTCATCACTTCGGCCAGACGCTCGGGACCCCAGCCGGTGGGTTCGAGGCCCATGTCAGCCAAGCGCTTGCTGACGGCGGGGTCAGCCATGCTGTCCTGCGCGGCACGGGCTAGGCGCCCAATCGTCGCCATGGGAGTACCTGCAGTGGCAAACAAGCCATACCAACCACTGGCCACCAAATCGAAACCCTGTTCACGAAACGTGGGGACATTAGGAAATTGCGGACTGCGGGCCTCGCCAGCCACAGCCAGCAAGCGAGCCCGATTGCTCTGCACCAGAGTTTGCAGGTCAGCAGCCACAGTGGACAGCGCCGCGATCTCACCTGCCGATAAGGCCTGCATGGCCGCAGCTGTTCCCTTGTAAGGCACATGCTGAAGGCTCAGCCCCGCTGAGCGGGCGAACATCGCGCCAAAGAAGTGCGGAATGCTGCCCGCCGCGGCCGAGCCGTAGAAGGCGTTGACATCCGGCTTTGACTTGACCCACGCCACATACTCACGCAGATTTTGCGCCGGCACCTGCGCTCCCACGCCCAGACCGATCTGGAAGTTGGTCAGATGGGCCACCGGCGCAAAATCCTTGAAGGGGTCGTAACGCAGCTGCGCGCCGTAGCTATGGGGGTAGATCGACATCGTGGCCACTGGCGTCATCATCAGCGTGGTTCCGTCCGGGGCCGCGTTCTTGACTGCGATATTGGCCAGTTGTCCAGCTGCACCGGCTCGGTTTTCCACGATGACCGATTGGTTCAGCCGCTTGCTCATGCCTTCGGCCAGCACTCGGGTGAGAATGTCCGAAGTGGCTCCCGGCGGGAAGCCGACGATGATGCGTATGGTGCCGCTCTGAGCAATGGCGGAGGCGGCACAGGACATCGCGAACGCGATGATCAAGGCGTTTCGCAGAGACTTGAAAACTGACATTGCGGACTCCCTCAGGTTTTTCCGTTCAGTTTAGGAACTGACATTAGAAGAGGCTGCGCTAGTCTAAAGAGTTTTACCCCAAAAAATAAAGATGCGGCGGGGCGATCGGATTTGCGGAGCCCCTTCCATTGGGGCCTCGGAGGCCCTTGAACCGAACAACACCGTCAAACCCCTGGGCCGACCGGTCACCATTGCAGTAGACAAAGTAGCCGGTGTCCGACACGTCAAATCCATTGCGCCGTAGCAGCCACTGGTAGAGCTCCATCTGGCGCTGGCAACCCTAGGGCCTACACTGGCGCTTCGGCGCTGCCGCAGTTCCCCATCCTTATTCCTGCAATTCTAGGAGCCAATCGAAGTGATGCACATCCACACCCGAACCTTGCTCCAGGCCATTGCCCTGACCGCCATGGCCGGCTGCGGCATCGCATGGGCACAGACGGTCTATCCCACCAAGCCGATACGGCTGGTCGTGCCATTTGCCCCCGGGGGATCAACCGACATTGCCGCACGCATGGTCGCTGAGTTCGGCAGCCGTGAGATCGGGCAGCAGATCGTGGTGGAAAACAAGGCGGGGGCAGGCGGCTCGACCGGCATGGAGTTCGTGGCCAAGTCGCCCGCCGACGGCTACACCCTGGGCATGGCCACCGTCAGTACGCATGGCGCCAACCCGGCGGTGTACGGCAGCCGGTTACGCTATGACCCGATCAAGGACTTCGCGCCGGTGACCAACGTAGCCACCACGCCCAGTGTGTTTGCGGTGCATCCTGGCGTCCCGGTCAACAACTTGCGCGAATTTATCGCGCGCGCCAAGGCACAGCCTGGCAAGCTGAGTTTTGCCACGCCCGGGACGGGCTCACTTGGCCACGCGAACGTCGCGCATTTCGCTGCGCTGGCCCAGATCGAACTGCTGCATGTGCCGTACAAAGGTAGTGGTCAGGCGATGAACGACGCTCTCGCAGGCCAGGTCGACGCGATTACCGACAACCTGCCATCGGCCATTCAGCACATCAAGACCGGCAAGCTACGGGCGTTGGTGCTGCTGTCTGAAAAGCGATCGCCTGCCTTGCCTGATGTACCGACCTATGGCGAGCTTGGCTTCCCGCAGATGGGCGGCGGAGGCTGGTTTGGCGTGGTCGCCCCTGCGGGTACGCCGCCGGCGATCGTGGCCAAGCTGAACGAAGGTATCCACAAGGCGATGAAGCGGCCCGAGTTCATCAAGAAGATGGAGGAACTGGGGGCCACGCTGATTCCTGGCACGCCAGTTGACTTTGCCAACGACATTGCACAGGCGGTCGCACGGTACGAGCGCATCTCGAAGATCGCGAAGATTCAGGCTGAGTGAGGCCGCAGCAGTGTCTGCCACGCCCTACACGCTGCATATCCCCAGCGGTACCGGCATTCCGCTGGTTTGCGATTCGCCGCACAGCGGTACCGACTATCCGGCCGACTTCACGCATTCCGTCAACCGGGCGCTGTTGCGCAGCGGCGAAGACACCCATGTAGATGCCCTGTGGCACGCCGTGCCCAGTGTGGGCGGCACCTTGCTGGCAGCGCGGTTTCCTCGCACCTACATCGACTGCAACCGTACCGAGGACGACCTGGACCCGACGCTGCTGGACGGCCCGTGGCCCACGCCGCTGAACCCTGGCGAGAAGACTCGATTGGGCTCCGGGCTGGTGTGGAGCCGGGTGAGCGGCGGGCAACCCATCTACGAAGCGCCGCTACCTGTGCATGCGGTTCGCCACCGTATTGAGCGCTACTACCGGCCCTATCACGAAGCCCTGGGCCGTTGTGTCGAGGCAGCGGTCAACCGCTTTGGCGTGGTCTGGCACCTGAACCTGCATTCCATGCCCAATAACGCCTACGAACGCCTTCAGATCAATGCCTCACGACCACTGGCCGACTTCGTGCTGGGCGACCGCGACGGTACCACCTGTGATCCGGCATTTGTAGAGGTGGTGGAGGCTGTACTTCGCGATCGTGGCTACACCGTGGCGCGTAACGATCCGTACAAGGGTATGCATCTGATCGCCAAAATCGGTCAGCCTGCGCTGAACCGACACAGTCTGCAGATCGAGATGCGGCGGCCCCTGTACATGGACGAGGCTACGCGAGAGCCGCATGAGGGCTTTTCCCGTGTGCAAGCTGATCTGGGCGCGCTTCTGGAGGCGTTGGCTTCCCACATCCGGCACCGGCTTTCTGAATCAACCCAGACATCGTAGTGACCTGACCGAGGTTATGTCCGTCATTCTCCTGGGTGACAGACTTCGCTAACTTTATGCTGGTACGACTGGTGGGGGGCAGGTCAATGGACTTCTCCTTTTTGGGGTTGAGCTCGAAAGATGAGCCCATGCGTTCAGGTTGGGCGGTACATGTCCGGGACAAGCTTTGAGAGCAGGCTTGACAGTCCAATAACCTTGTCATAACTCTTGGCCTCGCTCAGCGCGTCTTGCAGAACTCGATAGGCTTCCTCGCGAGTGACCAGCTCCATGTCCCAGTCCGGAAAAATCCGTTCATGGTCATGACCCTCCGACAGGATGATGATGTCTCTATGCCGTGGGTCAACCTGAAGTCGGCCCATCAATTGGCGAACAAGCTCGGGCGGGCCCTCTAGGAACTGCACAAATACTTCACCGCTGTAAGTGAGGAGACCTGTGATGTCATCACGCCGGTTATTCCGCTTCGAAGCTTCCAAAATGCGATCCAGTCCGGTGCTCTCAACCGGTGATTGCGCATGACTGCAGTAACTCAAATGCACGAGACCCTTGGGAACTGACATTAGAGGGTGTCCTTAAAGATTCAAGCTGCGGATGTCGTTGACATAAAGGCACTGCTTGCAGTCCGGCCCGGGCTCGGGCGCTTGGTCGGCATCGAGGCACTGTCGGGCCCGGATCAGCGCGTCGTCTACCCAGCCGTCGTTGCCGGTGTAGGCGATCAAGCTCACCTTGAACCGAACAACACCGTCAAACCCCTGGGCCGACCGGTCACCATTGCAGTAGACAAAGTAGCCGGTGTCCGACACGTCAAATCCATTGCGACGTAGCAGCCACTGGTAAAGCTCCATCTGGCGCTTGTAGCCCATCTGCCAGTCAGCATCGAGCGTCACCTCGGCATCCTTGGCCGTGGCTTTGTAGTCCGCAACAATGATTTGGCCGCTTGGGCGGTGCACCCACAAATCATCGACCGCTCCACTGACTTTAAAACCCGAGGCCTCGTGAACGTACTGCACGCCCTTGAAGTTCTCTCGCCACTCGTCAAGCTTTTCGTGCCTGAAGGGCACCGCATCGATTCCGTTGGCCGTCAGGTAGGGGTGAGGTTCCCCCAGTTCGCGGTAGCGGTCAAACTCTTTCTTCAACAGATGGTCGACCGCCGAGTTGATGGTAAACGGCGGTCCGCCCGGCTGTTCCACGCCGAGCCTGCGGTCGATGTAGAAGCAGCGCGGGCAGTTGATAAAGTTCTCGAGTTTGCTTCGGCTCAATCCGAAGGGCAAGGAGGCGCCGGGCTGGAAAAGATTGCGTTTTCGCATCAGGGAACCTTAGCTGACTGCGCAGACGTGTCAATAGATGCGCGCCCGTGATCAGGCGATGGCAGGCTCACCCGGTGAGCCTATCTATCGGGTCTAATCTCCCCCTTGCCAATATGTCAATCTATTCCACGCTTATCAACCTGGCGCTTCTTCGAAAGCTCACGGGTATCGCTATTATTTTTAGTCTCAGTGGCGGTGTGGCAAACGCCGCCGACCTGTCGGCCCAATCGGCCTTCCAGAAGCTGCGGCCCTCCGTCGTTGAGGTGCGGGTCGAGGTCAAGGGCAACCTGGGCACGTCCGCAGCAGCCAGCGGCTTTGTTGCGCTCAAGCCGGACCTGGTGGTCACCAACTACCACGTCATCCACGAAGCACTCTATGAGCCCGAGGAACACCGCATCGTGGTGGAACTGGCCGGCAGCCGCAAGCTGGCCGCCCGCATCGTGGCCCTTGATGTCATCAACGATCTGGCCGTGCTGCGCCTGGAAAAGTCTGCCGGCGTTCCCATGCTGCCGCTTCGTGGCGCCCACCCGGCCGAAGGCGAAAAAGGCTTTTCCATGGGCAAGCCCGGCGGCTTTGAGGTGGGCATAGTCACCGGCACCTTCAATGGCGTGACCAACGACGATCCCAAAACCCTGCTGGTCTTCAGCGGCGCCATCAACCGCGGGATGAGCGGCGGTCCGCTGCTTGATGCAGGCGGGCGGGTGGTCGGCATCAACGTCGCCACCAGCGCGCGCCATCAGCTCGTGGGCATGGCGGTACCCGCTGAATACCTGATCAAACTACAGAAAAGTCTGAAGCTGGAAAAGCCCCCGACCCAAGAGGAGCTTCTGACCGAGGTCACCGTTCAAGCCATTGCCTTCGGCCGCTACCAGATGAAGGCCATGAACAAAATCTCCAACCCAGAGCGCGCCTTGGGGCCGTTCTCGGTGCAGGGCGACTTCAACACCGAAAACCCCTGCCGCACCGAACGATCAAGCCATCCCTCTCAGCCCTATACCGAAGTCGAGCAAGGCTGCCAAGCGGGCGTCGGCGTCTACCTGATGCCTGGCCAGCACGCGGGGCGCATGCAAAGCGAGGCGGTCTGGATGCACAGCAATAGTCTGAGCAGCCTGCAAATGAGCAGCCTCCTGACGCGCCGGATCAACAGCTCCCGAACCCTGGCCGAATCACAGCGCAGCTCAGCCGCCTGGACCTGCCGGCAACAGCGGGTGAAAACCCCGGACGGACTCCCGGTGCAAATTTACGCCTGCCGCCGCCCGGTCAGGCACCTGCCCGATCTGCACGACTACAAGTTCCGCTACGCGCCCCTGGTCAGCGGGCCCGACGCCTTAATGGTCTCGCTGGAGTTGACCGGCATGGACCGGGGCTCGGCGCAAGCGGTGCTCGGCCTGTCTCTGGCCCGTCTGCGCTGGCAGCCCGCGGAGGCCAAGGCACCATGAAGTTTTGGGCGCAAAAACATGTCGCAGCCGCCTTCGTGGTGCTGTACCTGGCGCTTTACGCAGGGTATGCGGCCACCCATTCCATCGGCGGGGGCGATCAAACCTCCTTCATCGGCAGCTTTGCCCTTGAGACGCTGCTGATGCTGCTCTGGTGGCTGATCTGGTCGGCGGCCAGCTGGCTGCACGCCCGCCGCAATGACCTGGTTGCGCACCTGTCCATCACGGCGCTGGGCGGGACGGTGTGCATCATCATTCTCTTTGCTGTGCTGCCCTGGCTTTTTTACCTGATCGATGCCGCATGGACCTGGAACTACTTCACCCTGGCGCGGACCCTGGGCATGCTGTGCTTTGCGATGCTGTCGTTGCGCCTGGTGACCGGTCACCTGCCCTTGCTCAAGTTGTGGGTGGGTCTAGGCGCTTTGGTCATAGGCCTGCAGGGCCTTTATCTGTGGTCAGAGAAGGCCAACGACGAGACTCAATTGCCCTTCGAGCCCAATATCGTTGTCCCCATTGGCTCGCCCCTCAACAACCCGGATCTGATTCCGGGCCTGGACAAGCTCTGGAGTGGTCACTGGAAGTGAGCCCGTTTAAA
>CAZCSD010000037.1:0-25781 GCA_964501235.1 uncultured Polaromonas sp. | reverse complement strand
TGAGCCTGCTTCGCGATGGCGAGGACTTGTATGTCAGCGGCCCGGTTCAAGTCGGTGATGAGTCGATTCTCAAGGCCGTGCATGAAGAGTCGCCGGTACGCCGTCTGGTGCTGGTCAATTCCCCGGGCGGGGCCTTCCTGACCAGTCTGCGCATCGCGCGCTGGGTCGAGCATCAGCACATGTCCACCGTCGTGGTGGGCCATTGCTTGTCGGCCTGCTCCCTGATTTTTATGGCTGGCGAGCAGCGCCAGTTTGCACAGGCGATACCGGGGCAGACGCACATGATCGGTATCCATGGCCCCTACTCGCAGAGCACCGGCCAATTGAGCTCGGCGGGCGCACAGATGATGCTGTCCTACTACCGTCATCGCATGGGCGACCGATACGACGCGGCCGTGATGGAGCAGGCGGTCTACCAGATGAAGGATCCGACCGGTCTCTTGCTGGTCCCCCAACTGGGCGAGAGCCAGACCCGCCCTTGGCATTGTGCGTCAGCCCGTATCCGCCGCGACCAGTGCACGGTGTTCGCGCACGCCGATGCTCTGAGCCTGGGGCTGATCACCACAGCCCAGACGCATTGGGTTCGCATGCCGGCGGGCCTGGCCCTCACGGGCGCCGCCACCTGGACGGCGGCTCTGCCCGCCTCGGGGGCCGTGACGGCGCAGGCCGATGCCCAGGGTCTTTGACGATCCCTTAGAGGTACCGCGCGCCCGGTTGTCGATGCCGGTCGATTCAGGTGGCCGCGTGCAGGGTCGCCTCGATGGCACTTGCTGAGGACCGCCGTTGCCCGCCGGCGACCGCTTTGTGGTCGATCTTGAGGCAGCGGTCTTGGACGGCGACCAGCCCGGCATCGGTGGCCTTGCGCAGGGACTCGTCGTTGCGAACCCCCAGTTGCAGCCACACGGCGCGTGCGCCGACGGCGATGGCCTCGTCGACGATGGGCGCAATCTCCTCGCTATTGCGAAAGCAGTTGACCAGATCGATACGCTCGTGCTGGGCTGCCTCGGTCAGATTGGGATAGGCCTTGTGTCCCAGGACTTCGGCCGCGTTGGGATTGATCGGGATGATGCGATAGCCGCGCGACTGCATGTACTGAGCCACATCGAAGCTCGCTCGGTGGGGCTTGGGCGAGAGCCCGACAACGGCAATGTTGCGGCAATGGCCGAGTACCCAAGCCACCTTTTCGGCGGTCGAGCCCGCTGCAGGCTGTGCATTCATGCGTGTCTCCTTCGGCGCTGCTTGCGCCTGCGCTTTTATAAGTCTGCCCCAGCGAGTCAGGTACGGCCGACCCGCAGCCCCTAATTTACAGCCTTGCCAGCGCTTGCCGCAACTCCTGAACGGTCAAGATTTCTGAAAGCAAGACCGGCGCCCTTCCCGGCGCGTACAGGGCGTACACCGGTACGCCCGATCGGCCCAGCGCACGCAGTGCTGCGGTGATGGCCGGATCGCGCTGCGTCCAGTCGGCGCGCAGCAGCACCACCTGCCGGGCCCTGGCGTCGGCCAGAAAGCGCTCGTCTTTGAGGGCAGCTTGCTTGTTGTATTGGCAGGTGATGCACCAAGCCGCCGTGAAATCAACCAACACCGCGCGGCCCTGGCTGTTCAGCTGCTCGACCCGTCCCGGCGCCCAGGCCTGCCACAGGCCGCCTTCAGCCGGGGTGTTCGGGCTGCGCAGCACATGCGGGCCCGCCCACCCCAGTCCCAGCAGCAGCGCCAGTAACGCCATCAGGGCAGGGATACGCCTGCGCCCCTGCCATCCCAGGGTCCACAAGAGCAAGGCCAGCAGCAAAAGGATGAGCATCAGCGCGGCTGCGCCATCGACACCGCTTTGCTGACCGAGCACCCACAGCAACCAGATCACCGTGGCCAGCATCGGGAAGGCCATCAATTGCTTAAAACGCAGCATCCAGGCGCCGGGTTTGGGCAGCGCGCGGCCGAGCGCGGGCACGGCGCTGATGAGCAGGTACGGCAACGCCATGCCCAGGCCGAGCGTGGCAAAAATGCTTATGCCTTGCCAGGGGGGCAGGGTCAGTGCGGCACCGAGCGAGGCTCCCATGAAAGGCGCGGTGCAGGGCGATGCAATGGCCACCGCCAGAGCGCCTGAAAGGGCAGCATTGGCCACCGGATGACGCGGCTGCCAGCTGGCAAGGGATCCGGGGGCCCATTGGCCAAACTCGAACAGCCCGGCCAGATTCAGGCCGAGCACCGTAAAGAGCACCGCCAACACCGCCACCACGGCTGGACTCTGCAACTGAAAGCCCCAGCCCAACTCCTCGCCCGCCGATCGCAGCCCGATCAGCAGGGCTCCGAGCGCGGAGAAGGACACCAACACCCCCAGGCCGTAGGCTATTGCCAGCTGCAAGCGCTGTCCCTGCTGCATTTGCGCAAACCCGAGGACTTTGAGCGCCAGGACCGGGAACACACAGGGCATCAGGTTGAGGATGAGCCCACCGAGCAGTGCGCCGGCCAGTGCGGCCAGCAGGGAGGGGGCGGCAGCGGCGCGGGGGGGCGCCTTAAGCGCCGCCTCCAGTGTCGGGGACACGCTGACCAGCGGCGCGACCGGTGGCCAGCTGCCGCTCACCGCAGCCTGTGTCTGCCAGGCTCCTGCGCCCTGCGTGCCGGCCAGCACCACCGTGATCTGGGCCGGGCTTTCGCTGCGCATTTTTGACAAGGGCACCTGGGCCTGCCAGCGATCGCCCTTCCAGCTTTGCTGCCAAGCGCCGGCCGTTTCGATCAGTCCCGGTGTCTCGAAGAAGATCTCCATCTTGCGTCCGCGCGCACCGGGGGGAAGGCCCGCGATATCCAGGTGCAGTGCCTGATCGCGGACCTCGATGCGGCTGTTCGTCTGGCCCAGGATCCGGGGCTGCGCCGCCAGCGCAGCCTCAAAGGCGGCCGCATGCAGGGCCGTTGAGCCCGCGGCGGGCAAGCGCAAGCTCAAGCGCCCCTCCTGCGGGATGCACTCGCGCCGGCAGACCAGCCAACGAGCGTGCAGTTCAACGGTCAAGTCGGTGCCGATCGGCGCGGCCTCCACGCGCACCGGCACGGGCAACAGCAGCTTGCCTTCGTACCCGTAGTTGGCCAGATCGCCCAGCGGAAATTTCTTGGGAGCGGGCCAGGCGATCCCGCCGGCCTGCAGGCCTTGCGGTAGGGTCCACTCCAGGGTGGTGGGCAGGCCAGAGTCGCCGGGGTTCTTCCAGTAGGTGTGCCAGCCGTTTTCATGCTCAATCTGCAGGCCCAGCCACAGCGGCCGGCCTGGACCCAGGCCTTGCGGGGCATGGGCCAGCAGCTGCGCGCGCACCTGCTCGGTTTGCACAACGTCCGATGCCGCGAATTTGCCCAGGGCGCCTTGCAGACTCTGGGCCGGCGATATCGAGGCGGTCACGAGGGCCAGCGCCGTCACGCCCGCCTTCAAAGTCGCGCCCAGTCGATCCATCCATCGGGCCACCACAATGGCCTGCGTGTGCTTGTGCCTCTGCATGACGCAATGCTAACGGCTTCGGACCCGCACCCCTTGCCCGTACTGGAGGCCGGGATAATCGGGGCATGTCGGTTTCTGACCCTTGCGGCGCCCTTGCAGCGCCGGCGTCCATCGTTCTGGCGACTATCAATGCGCGATACATCCACGCCAGTCTGGGTCTGCGCTGCCTGCTGGCCAATATGGATCGGCATGGTCGAGCTGGACTGGCTGCGCAGACGGTCTTACGCGAATTCACCCTGGCGCAGAGCCCGCTGCAGATAGCCGAGCAACTGCTGGCTCTTAAGCCGCAGGTCGTGGGCCTGGGCATCTACATCTGGAATGCCGTGCCGAGCTTGCATCTGGTGCGGCTGCTCAAAGCCCTGGCGCCGCAGGTCAAGGTTGTGATCGGCGGTCCCGAGGTCAGCCATGAGGTCGAGCAACAGGAGATCTGTCGCGTGGCCGATCATGTGATCACCGGTTGGGGTGATGTGAGCTTTGCGCGGCTGTGCCGGGCGCTGCTCGACGGACCGCCGCCCTTGATGAAGGTCATCGCCGGGGAGCAGCCCGCCTTGTCCGAGCTGCAATTGCCCTATGAGCACTACAGCGACACCGATCTGGCTCAGCGCCATGTCTATGTCGAGGCCTCACGTGGCTGCCCCTACCAGTGCGAGTTTTGCCTCAGCGCTCTGGATAAGACCGCCTGGCCTTTCGAGGTCGATCGTCTGCTGGCTGCCTTGACGACTTTGTATGATCGTGGTGCGCGCCAGTTCCGTTTCGTCGATCGCACCTTCAATCTGCGTATCGATCTGGCGGTGCGGATCCTGGGGTTCTTCTTGGAGCGTCTGCGTGATGACCAGGGGCGGATCCGCGATCGTTCGGGCCTCTTTGTGCATTTCGAACTCATCCCCGATCGCCTGCCCGAGCCTTTGAAGGCGCTGATCGCGCAGTTCCCTGAGGGCTCTCTGCAATTCGAGGTGGGCGTTCAAAGTCTCGACCCTCAGGTGCAACAGCGCATTTCGCGGCGGCAGGACAACACGCGCACCCTGGACAATCTGCGCTGGCTGCTGTTGCACAGCCATGCCCATCTGCACGCCGATCTGATTTTTGGCCTGCCCGGGGAAACCCTGGAGAGCTTTGCTGCCGGCTTTGATCGCTTGCAAGCCGTCGGCGTGCATGAAATCCAGCTGGGCCTGCTCAAGCGTCTGCGGGGAGCCCCGATAGACCGCCACACCCGGGCACACGCCATGGTCTACGATAGCCAGCCGCCCTATGCCCTGCTGTGCAACGACTGCGTCGATTTTGCAACCGTACAGCGTTTTGCCCGCCTGGCCCGCTATTGGGATCTGATCGGCAATGGCGGGCGCTTTGCGCAGTCATTGCGCCTGCTGCTTGAGGGGCCGTCAGCCTTTGCCGCCTTTGCCCAGTGGAGCGATTGGCTGTGGCAGCGTACGGGTAAGACGCACGAGTTTGGGCAGGAGGCCCTGGTCGACCTCTTGCATGACTATCTGGTGCACAGGCGTGGCCTCGATCTGCAGCAGGTGCGAGCCGCCTTGCTGGCCGATTACCAGGCCAGCGGCGCGCGCGGCAAGCCGGCCTGTCTGGCGCTTATGCTGCAAGCAGCTTCGCGTTCGAACGAGGCTACCGCGTCCTCGGCGTCTTCTCTGACTGACCGACAGTCCCGCCACGCGCGCCAGCGCGTGCTCAGTTCGACCTTGCCCACCCCGCCTTAAGCACAAACCGCCCGGCCCTGTTTTAATCACGCCTGCATGACCGCGACCTCTTCCTTGCCACGCTACTGGGCCCATTTGCGCAGCCCCGACTTCGCGCGCCTCGATCCGGCCCGCACGGTGGCCGTGCTGCCCCTGGCTGCCACCGAGCAGCACGGACCGCATTTGCCTCTGAGCGTTGACACCGACCTGCTCGAGGGGCTGATCGCGATGTGCCTGCCGCTCCTGCCGATCGATCTGCCGGTGCTGATGCTGCCCACCCAGACCGTGGGCCGCAGCATCGAGCACGAGGCTTATGCCGGCACGCTCACGGTGGACAGCCATGCCCTGATCGGCCACTGGCTCGATCTCGGCCGCAGCGTGGCCCGCGCCGGCGTGAAGAAACTGGTGCTTCTCAATTCGCACGGCGGCAATGCATCCATGATGGACATCGTGGGCCGCGAGCTGCGCGCCCGCCACGGCCTGACTGTGCTGATGGTGCACACCTATCAGCTGCGCTTGCCTGAGCAGGTGCACGCGCTGTTTGATCCGGACGAGCACCGCTTCGGCGCGCACGCCGGCGCTATCGAAACCTCGATGATGCTGGCCTTGCACCCCGAGCGGGTCGATTTGTCCCAGGCGCAAGACTTTGTCTCGGCCAGCCGCGATCGCGCTCGTCTTTACCCGGTCCTCGGTGATGGACAGAGCGCCAAGCTGGCCTGGGCGGTTGAGGACCTGCATCCTTCGGGCGCAGCCGGCAACGCCAGCGCAGCCAGTGCCGAAAAAGGCCGCGCTCTGCTTGAAGCCTCGGCCACGGTATTGGCCCAGCTGCTCACCCAAGCCTGTGAGCTGCCTCCCCGCTGAGGTTCGGGTGTCGCAGTTTTGCGTAGTGACCACCACGACCAACAGCCAGGCCCACGCGCGCGCTCTGGCGGCCGGTCTTTTGCAGCGGTCTTTGGCCGCCTGCGTGCAGATTTACGCCGTCGAGAGCCACTACAGGTGGCAGGGCCGACAGGAGCAGGCCGAGGAATGGCTGCTGCAGATCAAGACCCGCACCGCGCTCTACGATGAGATCGAACGCTTCATCAAGGCCCACCATCCTTACCAGGTTCCGCAGGTGGTTTGCTTGCCGGTGTTGGCCGGACAGGCCGATTACCTGCAATGGGTCAGTGAGCAGGTGGCGGCGCCGCCCCCGGCGAAGTAAGGTGTCCTGACGGTTGTACGCGAGCGCCGCGAGGGCGCACTTTAGGTGTAGGTCACCCAATCGGCGTATTCGGGCCCATCGAGGTGCGGCAGAGTGTTGTAGGTCAGCAGGCTGTGACGCTTGGGATTGAATTCAAACTGCGTCAGAGATGCATTGCGTATGCGCAAATTCAGCTCGATCCAACTTGTGGGCGCAGCCTCGATGACCTGGCCTACCGCCGTGGCGATCGGCCCGCCGCTGGAGACCAGCAGGACATGGCCCTTGTAGTTCTGCCGCACGTGCTCAAGCGCCGCTCCAATGCCCGCACTCCACTGCGCGAAGCTGGGCATGCCGCGCGGCTCAATCTGACCGGCGATCCAGGCCCGTAGGGCTTGGCGCAACAAGCGGAAGTGCTGTCGGTAGCGTTCGGGAGTGTCGGGCCGGGGCAACGCTTGTGCGTGCACGGCCTCGATCAAGGCATGGCTGTCGTATTCGTTGAGGGCCGGTAAATGGAGCGCCTGCATGGGCTGCCCCAGTGCCTTGCAGATGCCAGCGTGAGTCTGTTTTTGTCGCTCCAGGGTGCCAGTGATGGAGGCCTCGAATTCGACGCCCCGCTCGCGCAGATAGTGGCCCAGGCGTTGCGCCTGGCGTTGCCCCAGATCGCTGAGCACATCGTAGTTGTCGGCACCGAAGGAGGCTTGGCCGTGCCGCACCAGGTAAAGGATTGCCATGCCAGGAATCGTGTTTGCTGTTTGCGGCGCAATTATCGCGGCCGCGTTCGCCCCCTTGCTTCGCCGCCGCGACCGGCCACCGGCTTTCAGAGCCAGACTTCGCCGCGGATGCAGGTGATTGAGGTACCTCCGACCCAGACCTGCCCATGCGCATCGCGTTGCAGCTCGATGCAACCATTGCGGCCCACGCTGCCCCCCTGGCTGGCCCGGTAGTGCGGGGGCATCCGGTTCTCGTCCATCAGCCACTGGGCCAGGCTGGCATTGAGGCTGCCGGTGACCGGGTCTTCGAGAATGCCCACCGGCGCCGCAAAGGCGCGCACCAGCAAGTCAGTCCCTTGGGCGGCGGCCACCCCGATTTTGGTGCCCAGCGCGCGCAGTTGCGCATGATCGGGCTGCAGGCCGCGCACGGTGTCGGCCGAGTCGAGCAAGAGGCCGAACCAGAGGGGCCCGTTGTCGAGCCTTTGCGAGGCCAGCACCTGGTTGGGGGTCAGCCCCAGCGCCGAGATGATTGGGGGCAACAACGCCGTATCGATCGGGCTGCGCCGCAGGGCCGGCGCTGCGAAGGCCAGGCCCGCGCCCTCGCGCCGCAGGTGCACCAGACCCACGGCGCACTGCTGAACGACTTGCCCCGGCTCCTGCGGCCGGCCGCCGGCCTCGAGCCAGGCGTGGCAGCTGCCTAGCGTGGGATGACCGGCAAAGGGCAGTTCGCCCCCGGGGGTGAAGATGCGCACCCGGTAGTCGGCCTTCGATAGGGTGGGAGGCAGCACAAAGGTGGTCTCGGACAGTTGTGTCCACCGCGCAAAAGCCTGCATCTGCTCATCGCTCAAGCCGCTGCCGTCCATGACCACCGCCAGTCCGTTACCGTTGTAGGGCTGGTGGGTGAAAACATCGACCTGTCGAAAGGGTCGGGTTCGTGGGGTCATTTTTTCAGGGAAGGTGTGATCGGTTCGGGCGCTGGCCCTTCAGTGGCGGGAGGGCTCACGCTCATTTTGCGGCCCAGGGCGATGGTGACCAGCACTGCCGCCGCAAAGCCCAGGGTCAGACCATCGAGGCGCTCGCCCACCAGCACCACGGCAAAGAACATGGAGAAAAAGGGCTGCAGCAGTTGCACCTGACTCACGCGCACCGTGCCGCCCAGGGCCAGGCCGCGGTACCAAAAGAAAAAGCCCACCCACATGGAGAAGACGGCCAGATAAACCAGACCGACCCAGGCGCCGGGACGGATCGGGTGCGAGGGCAGGGTCAGCCAGCTGCCCGGCAGGGTCAGCGGCAGGGCCACCACCAGGGCCCAGCAGATCACATGCTCGGGTGGCATATGGCCAGACAGGCGAGCGCCCCAGGTGTAGCCCATGGAGGCCGAGAGCACCGCGATCAACAACAGCAGGTCGGCTGCCTGCAGCCCCAGGTGTCCCGGGGGGGCGCGCAGGTAGGCGTAGACCACCACCAGGACACTGCCCAGCACCGCGCAGATCCAAAACCCCAGCGAGGGCCGCTGTCGGTGCAGCAGTGCGGCCATGGCCGCGGTGGCCAGCGGCAGCACACCCAGGATGGCGCTGGCGTGCACCGCCTCGACGTATTGCAAAGCGATGGAGGTGCACACCGGAAAGCCCAGTACCACGCCCAGGGAGATGATGATCAGGGCCGGCCATTGCGCGGGCTGCGGCCAGGGAGCCCGAACGATCAGCAGGTACAGCGCCGAAAAGGTGGCGGCCACCACCGCGCGTGCCAGCGCCACGAACAGGCCTGGGAGCTGGGGGTCCTCAGGCGTGCCCACCGCCAGTCGGGTCACTGGCAGGGTGACGGAAAAAATCACCACGCCCACCAGGGCGAGCCCAAAGCCGCGTCGCAGCTTCGCGTCGACCTTCATCGGATGAGCATCCACAACGCGGTGAGCACCAGGACCGCTGCCATCAGGCGATTGAAGGCCCGCAGTCGCCGGCCGCTGCCCTCGGGGCCCGCCAGCCAGTGCCGCAGCAAGGAGCCGATCAGGGCATAGGTCAGGTTACTGCTCAAGGCAAAGAGCATCATGACCGGCAGCACCCAAGCCATGCGTTGCACCAGATCGGGGTGTCCGGCGACCCAGCCGCCGACCACCGCCAGCGCCAGCATCCAGGCCTTGATGTTGACAAATTGCAGTGTGATGCCCTGACTGAAACCAACGTTGGGTCCTGCATCGCCGGCTTGAGCGAGTTGCCGGATGCGCGCCAATTTGAGGGCCAGCCAGATCAGGTAGCTCACGCCGATGGCCTTGATCAGCCAGACCAACCAGGGCAGGGCCAGAATCAGGGCGCCCAGGCCCAGGGCGCAAAGGCACAGCAGCAGGCCCCAGCCGACTGCCACCGAGGCGACAAAGGGCAGGGCCCGGCCCAGCCCGCCGTTGGCTGCCAGCGCGGTGGATAAAGTGGTGTTGGGGCCGGGCGTGAAGCTCATGGCGGTCCCCAGAGCCAGCAGGGCCCAGAGTTCGGCGGCGCTCACGGCAGGAGATTGGCCATCGGGTTCATGGGTCGCGATGATGACACAGTCGGACTCTTGAAATGACCGCGACCGGCCGCATATAGCCCCCCATGACTGCCCAGACCCACGCCTTCCAAGCCGAGGTGGCCCAGCTTCTCAAGCTGGTGACCCACTCCCTTTATTCCAATCCCGACATCTTTTTGCGCGAGATGATCTCCAACGCCTCCGACGCCTGCGACAAGCTGCGCTTTGAGGCGCTGCATCAGGCCGATCTGTTCGAGGACGCCCCGGATTTGCAGGTCAGGATCGAGGTCGATCCGCAGGCCCGTACCCTGACCATCATCGACAACGGCATCGGCCTGTCACGCGAGGAAGCCATGGCGCACCTGGGCACCATTGCCAAGAGTGGCACGCGTGAGTTCATGAGCCGCCTGACCGGTGACCAGAAAAGTGACGCCCAGCTCATCGGGCAATTTGGCGTGGGTTTTTATTCGGGCTTCATTGTGGCCGATCGCATTACCGTCGAGAGCCGGCGAGCGGGGCTTAAGCCCGAGCAAGCGGTGCGTTGGAGCAGCATCGGCACCGGAGATTTTGAGGTCGAGGACATGACCCAAGCTGCCCGGGGTACCCGCGTGATCCTCCATCTAAAAGACGATGCGGGCGACTACCTTCAGGCCTGGAAGCTCAAGGGCATCATTGCCAAATACTCCGACCACATCTCCTTGCCCATTCTCATGCCCGAGGAGAAGTGGCAGGACGGCCAGAACGATCAGCCGGGCCAGATGGTGGCCACCGGGCAGTGGGAGACGGTCAACAAAGCCAGTGCCTTGTGGAGTCGACCCAAGAAAGACATCACCCAAGACCAGTACGACGAGTTCTACAAGCAACTGAGCTACGACCACGAAGCCCCCCTGGCCACCACGCACAACCGTGTCGAGGGTGCCACCGAATACACCCAGCTGCTGTTCATACCGGCCAAGGCGCCAACGGATCTCTACAACCGCGAGAAGGCCGCGGGCGTCAAGCTCTATGTCAAACGCGTGTTCATCATGGATGATGCCGAAGCCCTGTTGCCGGTCTATCTGCGTTTCGTCAAGGGGGTCGTCGACTCCAGCGACTTGCCGCTCAATGTGTCGCGCGAAATTTTGCAGGAAAGCCGCGCCGTCAAGGCCATCCGTGAGGGCAATACCCGACGCGTGCTGTCCTTGATTGAGGACCTGGCCCACAACGAGCCTGAGAAGTTCAAGACCTTCTATCGGGAGTTCGGCGCGGTACTCAAGGAAGGCTTGGGCGAAGACTTTTCCAACCGGGACCGCCTAGCCAAACTGTTGCGCTTTGCCTCCTCTACCACCGACACCGTCAGCGTCGGCCTGGCTGACTACAAGGCCCGCATGAAGGAAGGCCAGGAGGCCATCTACTACATCACCGCCGAAACCCAGGCCGCTGCGGCGCGCAGTCCGCAGCTTGAGGTTTTCCGCAAAAAGGGCATCGAGGTGCTGCTCATGAGCGACCGCGTCGACGAGTGGGCACTGAGCTTTCTGCACGAGTTCGATGGCACGCCGCTGCAGTCTGTGGCCAAGGGTGCGGTCGATTTGGGCAAGCTGCAGGATGAAGAGGAGAAAAAAGCGGCCGAGCAGGCCGAGGCCGACTTCAAGCCCTTGCTCGAACGCCTCAAGCAAACGCTCAAGGACAAGGCCACCGATGTGCGCGCCACCACCCGACTGGTCGATTCCCCGGCCTGCCTGGTGGTGCAAGACGGCGGTATGTCCATGCAATTGGCCCGTATGCTCAAGGCCGCCGGCCAGAGTGCGCCCAGCGTCAAGCCCATTTTGGAGGTCAATGCCTCGCACCCTCTGGTGCGCAAGCTCGAGTCGGCCGATGCTGCCTTTGACGACTATGCCCACATCCTGTTCGATCAGGCCCTGCTGGCCGAAGGGGGTCTGCCCGAGGACCCGGCCGCCTATGTGAAGAGGGTCAATGCCCTACTGACCTGAGGCACCGGACGGGGTGCGACTTTGGGCCATACTTGAGCCATGCGTAAGGCCCCGACCATCCTGGCTTTCGACGTCTTCGGCACGGTCGTCGATTGGCATGGCAGTATCGTGCGCGAAATGCAGGCGCTGGCCCCGCAGGTCGATGGCGACGCCTTTGCCCTGGCCTGGCGCGCGGGTTATCAACCGGCGATGCAGCGCGTGCGTTCGGGAGAGTTGGGCTGGACCCGCATCGATGACTTGCACCGTCTCATCCTTGAGGACCTGTTGCCCCGCTTCGGGCTGACGCATCTGACACCGGCTGAACGCCAGCATCTCAACAGGGTCTGGCACCGACTCGATCCCTGGCCCGATGTACGGGCCGGGCTGGCGCGGCTCAAGGCCTGCTACCTGATCACGCCCTTGTCCAACGGCAATATTGCTTTGCTGACCCACATGGCCAAGCGCGCTGGTTTGCCCTGGGACTGCGTCCTCTCGGCCGAGGTGTTTCGCGCCTACAAGCCCGATCCGGCCACCTACCTGGGCGTGGCGCAGGTGTTCGATGTGGCCCCCTCGGAGGTCATGCTTTGCGCCGCCCACCACGACGATCTACAGGCCGCCGCCGCTTGTGGTTTGCGCACCGCCTACATCGAGCGCCCTCTTGAATTTGGCGCTGCGCACATCAAGGATGTCTCGCCGCAGCCCGGCAACGAGTTGCACGCGCGCGACTTTCTCGATCTGGCCGTGCAGTTGGGCTGCTGATTGGGGGGCTGCTGTTACCCGATCGTTGTTCGGTGTCCGGATCAGCCGGCGGCCAAGGCCTGTTGCAGCCGCTCGTCCACCAGCTTGCGAAAACCCTGCATCACTGGTGCTTCAGCCCGCCCAACCAGGCTGACATAGGCATACCGGGCTCCGATGCCCAGGGCCGGCTGGACCGGCAGCTCGCACAGACGGCGCGCGCGCAGGCCCTCCCGGGCAGCCTCAATGATGCCCAGATAGATCACCGGGCTTTGTTCGACCGCGCTGAGCAGGGCGTTGATGTCTTCGCAGCTGATGGCGATGATGCGCTCCGGATGCATGCCCTCGCCATACTGCTCGATCAGAGTGCGCGAGACTTCAGCCGACAACGGAATGCAGGCCAGCGGGTAATCAAGCACCTGAGCCAGGCTGACCGACTGCTCGCGCGCCAGTGGGTGGTCGCTGCGGGCCACAAAGCCGGCGCGCAGCTCACCGAGCGGCTCAATCCTCAAATCGGGCGCCGGGCTGACCCGCCGGGCATCGACCACCAGCGCATCGAGGCTGCGATTGCGCAGCTGCGTCAGCTGCATTTCGGTGGCGCCTCGGCTGATACTGACCCGCAGGCGCGGATAGTGTTCGGCGGCCAGACGCATCAGGGGTTGCATCAGCAGGGCTCCCGGGCCTGAGCCCAGGCCCACCCGAATCAGCCCGACACCCTCCTGCAGCAGCTCTGCCGCGCGTTTGAGCTCGGCCGACTCCCGCACGATGGCGCGTGCGCGCTCGACCACCACCAGCCCCAGCGGTGTGAGCTCATTGTGTTTACCGATGCGGTCGAGCAGGCGCCCACCCAGATCGCTCTCCAGGGTCTGAATGCTGCGGCTCAAGGCCGACTGCGTCAGAAAGCAGCGTTCGGCGGCCTTGCTGAATGACCCGGTTTCGGCCACCGCCAGCAGGTGTTCCAGGCTGCGCACATTCATGGAGATCTCCCCGCAAGAGGGCCGCAACTCCGGGGCCTTGTGCCCTCAGGCGGCTCGAGAATTCACAAAACTCATGAACATCAGAAAAATAATGCAATAGACGCATTATGGGGGGCTGCGTAGCATCGCGTCTACAACCAACCCCTGGAGACCTCCCATGCGCCTGATTACCCGCTCCCTGATTCGCCTCTGCGCCCTGGCCTGTCTGACCAGCGCCGCTGTGGCCCAGACCTTCCCCAACAAGCCGGTCACCCTGATGGTCCCGTATCCAGCCGGCGGCCTGTCCGATGTGATTGCCCGCACGGTCAACACCACCCTGGCCAAACATCTGGGCCAGCCGGTCCTGGTGGAAAACCTTGGCGGCGCCAGCGGCGGCATTGCCGCCCAGAAGGTGCTCAACAGTCCCGCCGACGGCCACATCATCTTTCAGGGCTCGCCCAACGAGCTGATTCTGGCCCCCTTGGCCAATGCGGCCATCAAGTACAAGCCCGAAGACTTTCGTCTGGTCCAGATGATTGCCGTCAACCCGATGGCCATGTTCGCGCGCAAGGACCTGCCGGCCAGCAACGGCGAGGAACTGCTGGCCCATGCCCGCAAAGCCGCTGCGGCCAACAAGCCCCTGACCTACGCCAGCGTCGGCCCTGGATCGATGTACCACATGCTGGGCGAGCATATGTCGAACATCACGGGCATCCCGATGACCCATGTGCCCTATAAGGGAGCAGCACCGGCCTTTCAGGACATGATGGCCGGGCTGGTCGACGTATTCATGACACCCTATGGCAAGGGCCAGGTGGCCCTGGTGGACGAGGGCAGGCTCAAGACCGTGGCGGTGCTCTCCACCGATCGCCAGGGTTTGCTCAAGAACGCGCCGCCGCTGCAGGACGCCCCGGCCCTCAAGGGCTTCGTCTTTGACATCTGGACCGGCTACTTCGTGCACAAGGACACCCCCGAGCCAGTGGTTCAAGCCCTGCACAAAGCCATCAGCGAAGTGCTCGGCGATGCGGCTATCCGCTCGGCCCTGGAGGCCCATGCCATGCAGGTGCCGCGCCCGGCCCCCTTGGCCGCCATGACCAAGGTCTATGCGGACAACACCTCACGCTTCCGCGGTATCGCCCGTTCGCTCAACATGCAGCCGCAGTGATGCAAGCGGCCGCCTATCTCGGTGAGGCGCTAAGCGCGCGTCTGGGTGAATTCGTCCGGCTGCGCCGCGACCTTCACGCCCATCCCGAGCTGGGCTTTGAGGAGCATCGCACCGCGGCCCTGGTGGCCGCCAAGCTGGCCGACTGGGGCTACGAGGTGTTTACCGGGATCGGTGGCACCGGCGTGGTCGGTCGGCTCAGCCGCGGCAGCGGCTCAGCCCACTTGGGCCTGCGCGCGGACATGGACGCGCTGCCGATTCAAGAGGCCTCCGGGCGTGACTGGGCCAGTCGTACCCCCGGTCTGATGCACGGCTGTGGTCATGACGGTCACACCGCTACCTTGCTGGCCGCTGCGCGCCTGATTGCCGAGGAGGCTGACTTCAACGGCACCCTGCATCTGATCTTCCAGCCGGCCGAAGAGGGCGGCGGCGGTGCGCTGCGCATGATGGCCGATGGGCTGTTTCAGCGCTTTGCCTGCGATGCGGTATTTGCGCTGCACAACATGCCGGGCGTAGAGACCGGTCATTTTCACTTTCGCGAGGGGCCCGCCATGGCCTCCAGTGACTACGCCACCATCACCCTGCACGGGGTGGGCGGGCACGGGGCAATGCCGCACACCACCGCCGACACGGTGGTGGCTGCCGCCGCCATCGTGACGGCGTTGCAGACTGTGGTTTCGCGCAATGTCGATCCGCTGCAATCGGCGGTGGTCACGGTGGGCGCCCTGCATGCCGGCCAGGCCAACAATGTGATTCCTGCGCAGGCCACGCTCGAACTGAGCGTGCGCGCGCTCGATCCTCAGGTCCGGATTCTGCTTCGCGAGCGCATCTTCGATCTGGTGCAGCTGCAGGCCTCGAGCTTCAAGGTGCGGGCCGAGATCGATTGGCGTGAAGGCTATGCGGTTCTGGTCAATGCCTCCGGCCCGACCCGCCTGGCTGCGCAGGTTGCTCACGATCTTTTTGGCCCCGACCGGGTGCGCACCGATGCGCCACCGCTGACGGCCAGCGAAGACTTTGCCTTTATGCTCGAGCAGGTGCCTGGTTGCTACTTCTTGGTAGGCAATGGGGGACCGGGCTCGCCAGGGGCCTGCATGGTGCACAACCCGGGCTATGACTTCAACGACGAGATCATCGAACCCGGCGCGCGAATGTGGCTGGCTTTGGTCGAAAAATTTCTAGGATATACTTAAGTTCTAATTTTTCATCGTGCTGGTCGGGAGAGACCGCTGTCTGTGCAGCGGCGCCGAAGGAGCAACCGCCCCGGAAACTCTCAGGCCCCAGGACCGGCCGGCACGTCAAAACTCTGAAGAGCGGAACGGCCGCAAGCCGTTCACACCGCAGGAGCAAGCCGGGCGCCAGCCCGGTGAATCTCTCAGGTTCCAAACAGAGGGGGCGTGGGCCGGGCAGAGCTTGGCCTTCCCTCTTCTATGGAGACACGCTCATGAAATCCTTTGCAGTTATTGGTGGCGGTATCACTGGCGTCACCACGGCCTACGCGTTGGCCCGGCGCGGCTTTTCGGTCACTCTGTTCGAGAGGCACCGCTATGCCGCCATGGAGACCTCGTTTGCCAACGGTGGCCAGCTTTCGGCCTCCAACGCCGAGACGTGGACCCATCCCTCCACCCTGGTCAAAGGCCTCAAGTGGATGCTGCGCAAGGACGCCCCGCTGTTGGTCAACCCCAAGCCGAGCTGGCACAAGCTGTCGTGGTTTGCCCAGTTCATGGCCAGCATCCCAAAGTACGAGTCCAACACCATCGAGACGGCCCGCTTGGCCATTGCTGCCCGCAGCCATCTTTTCGACTGGGCCCAGGCCGAGGGTATTGACTTTGACCTCAAGCGCCAGGGCATTCTGCACATCTATCGCGACCGCAAAGGCTTCGACCATGCAGGCCGGGTGTCCAAGCTGCTGGCCCAGGGGGGGCTCTCGCGTCGTGCGGTCACGCCCGAGGAGATCAAGGCCATCGAGCCGACGCTGGCTGGAAGTTACTACGGCGGGTATTACACCGAGAGCGACTCCACCGGGGACATTCACAAATTCACCCAGGGATTGGCCTGCGCCTGCGAGCGTCTGGGCGTACGCATCCTCTATGGCCAGGAGGTGCAGTCCTTGGCCAGTAATGCGCAGCAGGCCCGTGTCCGGGCGCGCTGCGAGGGCGTGGTCAGCGAGCACGCCTTCGACGGCGTGGTGGTCTGCGCAGGCGTGGCCAGCCGAAGCCTGGCGGCGCAATTGGGCGACCGCATCAATGTCTATCCGGTTAAGGGCTACTCGATCACGGTTCACATGAGCGATGCCGCCAGTCAGGCCGCCGCCCCGCAAGTCAGCCTGCTCGATGACGAGACCAAGCTGGTGACCAGCCGCCTCGGTCAGGACCGTTTTCGCGTGGCGGGTACGGCCGAGTTCAACGGCTTCAACCGCGACATCCGCGCCGACCGCATCAAGCCGCTGGTCGATTGGGTCAACCGGTGTTTCCCCGGCGTCAGCACCCGTCAAGTCACGCCTTGGGCGGGCCTGCGCCCGATGATGCCCGACATGATGCCGCGTGTGGGCCAGGGCCGGCGAGCCAATGTGTTCTACAACACGGGCCATGGTCACCTCGGTTGGACCCTGTCGGCGGTCACCGCAGACATGGTGGCCGAACTGGTCCGCGGTCGCAGCGAAGTCGTTCGCAGCTTACCCGCCTCGAGCGTGCCGGTGCAGGCTGGCGCCTGACCGGGGGTTTTTCGGGCGGCAGACGCCTAGGAAAAGCCGCAGTCCTTGCGCAGTGCATCCTGCGCGGGACTGCTGAGCAGTTCGATCAGTTGCGCCGCCATTTCGGGCTGAGAGGAAGCCGTGCTCACGGCCGCCCAGTAGGGCGTGGCCAGTTCAAAGGGCTTGGGCAGCACGGCGGCCAGTTGTACCCCCGGTGTATTGAGGATTTCGGTGACCTGGGTGCAACCGATCAGCCGCAGGCCCGGCTCTTGGGCCGCGCGGGCGGCCATGGCGGCCATGGCCGTCTGCCCATTGGGGAAACCGAGCAAGCGCTGGCCCAGGTCGGACTCCAGCCCCAGCTCGCGCACCACCTTCATGAAGTGAATGCCTGCAGTGGCTTTCAGAGCGTCGGCCATATAGATGGCATCGGCCTCCTTCAGGGCTTGGGCCAGCTGCGCTGGCGTCTGCAGGGCGGGGATCGCCTGCCCCTTTGCGATGCCCACACCGGTGTGCACCCAACCCACCGGACGCATGCTGGCTTTGTCGATATGGCCGCTGGCGACGAGCTGCTCGATCAGTGCCTGGGTCAAGATCGCCACGTCGCAGGCCTGCCCGGCCAGCAGGGCTGCTTTCATTTCGCCGACGGCGCTGAAGGTGCCAGAGATCGGCACGCCGGTTCGTTCGGTAAAGCGCTCCTGCAGTCGGCTGACCAGCCCGTTGGCAGCTCCGCCGCTGAGGATGTGCAAGGTGGGCCGCATCGCAACAGGGTCCGCGCAAGGTTGCGTCAATCGAGCTTGATGTTGGCCGTCTTGATGACGGCCGCCCACTTGGCGATATCGTCATTGAGGTACTTGGCGAAGGCGGCTGGATTCATCACCATCGGTGCGGCGCCCTGTTTGGCCCAGGCCTGCTTGACCTCCGGTGAGCCAACGATCTTGCTGACCGCTTCATTGAGGCGATCGATCACCGGCTGTGGTGTGCCGCGCGGGGCCATCAGCCCGAGCCAGATCGTGGCCTCGTAGCCGGGAACGCCTGCCTCGCTGAGGGTAGGTACATCGGGCATCACGTCGGAGCGCGCGCGGCCGCTGGTGGCCAGGGCCTTGACCTTGCCAGCTTTGACTTGTTCGGTCATGGTGGTCACCGCATCGAACATCAGATCGACCTGCCCACCGATGATGTCGGTGCGTGCGCCCGAGCTGCCCTTGTAGGGCACATGGACCATGCTGATGCGCGCCATGCTTTTGAGCAGCTCGCCGGCCATGTGGTAGGGCGTGCCCGGTCCGGAGGAGGCATAGTTGAGTTTGCCCGGTTCGGCCTGAGCCCGCTTGAGTAGATCGGCCAGGCTGTTGATGCCTTTGCTGGGGTGTGCTACCAGAACGAGATCCGAGTAATTGATCGGCGCCACGCCAACGAAATCCTTCATCAGCGCAAACGGTTTGTTGGGGATCAGCGTTTCATTGACCGTGTGGGTGTTGGACATCATCAGCAGCGTGTAGCCGTCCGGTGCCGCCTTGGCGGCCAGGTCGGTGCCGATGACGGAGCCGCCGCCGGGTTTGTTGTCGATGACAAAACTCTGCCCCATCGCGTCGGTCAGGCGTTGCGCAATGAAACGGGCATAGACATCGGCGGGTCCGCCGGTGGCAAAGGGCACCACGATGCGTACCGGTCTGTTCGGGTAGTTCTGCGCCGAAACGGGGGCGCTGACAAAGGCTGCGGTCAGTCCGAAAAGGATCAGAGCTGATTGGAGGAACTTTTTTCTCTGCATGGTTTTGACCTCAGGGTTTGGGATTTATTCAACTTTACCGATGCGCCGCACGACTTCGGCCATGCGACGCGCATCGGCCTGTACATAGCGCTCGAAGTCGGGCGTGTCCTGATACAGGATGGGGCTACCTGCGCCGTTGATGACCTCGCGCACACGCGCATCCTGTGCGGCATTGCGCGCCGCTGCGCGAAGTCGCTGCGAGATCGGCTCGGGCACGCCGGCCGGTACGAACAGCCCCGACCATTGAGCGTATTCTGCGTTCAGGCCCAGGTCGCGCAGGGCGGGCACTTCAGGCATGGAGGCCAGGCTGCCGCTGCCCCAATGTCCTAGCACCCGCAGCTTGCCGGCCTTGACATGCTGCAGTACCGTGGCCGGCCCCGAGGAGACGGCTTGGATCTGGCCGCCCAGCAGCGCGACGACCGCCGGCCCAGCGCCGGTGAAAGGGATGTGGGTCAGGCGGATGCCCGCCTCTTGGGCCAGGATTTCCATCGGCACATGCATGGTGCCGTAGTTGCCCGAGGAGCCGTAATTGATCGCGCCCGGCCGCCTGCGCGCGTCCTCCACGAAGTCCTTGACGGTTTTCCAGGGAGAGTCTGCGCGGACCGCCAATACCGTGGGGTCGGCGGTAAAGCGTGCAATCGGACGCAACTCGGCGAGCGTGAACAGGGGCGCGCGACCGAGGATGACATCGGCCTCGGGCAGGACGGTCAGCGATGACAGGGCCATCAGCAAGGTGTAGCCATCCGGGCGGGCTTTGGCCGCTTGCCCCATACCGATACCGCCGCCGGCCCCGGCCTTGTTCTCGATGATCACGCTCTGGCCGAGCTCGCGCGTGAGGGCCTCGGCCACCGGTCTGGCCACGATATCGGCCAGACCGCCGGGAGGGAAGGGTACGATCAGGGTAAGGGGTCGGGTGGGCCAGGGGGCCGTCTGGGCGGCAGCCCCAGCGCCGGCAGCCCAGAGGGCGCTAGCCAGCAGAGTTCTTCGGTGCATGACAACTTCTCCAAAAACAGGGCGGTCAGGGCGACCATCGTAAGCAAACCGGGCAAGCCCGGTCCTACTCGGATTCCCTAGGAGGGTAGCGGTCGATCGGGCTGGAGCGGCCCGATCGATAGGGTTTTGTGTGCGCTTTTCAGGCCACCAGGGCCGGCTCTTGCATGGCCTCGGTTTGCTCAATGAGCAGATCGACCTGCCCCTGCCAATAGTCCCGCGACCCAAACCACGGAAAGTTGATCGGAAAGATGGGGTCGCTCCAACGCTGCGCCAGCCAAGCGCTGTAGTGAATCAGGCGCAGCGTACGCAGCACTTCGACCAGCGGTAACTCGCGCCGATCGAACTCGCCCATTTGCTCGTAACCGTCGAGCAGGGCGCCGAGCTGGCGTTGGCGCTGGGCGCGCTCGCCGGCCAGCAGCATCCACAGATCTTGAATGGCCGGGCCGGTGCGCGCGTCGTCTAGATCGACGAAATGCGGACCGGCTGCGACCGAGCCCATCGGTGTCCAGAGGATGTTGCCCGGATGGCAGTCCCCGTGCAGACGCAGCTCTTGCAGCGCCCCGGCTTGCCGCCACAACTCGCCGGCCACCTGCAGGGCTTCGTCGCTGGCGGCCCGCCAGGACGAGGCGACATCGAGGGGCAGGTGATCTCCTTCGAGCAGCATGAACTGGCTGGCACGACCAAAGCTGGCCAGATCCAGAGCCGGTCGATGCACAAAGGGTCGCAGCCGACCCACCTGGTGGATCCGCGCCAGAAAGCGTCCAATCCATTCGAGCACATCCGGGTCTTCGAGTTCGGGCCGTCGACCGCCGCGCCAGGGACTGACGCTAAAGGCAAAGCCTTCGTGATGCGCCAGGGTGCGGCCTCCCAGGCGCAGTGGCGCGATCATTGGCACCTCGGCCGCGGCCAGTTCGGTGGCGAAGGCGTGCTCTTCCTCGATTTGGGCATCGCTCCAGCGTCCTGGTCGGTAGAACTTGATGACCACCGTTGCGTCCGGCGCCTGACCCTGACCTTCCTCCAGACCGACCTGGTAGACCCGGTTCTCGTAGCTCGACAGGGCCATCAATCGGCCGTCTCCATGGAGGCCCACGCTGGCCAGGGCATCGAGGACCCGTTCGGGGGTCAGGTTCTCATAGGGGTGCTGGGTCGTCCGGCTCACTGTGCGATTGTGACCGCTCCCACGGGAGCCATGAGCAGACCCCAAGGGCAGACCACCGCGCTGTGCACGAGGGTCATCGGCTTGACCTTTTTAGTAAGTATGCATATTATTTGGGAGAGGCAGGAATCCGTCGACAAAGGAGGCGCAGTATGAACCGGCCGACATCTCAGCCCGTATTGGTCGCTGGCGGTGGCATCGGCGGCGTGGCCGCTGCGCTGGCTTTGGTGCGTGAGGGCTATCGTGTGCAGGTCTTCGAGCAGGCACCGGAGATCGGTGAGATCGGGGCAGGTATTCAGCTCGGTCCCAACGCCTTCCACGCCTTCGACGCCCTGGGGGTGGGCGAGAAGACCCGCAGCCGCTCGGTGTTTACCGACTATATGGTCATGCACGATGCAGTCGACGGCTACCAGGTGGGCAAGATTCCCACGGATGAGAATTTTCGGCAGCGCTTTGGCAACCCCTATGCGGTCATCCACCGGGCTGATGTGCACTTTTCTCTGCTTGAGGGGGCCAAGGAAAGTGGCCAGGTCGAGATTTTCACCCATACCCGCATCCATGAGATTGAGCAGGATGCCACCAGCGTGACCGTGCACGCTGACGACGGACGCCGGTTCACCGGCGTGGCATTGATTGCTGCCGACGGTGTCAAGTCGGTGGTGCGCGAGAGGTTTGTCGGCGATCCGGCGCGGGTGACTGGTCATGTGGTGTACCGCGCGGTGGTTGACAAGAAAGACTTTCCGGACGAACTCAAATGGAATGCCGCCAGCATCTGGGTGGGCCCCAACTGCCACCTGGTGCACTACCCCTTGCGCGGCGGCGAGCAGTACAACGTGGTGGTCACTTTTCACAGCCGTCAGCAGGAGCAGTGGGGGGTCACCGAGGGCAGCAAGGAAGAGGTTCAAAGCTACTTTCAGGGCATCCTGCCCAAGGCCCGGCAACTCATTGATCTGCCCAAAAGCTGGAAGCGCTGGGCCACCGCCGACCGCGAACCCATTGCGCAGTGGACCTTTGGCCGGGTCACTTTGCTCGGCGATGCCGCTCACCCGACCACGCAGTACATGGCGCAAGGCGCCTGCATGGCGCTGGAGGATGCGGTCACCTTGGGCCAGGCCCTGCGCGCTTGCGAGCACGATTGGCCACGCGCCCTGGACTTGTATCAGCATTCGCGTGTGGCGCGAACGGCCCGCATCGTGCTGTCAGGCCGGGAGATGGGACGGATCTATCATGCCAAGGGCGTCGAGCGTCTGGTGCGCAACGACCTGTGGCGGGGCCGCACGCCGCAGGGCTTTTACGACGCCATGCAGTGGCTCTACGGCTGGAACGTCGGCAACTGTCTGGATGCCGGGAAGCGCTCTCTGTGGCCCGCTCATGCCGATACGCTCGCCGCGTAAGGCTTCGCCCTGTCTATTTTGAAAGCCTGCAATGAATGATCTTGGCCGCATCGAAGATTTGCCGCTGGACTACCGCCGGCAGCTGAGCGATCTCAATCTGGTGCCCTTGTGGCCCAGTCTGCGCGGGGTGATGCCGCCCCATGTGCCCACACGCAAGACCCAGCCGACGCATTGGTCCTATCAGCGGATCAAGCCGCTGCTGTTGCAGGCCGGCGAGCTCACGCCGATCGAGAAGGCCGAGAGGCGCGTGCTGGTGCTGGCCAACCCGGGCCATGGACTGGAGAAGATGCAGGCCAGCCCGGCCCTTTATCTGGGCATGCAGTTGCTGCTGCCTGGGGAATGGGCCCCTTCACACCGACATACGCCCAACGCCGTTCGAATGGTGATCGAAGGCGAGGGCGCCTGGACCACGGTGGAGGGCCACAAGTGCCCGATGAGCCCGGGCGATCTGATCCTCACCCCCACGGGTCTGTGGCACGAGCACGGCCACGACGGTAGCGATCCGGTAATCTGGCTGGATGTGCTTGACTTGCCACTGGTCTACTACATGGAGGCCTCCTACCATGTCAATGGCAGTGGCCAGCGCCAGCCGGTCCATCCGGGAGAGGGCCACCGGCAGTATGCGCGGGGGGGTCTGCGGCCCACGCCGGTGTTCCAAGGCAGCAGCCAGCGCTATCCCATGCTGCGTTACCCCTGGGCTGATGCGCGTGCGGCCTTGCAGTCCATGGCGGACAACGATCCGGCGCTCGATTGTGTGCAGATGACTTATGTCAACCCGGAGACCGGGGAGGACGCGGAAAACATTCTGGGCTTTTATGCGCTGATGCTCAGACCGGGTCAGAACCTGGTGCTGCCAGCGCGCTCGCCCGCCTGTGTGTTTCATCAGATTGAAGGCCGCTCGCAGTTGCAGGTCGATGAGCAGCGCTTTGTCCTGGAGCCAGCCGATACCTGCTGCGCACCCGGCTACACCGGCGTGAGCCTGCGTAATTTGTCGGACAGCGAGCCGGCTTTCCTGTTCCTGGCCGATGAGTCGCCGCTGCATCGAAAGCTGGGCATCTACGAGGTGCGCGACTGAGCCTTCTGCGCGAAACCGACCCCGGCCATCGCTGACCTGTGAACCTGTTCACCGGGGGTGCCGGCCACGGTCCCTGATCTGGCTTCCTTACCGAGGGGCTGGCGTGGGTTTGGGGCTTGCGTTACGCTCGGGACATCGTGTTTAAACGCCGCTTACCCTATGCCTCTTTCTCCTCCTTCCTCCAGACGCTTGCTGCACACCAGGCAGGTGCTGTTTGAGGGCTTCGAGCGGGACGACGGCCTCTACGACATCGAGGCCCGCCTGACGGACACCAAGCCCGAGGCCTTCGCCATTGAGGGCGAGCGCCTGTGGCAGGCGGGCGAAGCGGTTCACGGCATGGCCATCCGGCTGACCATCGATCGCCTTTACACCGTGCAGGCCATCGAAGTGAGCATGGACCATATCCCCCACGGCGAATGTGCGGCGGCCCAGCGGCCCATGCAGAGCGTGGTCGGCTGCTCCATGCGAAAAGGCTGGCGTGCGGCCATCGAGGAGCGGCTGGGCAAGGTTCAAGGCTGCGCCCATTTGCGCGAGCTCTTGTTCAACATGGGTACCGTCGCTTTTCAGACTTTGGTGCCCTGGTCCGGCAAGCGTGATCCTGACATCCCTCCGGCGCCCCTGGGCGGATGTCTGGCCTGGGACCCGGCCGGGCCGATGGTGGCGCGCATTTACCCGCAATTTCATATCAAGGCCGACTCCTAAGGGAGCCGGCAAGAGTCGTTTTGAACCGGAGAGGATGATGAGGCTCACAGCTCCAGGGGTGCTCGCGCTGGTCTTGGCGCTGCCCGCCATGCAGGCGCTCGCGGAGCCCGATACGCAAGCTTTGTGCAAGGACCGGGGCTACCCGATCGGACAGGCCGGGCGGGTCAACAACTGGTTTTTTGACGAGTGCATGCGCGTGGGGTCCTTCACCCATCAGGGCGAGATCCCCGGCATCTTCAACGGAAAGTCCAATGTCATGCAGCCGGCTGCGGAGCCCTGGGTGCTGAAAAAAGCCGATCGCGAACCGGCCTATCGCTGGCGTACCGCCAGCGAAGACGGCCTGAGCATCGACGACTACGTCAAGCGCCAGCGGGTGATGGCACTGATCATCATCAAGGACGGCGTGGTTCAGGTCGAGCGATACCAGTACGACCGAAAGCCCACGCATCGTTTTCTGTCCAATTCCATGGCCAAGACCATCACCGCACTGGCGGTGGGCATCGCGCTGCGTGAGGGCAAGATACGTTCCCTCGATGATCTGGCCCAGGTGTATGCGCCCGAGTTGGCGGGCACGCTCTACGGCCAAACTTCGGTGCGGCATCTTTTGCGTATGGCCTCGGGCGCGAAGTTCGAGGAGCGCTACGATGGCAAAGACGATCTGGCCCGCTATGGGGCAGCCGCGTTTCGCGATGGCATTGCCGGCGGCGCGCGGGCCATCACCGAACGCCTTCATCCGGCCGGTGCTGTCTTCAATTACGCCAGTGCAGAAACCGATATGCTGGCCATGGTGCTGCGGGGTGCCACAGGACAGTCCTTGAGCGCCTATCTTGAATCACGGCTGTGGCAGCCCCTGGGTGCGGAAACTTCTTCCTTGTGGCGCGCCGATGCCACCGGCCTGGAGCGGGCTGGCGGCAACTTCAACGCAACGGCCAGGGACTATGCGCGCCTGGGCCTCCTGCTCGCTTACGATGGCAAGCGACCCGACCGGCCCGATCTGGGCGAGATTGTGCCTTCGAGCTACCTGATCGAGGCCACCGACTGGCGGCAACAACCGCCAGCGTTCAGCCCGATGAAGGCCACGCCGTTTTTCGGTTACGGCTACCAGACCTGGACCTTCCCCGGACCCAGCCGCCGTTTCGCCCTGCTAGGGGTCTACGGTCAGGCCATTTTTGTCGATCCGGCGCGCAAGCTGGTGATGGTGCATCTGGCGGCCAATGCCACGGCATCCGCCGGCCAGACCTCCATGGGTCGCGAGCGCACATTTTTTTGGCAGGGCGTCGTCGGCCATTACGGGCCCTGGTGATCAAAGCGGGTCATTCGGGCCCGTGGCCGTGTTCGGTCCAAAACGCCGCCAGGGCCTCCATCAACACCTGCGCCTGATCGCGGTGCGGTGAGTGTCCACAGTCTGCTATTTCCAGCAAGCGGGTGTGAGGGACGCGTCGTGCAATGCCGCGGATCTGTTCGAGCGTGCCGTATTCGTCGCCTTGCCCCTGAATGGCCAGCACCGGCACCCGGATCTGGTGCAGCCGCGATTCGATCGACCAGTGCCGGAACGCGGGTGAGAGCCAGGCATCGTTCCAGCCCCAGAAGGCCGAGTCGGGGTCGTTGTGGTGCCGCCCCAAGCGCTGCCGCAGGTCGCCTTGCAGATAGGCC
>CAZCSD010000036.1:0-27477 GCA_964501235.1 uncultured Polaromonas sp. | reverse complement strand
ATCGACGGGCAGCTCAAGCAGGAATGGCGCGGACTGAAGGTGCCCGGCCATGTCGACGAGGTGTTGGCCGCGGTCAAGGCCCTCAAAAAGTCGGGCTGAACCCGGGGCTTCACATCGGGCCTGGGTCATGCATAATGACCCGCATGCCCTTGAACGCAGCAAGAGCCGCCCACCTACAAAAGCCGCCTGGCCCATCCGGCGGCTTTTTCGTTGGTCGGTGCTATCTTGAGTCGCAGGGGCATCACCCCACCGCCCTCCTCACCCGCCTGAGCCACCCCCACCATGCCCCTGCCCCCAGCACCGACCCAGCGCGCCGCCCTTCTGTCTCGTCAAGCCTACAACCGGCCGGCGCACAGCGAGACCCCCAGGGGGGCGGCGGCCGAGCCAGTCCGCACTGAGGTCGCTCCGGCAGACGGGCCGGGGCCGTCGACCAAGCCGGCCGCCCGGCGCAAAACCAGCGGTGAAGTCATCAGCATCACCGCACGGACCGAACCGGCGGGTAAGCCGATCCGTCCCGTCGTGCGCACGGCCAGCCGCAAGACGCGCAAGGCCGAAGGCCCGACCAAGCTCTTCGTGCTCGACACGAATGTGCTCCTGCACGATCCGATGTGCCTGTTCCGCTTTGAAGAACACGACATCTTTCTGCCCATGATCGTGCTCGAGGAGCTTGACGGTCATAAGAAGGGGATGACTGAGGTGGCCCGCAACGCGCGGCAAACCAGTCGCACGCTCGATGCCCTGGCCGCCGAGGGCAGCGACATCGCCAAGGGCCTGATGCTCGACAGCACCGGACACACCGAGGCGGGCGGACGCTTGCTGTTCCAAACGCGTCCGCTCAGCGGCGAACTGCCCATGGCTCTGCCGCAAGGCAAGGCCGACAACCAGATCCTGGGCGTGGTCGAAGCGCTGCGCAAAGAACTCGCCCCGCGTGAGGTGGTGCTGGTGTCCAAGGACATCAATATGCGGGTCAAGGCCCGCGCCATGGGTCTGTCCACGGAGGACTACCGCAACGACAAAACGCTCGAAGACGGCGATTTGCTCTACAGCGGCTGCCTGCCGCTGCCCACGGACTTTTGGACCCGTCAGAGCAAAACGGTCGAGAGCTGGCAACAGGGCAGCCACACCTACTACCGCATCAGTGGGCCGATTGTTGAGAGCCTGCTCATCAATCAGTTCACCTATTTCGAGGCAGCCGGAGAGCCACCGCTGTACGCACGGGTGACTGAAATCCGTGGCAAGACCGCTGTGCTCAAGACACTCAAGGACTACACCCACCTCAAGAATGCAGTTTGGGGCGTGACCATGCGCAACCGCGAGCAAAACTTCGCCATGAATCTGCTCATGGACCCGGAGGTCGATTTCGTCACCCTTACGGGGACGGCTGGCACCGGCAAGACCCTGATGGCCCTGGCTGCCGGCTTGACCCAGGTGCTCGACGACCGACGCTACACCGAGATCATCATGACCCGCGCTACCGTCTCGGTGGGCGAAGACATCGGTTTTCTGCCTGGCACCGAAGAGGAAAAAATGGGTCCCTGGATGGGCGCCCTGGACGACAACCTGGAGGTGCTGGCCAAAAACGACACCGGCGCCGGCGAGTGGGGACGCGCTGCCACCAACGAGCTGATCCGCTCACGCATCAAAGTCAAGAGCCTGAACTTCATGCGCGGCCGTACCTTCCTGAACAAATACCTCATCATCGACGAGGCACAGAACCTGACCCCCAAACAGATGAAGACCCTGATCACCCGCGCCGGACCCGGCACCAAAATCATCTGCATGGGCAATCTGGCGCAAATCGACACGCCGTATCTCACCGAAGGCTCCTCCGGCCTGACCTACGCGGTCGATCGCTTCAAGGGCTGGCCCCACGGCGGCCACATCACCCTGGCACGCGGCGAGCGCTCGCGGCTGGCTGACTTCGCCAGCGAAGTGCTCTAAAGCCTGTCAGCGGCGCGGGGGGGTGGCCATGCCGCCACGCAGCTTGCCCAGCAGTTGATGTAACTGCTTCATCTCGCGCGCGCTGAGCCCACCGAGCAATTGCAACAGCCAGCGCTCGTGCTCGGCCGCCATGCGGTCGAACCAGGCCTTGCCGGCCGGGGTCATGCGTACGATCAGCGCGCGCCGATCGCTGGGATCGCTGATACGCTCAACCCAACCGTCGGAGACCAACTGGTCGGTCAAGCCGGTCACATTCGCCCCGGTCACCATAAGGTGGTTCGACAGCAGGCTCATGCGCAACCCCTCAGGGAAACGGTTGAGTTGCGCCAGATAGTCAAAGCGCGGGAGGGTGGTGGCAAACTGCGAGCGCAGCAGCGACCGTATGCTTTGTTCGATTTGCGTGCTGCAAGCGAGCAGACGCAACCACAACCGTATGGCCTGGTGATCGTCGGGGGAAACGCCCGCCTCGCGCCCCAGTTCGCGAGGGCCGGCCAAAGACTTGCGCGCTGCACCCATGACGTGATTGTGCAATGGCAAACCCCTTTGACCCTTGACCTTTGCCGGGCTTGCGCGCATCATGAGACCTTGTCGTTTCCGTATGGAAACTGCGTTTCTTATATAAAACAGTCACGACAATTTCTTCCATGAGCATCCAAGGCATCGACGAGATCACCCTGAGTTCGGAGGACCTGCCCAACTGCCGACGCTTCTTCATCGACTGGGGCTTGCGCCTGACCGAAGAATCAACGCAGGAGTTGGTGTTTGAGAGCCTCAACGGATGCCGGGTGATCGTGGCGCATCCCTCGCGCCCGGGCCTGCCCCCGGGTCTGGAGAACGATCCAACGCTGCGTCAGGTGGTGTGGTCGGTGCAGGATGCGGCTGAACTTGCGCACTGGGCGAGCCGCATGCAAGATCAGCCAGGCTGGCAGCGCGAAGGCGATCGCCTGCTCTGCCGAGACCCCATGGGCCTGTCAGTGGGCGTCCAAGTGAGCCGCAAGCGCGCCCTGGATCTGCCGGCCGCGCAAACCAACACCTGGAGCCACAGGCCGCGCCTGAATCAGGCCTCGCCGGCCTATGACCGTGCACAGCCGGTGGAGGTGGGCCATGTGGTCTTGTTCACCCGCGATCTGGCCAGCACTTCGCGTTTTTACGAAGAGGTGCTGGGCTTTGTGATTTCCGACCGCTACCCAGGACGCGGCCACTTTCTGCGCTGCTCAGCACGCGGAGGGCATCATGATCTGTTTCTGCTGCAGCCGCCTCAACCGCGCCAGGGTCTGAACCATGTGGCCTTTACCGTTCGCGATCTGCACGAGGTCATTGGAGGCGGCATGCACATGTCTCGGCAGGGTTGGCAAACCGAACTCGGCCCCGGTCGACACCCCATCTCCTCGGCCCTGTTCTGGTACGTGGTCAGCCCGGCCGGCGCCCTGGTGGAGTACTACACCGACGAAGATGAACTCACCGAAGCCTGGCAGCCACGCGAGTTCAGCCCCGGGCCGACTGTATTTGCCGAATGGGCCATCGAAGGTGGCCTCGACGGCCACACCCGGCGCCAGTTGCACGCGCGAGCCCCAGAAGGCCGCTTCATGACCGACAAGCCCAAAACCTGAAGACACCATGCACGCCACCCTCTACAACGAAACCCACCAGAGCCGCCGGACGGCCCCTACGGCTTACGAAAACCTGCTCGGTGATGCGATTGAGCGCGCCTTTGCCGCCGGCATCCATGACCTGGACGGGCTGGTGCGCTATCTCAACGAATCCGGTCAGGCCGGCCCAGACGGGCAGGCCTGGACCGCCGAGAACTACCAGCGTGAAATAGCCCGCCTGAGCGCCTGAGGTGCTGCTGTATGGAAAAGCGAAAATGAAACACGAGACTATTGCCCAGCAATCGGACCCGATCGATGCAGCCCTGGCCATCGGCCTGAAAGACCTGTGGTTTCCCGTCTGTCCTTCCGGTTTCGTTCAGAGCACACCGGTATCGCTGCGGCGACTGGGCTACAAAATCGTGCTCTGGCGCGGCGCCAACGGTCAGGTGCATGCGCTCGAAGACCACTGCCCGCACCGAGGCGCGCCACTGTCCTTGGGCGTCAACCTGGGCGACCGGGTCGCTTGTGCTTATCACGGGGTACAGGTGCGCTGTGATGGCACCGTCACTCGCGTGCCCGGCAGCCCGGGCTGCAAGCTCGAAGGCTCTCGGGCAGCGCGCATGTTTCACACCGCCGAGAGCAACGGTGCGATCTTTCTCTTTAACGCCACCGACCCTGGGCTGCCGGAGCCGCCACCGCTGCAACTGCCCGAGCAGCTGACCTCGCCGGACTGGGCTTCCTTTCTGTGCTACACCGAATGGGGCTGCGACTACCGCTATGTGATCGACAACGTCATGGACCCCATGCACGGAGCCTATCTGCACAAACAGTCGCACTCGATGAGTGAGGGCGACATGATCGCCGAGTTCCAGATTCGCGAGCTGCCCACCGGATTTGTCTTCGAGAAAAAAGGTCAGCGCGATGTCAATTTTGACTGGACCGAATGGATGGACACTGGCATTCACCTGATGCGGCTGGAGATTCCGTACCCCAAGACCGGCGGGCCAGGCGGTAACTTCACCATCATTGGCAGCTACACGCCCATAGGGCCGCGAACCGCTGGCGTGTTTCATTGGCGCTGCCGCAAGGTCAGCGGCTGGCAGCGCGACACCTGGCGCTTCCTGTACAAAAACAGGCTCGAGCAGCGGCACTGGAACGTGCTGGAGCAGGACCGGGTAGCGGTGGAGCATATGGAGCCCGAGGCCAACCAGCGTGAGCATCTGTACGCCCACGACATGGGCATCGTTCGCCTGCGTCGACACCTGCGCAAGCTGGCTCAGCAGCAAATGGAGCGACAGGCCAGCGTGTAAAGTCACGCCCCATGACCTCCCACGACACCTTAAGAACCTGGGTGCACACGATGCGCCACGAGGCCCAGGACATCATCAGCATCGAGCTGCGGCCCGCCGCGGGCACTGCGCTGCCCAGCTTCACGCCCGGAGCGCACATCGACCTGCATTTGCCTGGCGGCCTGGTGCGCAGCTACTCGCTGTGCAACCCGGCGGGTTCGACCGACCGCTATGTCATCGGCGTCTTGCGCGACAAGGCCAGCCGAGGCGGCTCGCGGGCGGTGCATGATCAACTGCGCATCGGCATGCCGCTGAGCATCAGCGCTCCGCGCAATCATTTCCCGCTGGATGAAACCGCCTCGCACAGCGTTCTGGTGGCCGGAGGCATTGGCGTGACTCCGCTGCTGTGCATGGCCCGGCAACTGTCCAAGTTAGGCCGCTCCTACGAGGTACTCTACTTTGCGCGCAGCCGCGCAGCGGCGGCTTTTGTCGATGAATTCGTCGCACTGGGCGCCCAGGTGCACTGGCACTTTGACGACGAGGCCGAGGGCCCGCCGGATCTGCGCGCACTGCTGGCCGCGCGTCAGGCCGAGGGCACCCATTTTTATGCCTGTGGCCCCAGCGCCATGCTCGATGCCTTCGAGAGCCATTGCCGCGACCTGGGCATCGCCCATGTGCATCTGGAGCGCTTTAGTGCAAAGCCGATGGAGGCCGCCACCGATGCACGATCGCGGTACAGCGTCGAGCTGCGCAAGAGCGGTCTGCAATTTGAAGTCACGGCCGGGAAGACCCTGCATGAGATGCTGGTCGAACTCAAGGTCGAGGTGCCCTGGAGCTGCGAAGAAGGCATCTGCGGCTCGTGCGAAACGCGGGTGATCGAGGGCAGGGTTGACCACCGGGACATGGTGCTGACTCCGGCAGAGCAAGACGCCAATCAAGTCATGATGGTCTGCGTCTCGGGCTGCAAGAGCGAGCGCCTGGTACTCGACCTGTAGGGGAAACGCCTCGCGTCACTGGGACGGCCTCAAAGGCTCAGGCCGACGCACTCGGCCGAGGGCTGTCGTCGGTGGATGCCAGCATGGCCCTGAGCAATTGCTCCGTGAGCTCGTGTCGTAAATTGCGGCTGCCCAGCTCGAACCAGAGGTTGCGCAGCTCATGCGGATCGGCGTGCAGATCGTAAAGCTCGCCCCATTCCTGACCATCGTAGATCGTCAGCCGGTGCTGCCGGGTGCGCCAGGTTCTCATGCGCAATCGGCGATCGAGGCCAAAGTCGGCACGCTGGCTCTCCTCCTCAATCACCAGGCCCTGGCGCGGCGACGTCTCGGCCAAAAGGTCTCGCCCCTGCAGCCCGTGCGGCGTCGCAACGCCCGCCCGCGCCAAAACGGTGGCTGCGATATCCGTGGTTTGCACCAGGTCCTGGCGCAGTAGCGCCCGACGCTGCACAGCGGTATCACGCCAAAGCAGCGGTACCCGGGTCATGCTTGCGTAATGCAAGCCGCCCTTGAACAGCAGCCCTCGGTCGCCGAGCAGGTCGCCATGGTCGCTGGTGAAGATCACCACCGTGTCATCGTCCAGCCCCAGTCGCACCAGAGTGGCCATCACACGGCCCATGGCCTCATCGATGAAGGCCAGGCTGCCGAAGTTGAGCGCCAGCGCTTCTCGCACCTCCCGCTCGGTGGCCGCGAAGGCCGCATAGCCTGGCCGAAATGAGGGGTTCTGCGCCCGCTGGCGGCGCAGGGCTTCAATGGCGGGCGGCGGTTGGTGCAAGGGCGCGTCAAAACTTGCCGGCAGGCTCATATCGGCCGGCTCATACAAACCCCAATAACGGCCGGGGGGTGTGAAAGGATGGTGCGGATCGGGAAAGGAGCACTGCAAGAAGAACCGCTCACCCGCCCGGGCGTACTGCTCAAGCAGATTGCAGCTCTGATCGGCAATCCACCGTGTCGGGTGCAGCTCCTCCGGCAGCCGGGTGCGCCAGGCCTGACCCAGGCGCGTGAGCGCCCAGTCGGGTGTGGGCCATGCACGGCTCGGGCCAATCAGCTGCTCGGCATCGCGTGTCTGTTGGGCGAGCCAGCGCCGCCAGTGGCCTTGTTGATCATCCCCGTGCCCGAGGGTCAGCCGGGCTTGTTCAAAGCCGTAATACGGCAGGTCGAGCTCAAAGCTTTCATCCTCGGCCCAGGCACGCGCCACCTCCTGTCCATAGCGCCCCGGATAAGCACGAGACGAGTCGGGGGCTGCAGCGGCCGCCTGCGACGGCCAAGCTGCAGGCACGGCGGTGATGTTCTGCAAGTGCGCCTTACCCACCAAGGCGGTGCGCCAACCCGCCCGGCGCAGGAGCTCGACGAAGGTCAGCTCGCCGTGCGAGAGCTCGCGGCCGTTCATATGTACCCCATGCACGCTGGGCATGCGCCCCGTCATCAGGCTGGCACGATTGGGCTGACAAACAGGAGTGGCCGCATGGGCCTGCGCAAAGTGCAGCGCTTGCTGCGACAACGCGTCCAAATGCGGGGTGCGCAGCACCCGATGGCCCTCAAAGCCCAAATGGTCAGCACGCTGCTGGTCAGTGATGAACAGCAGAAAATTAGGACCGGAGGGCTTCACGGCGTGTGGGTGCGACTGCATCCGTCGAGGCCGTCAGGCCGCTGACTGGCTCAGTCGGCCTTGATGTTGAGCTCGCGCGCCAACTGGCCGTAACGCTGCGTATCGGCCTTCATGAAATCGGCCAACACCGAAGGCGCACCCCCCAGCGGCTCGACACCCGCGCCAATCAGACGTTCGCGCACATCGGGCAACTTGATCACCGCATTGATCTCCTGATTGATACGCTGTATCGCGGCGGCGGGCGTGCCCACAGGGGCGAACACGCCGTACCAGGCATTGACCTCGACGCTGACCACGCCTTGCTCGGTGGCCGTGGGCACATCGGGCAGCAGGCTGGAGCGGGCCTTCTCGGTCAAGGCCAGCGGCACCAGCTTGCCCGACTTGATATGCTGCAGCGCCCCACCGACGCCGGTGTAGAGCAACTTGACCTCACCGGCCAGCGCAGCGGTGAGCGAGGGCGCCACGCCGCGATAAGGCACGTGCATCAAATCCAGACCGGTCGAGCGCTTGAACATTTCACCGGCAAAGTGCATAGGCGACCCGTTACCCGGGCTGCCATAGGCCAGGCCCGGCTGCTTGCGCGCCTGCTCGAGCAGGCCCTTGAGATTGTTCACGCCCAACTGAGGGCTGGCCACCAGAACCAGCGGTGTGGTGGCCGGGGCAATCACCGGCACCAGATCGCGGTTGACATCAATGCCACCGCCGGCCCCCGGGGGCAGGACGTGCGGCGAAATGGCCATGGTGTTGGGCGTGAGCAGCAGGGTGTGTCCATCCGGCGCCGCCTTGGCCACGAAGCCGGCTCCCAGCAGGGCCCCTGCCCCAGGACGGTTCTCCACCACCACCGGCTGGCCCAGTCGAGGCGCAAGCTTTTCGGCAATCACCCGCGCCGCCACATCCGGACCGCCGCCCGGCGGAAAGGGGACCACCAGGGTGACCTGCTTGCTGGGGAAGGTCTGGGCCGAGGCGATCAACGGGACGGCCAGAACCGCCCACAGACTCAGACGACGAAGGACAGATACTTTGGACTGCATGGTGTCTCCTTGGATCACAAGTACCGAACAAAAACGGCAGGGCTTTTCAATTCATAAGGCCACGCCCCAGGCGTCGTAGCCATAGACCCCATCGGCATTGCCCTGGGTCTTCATCCACTGGTTGCCACGCGAGCCGATCTGAATCTGGGCTGTGCGCTCGCGCCGGGCCTCTTCGTAGCTTTTCAGGGCCAATGGCACATCGGCGATCTGATCGATCGCGCGTGAAAGCACCACCGCGTCTTCGATGGCCATTCCAGCCCCCTGGGCCATAAAAGGCAGCATGGGGTGGCTGGCATCGCCGAGCAGGGTGGCACGGCCGACCGACCAGCGCGGCAGCGGATCGCGCTCGTAAAGTGCACTTTTCATCACCGAGTCGCAGGCTTGCAGCAAAGCACGCGCATCCGGGTGGTAGTCATGATAGACCCGCCTCAGTTCCTCGACATCGCCCGGGCTGGTCCAGGACTCTTCGGTCCAGTCGCTCTGCCCGGTGGTGGCAAACACAAAAGTCTCCTGGCCGAGACTGAGCGGGAAAGTGACGATCTGGCTGTGAGGATTGGGGCCCCACCATTTGGTGAAGGCCTCGATTTCGGGCACGTGCCGCACCCGCTCGGTGGGGACCACCGAGCGGTAGCTCACCACGCCGGTAAAGCGCGGCTGCTCCGGGCCAAACAGCGCGGCCCGCACCCGCGAATGAATGCCATCGGCCCCAATCACCACCGCATGTCGCGCTGTACTGGCATCTTCAAAGTGAAGGTCGACCCCTCCCGCGTCCTGGGTCAGACGGCTCAATCGCTTTGAAAAACGCATCGAGTCAGCCGCCAGCGCCTGCGCCAATACCGAAAGCAGATCGGCGCGGTGCAAGGTCAGCTGCGGTGCGCCATAGACCTTCTCAGCGGTATGGCCCATAGGCAGACGCGAAGTCTCCGCGCCGGTGTCCCAATCGCGGCTGATGCGGAAGGTCGGACGCGCGCCCGTGCGGCGCAGGCCAGCGCCCACACCCAGCCCATCGAGCGCACGCACCGCGTTGGGCGTCAGGTTCACATCAGCCCCGACGCGCATGAACTGCGCGGCCTGTTCATAAACGGTCACCCGGTGTCCCAAACGCTGCAGGGCAATGGCAGCACTCAGGCCGCCAATACCGCCCCCGATGATGGCTATATCTAGCGGCGCTGTAAAGGTCTTGTTCATTACGATCGAAAGAGTGTGGCTTGTATGAATGAACCCCAACACCGGTTCAGAAAGTACCCGGAAAAGAACCCCCATCCATCAGGATGTTCTGGCCATTGATGTAGCCCGCGTGCACGCTGCACAAATAGGCGCAGGTGCGGCCCAACTCCTCCGGGCGGCCAAAGCGATGGGCCGGGTGACTGGCCAGCCGCTTTTCGATCAGCTCATCGGCGCGGACACCTTGTCGCCGGGCGGCCGCCTCAAAGTTGCTCTTGAGCCGCGCGGTGTCAAAGGTCCCGGGCAGGAGGTTGTTGAGGGTCACGCCCCGGGCCACCGTGCTACGCGCCAGCCCAGCCACAAACCCGGTCAGGCCACTGCGCGCGCCGTTGGAGAGCCCCAGCTGATCGATGGGCGACTTGACCGCACTGGAGGTGATGTTGACGATGCGCCCAAAACCACGGCTCATCATGCCGTCCACCGTGGCCTTGATCAGCTCAATCGGAGCGAGCATGTTGGCGTCAACCGCTGCCAGCCAATCATCGCGTGTCCAGCCTCTAAAGTCGCCAGGCGGCGGTCCCGCTGCGTTAGTCACCAGAATATCAACATCACGCCGCAGGGCCAGAATGCGCGCACGACCCTCGGCCCGCGTGACGTCGGCGGCCAGGGCCTGCACGCGGCCCGCCTTCAGACCCCGCAAGACCTCGGCGGCGGCCTGCAAGGGCGCCTCGGTGCGCGCCACGATCAAGACATCCACGCCCTCTTCCACCAAGGCCCGCGCACAAGCGAGCCCCAGCCCCGCGCTGGCGCCGCACACCAGAGCCTGCTTGCCGGCAATACCCAGATCCATCAGGATCTCCCCCAGGGCAGGGGCGAGGCGTTCATGCCCCAATAAAAACTCTTCTGGCTCATGTATTCGGCAATACCCTGGCGGCCCTTTTCGCGGCCGATGCCGCTCATCTTGACGCCCCCGAACGGGGTGCTGATCGAAAACAGCTTGTAGGTGTTGACCCAGACAGTGCCGGTGTGCAGCGCACGACCAATGCGCCAGGCGCTCTTGTAATCACGCGTCCAGATGCCCGAGGCTAGGCCATAGTCGTTGTCATTGCACTGGGCCAGCAGATCGGCCTCATCGCTCCACGGCAACAGGGCCAGGACCGGCCCGAAGATCTCCTCACGGCACATGCGGGCGCTGTTGGGCAGGCCCTCGATCACGGTGGGCAGGTAGTAGCTGCCGCGCGCATGGTCGCTGCCCTGGGGCCGGGCGCCGCCACACAGCACCTGCCCGCCCTCGTCGCGGCCGATCTGCACATAGCGCTCGACCGATTCACGGTGACTCTGGCTGACCAACGGGCCCATGTGCGTGCTCTCCAGGGCTGGGTCGCCCACCCGCAGGCCGGCAACTGCTGCCAACAGCCGCGCCTTGAACGCCTCATACACCGACTCGTGCACAAAAGCGCGCGAACCGGCAATGCACGACTCCCCCGACGAGCTGAAGATGCCGAAGATCACGCCGGCCACCGCATGGTCGAGATCAGCGTCGGCGCAGACGATGGTTGGCGACTTGCCGCCCAACTCCAGCGAGGTGGGCATGAGCTTGTCGGCGGCCAGGCGCTGTATGCCCATGCCAACCTGGGTGCCCCCAGTAAAGGCAATGCGCTTGACCAGCGGGTGCCGCACCAGCGCATCGCCCACCACCGAGCCCTTGCCCGGCAGCACGCTGACCACGCCGGAGGGCACTCCGGCCTGCTCGGCCATGCGGGCCAATTCAATAGCCATGCGCGGCGTGATCTCGGCCGGCTTGATGACGATGGCGCAACCTGCTGCGAGCGCAGGCGCCATCTTCTGCGCCTCGCTGGCAATGGGCGAGTTCCACGGTGTGATGGCCCCCACCACGCCCAGTGGCTCATGCACGCTCAGGGTGAGGAAGTCGCCCCGGGCCGGCGTCATGGCGTCTTCCCAGGTCTCGGCCGCTGCCGCAAAGAACTGAAAGGTGCCGGCGGCGCTGGCCACCAGGGCGCGGCACTCCTTGATCGGCTTGCCGTTGTCCAGGCGCTGCAACTGGGCCAGCTCTTCGGCGCGGGTGCGTATGCCCTGTGCGATGCGGTGCAGCACACCGGCGCGCTCATGGGGCATCAGGCGCGCCCAGGGGCTGTGCAGCCGGGCCTGCTCGGCCGCCTGCACCGCCTCGTCCACATCGGCGGCGGTGGCCGCATGCAACTGGGCCACCTGGCTGCCGTCGTGCGGGTACTCGGTGGTGTAGAGCGGACCACTGGCATCGCGCCAGCGACCAGCGATCAGGGCCTGGATCTTCTCAGTCATAGGGTCAGCGCCGCCACGCGGTTGTGCAGAAAACGCAGCGCCGATAGCACCGTCAGCGCCGAGGTCCGTGGGTTGTCGGGCAGGGGCTTGCCGCGCATCTGCAAGTGCATGTGACCAAAAGCCCCCTGCGCCTCGATCTCGTGGATGTTCTCGCTCACACCGGGGTCGGCAATCAGGCGCACTTCGGTGCGATCGAGTCCGAGGCCGGCCAACGACACCGTGGCGGCCACGTTGGCATTCTTGGGATACAGCCGCGCCGCCTCGCGGGCGCTGGCCTGCAAAATCACGGCAGGCTCGCGCAGCGCATCCAGATCGACCGCCTGCTCGGCCGGCGAACCCTTCCAGCCGGCCGGAGGCTTGCGCCCGGTGTAGACCACGCGATCCAGGCCCGCCGATCGCGCAGCGGCCAGCGCGTCGATGCCGCCAATCGCACCGGCCAGCAGATGCAGCTGCGTGCCGCCGCGCTCGGCCGCCGCCTGCAGCCGCTCGGCCAGGGCTGCATCCGACAGGGCACCGATGGACAGCACCGCGCATTCGAGCCCGCGCTCGAGCGCCGGCACGATATGGCCGCTCAAGGCCGAATGGCCCGCGCACTCGAGCACCAGACCGGCGCGCTCGGGGACTCGGTCACTGATGCGCACCGAGGAACCCAGTTCGGCTTGCAGCACAGGCACGCGCGCAGCCGAGACCACCACATGATCCAGACGCAGGGCCGGCAACGGGTCCAGGCGCTGATGCAGCGAGCGGCCGATCGCGCCATAACCAATCAGGGTCAAGTCCAGGGTGCGCATGATTCACGTCGCCTTTTGGGGTGGACCTGCAAACTTGACCGGAAAGTCGCCCCAGGCCGCCATATCCACCTCTACCACCACCGGACCGGGCATTGCCAAGGCCTGACTCAACACCGCCTCAGTGCGTGCGGGCTGATCCAGAAGCAGGTAGCCCGCCTGCATGCTGGCGCACAGGGCAGCGAAATCGGGCGTGTGCAAGTCCACATAGCAGTGGCGGCTGCCGTAGACCGCGTCCTGGATATTGCGAATCACCCCGTAGCGGCGATCGTTCATCAAGAGCACCACCAACTGCGCTTGCTCCTGCACCGCGCAAGCGAGCTCGCCCAGATTGAGCATGAAGCCTCCATCGCCGGCCAGCACCACCGTCTTGCGCCCCAGCGCATACACCTGGTTAGCCACAGCCACCCCGATGCCCATGGCCAGCCCTTGGCCAATACCACCCCCGAGGGCATGCACACCAGCGCGCGGATGGTTCAGCCTGGGGGCACGGTTGCCCCACATGGTGTTGGACAGCGTGATGTCCCGCACCCACCACAGAGATGGCCCGGCCACCCGTTGCAAACCGTTTTTCAGTGCCACATAGGGGCCGATGGTGCCATCCACAATCGCCTCAGCCGCCTGTCGGGCCTGCCGCACATCGGCAGCATAGTTGGGGTCGATGTGCATGCGACCCTCGAGAGCGTCGGCCAGCGCACCGAGGCTCAGCTGCGCATCCCCTTGCACGAACACCTCGCTGGTGTAGGCCCGGTCCTGCGCCAGCGGATCGACGTCGATGCGATAACGCCGCGCCGGCAGGTTGAGCTTGTAGGTCAGGGTTTCATTGCTGCGCAGCCTGGAGCCCACCACCAACAGGGCATCGATCGAGCCATAGAAGGCCTCGGTGCTCTTTTGCAGGTTGTAGGAGCCCAGCGAGGCTGGGTGGTCCTCGGGCAGCACGCCACGGCCTTGCACCGAAGTCACCACCGCCCACCCCATGTCCACCAGGCGGCGCACCGCAGCGCCTGCACTGCGCGCACCGCCACCGAGCCACAACAAAGGCCGGCGCTTGTCCTTCAGCTGCGCCGCCAGATCGGCCACAGCCTGTGGCTGCGGGGCCAGCGGCGCCCCCCCAAGCGGTAAGAGGTCATCGGGCAAGGGCAGCAACATGGCCTGCACGTCGATTGGAATTTCAATGCTGACCGGCCCGCACGGCGGTGTTTGCGCCAGACGCACCGCCTCGCGCAGCGTGGCCAGCGCCGACTGAGGATTGCGAATGCGAAAGGCCTGCTTGCCCACCGACCTGAGCATGGCCAGCTGCGCTGGGTGCTCATGAATGAAGCCCAGATCGCGATCGATGAATTCGGACTCGATCTGCCCGGTCAGGTGCAGCAAGGGCGTACCTGCTGTCATGGCCTCGACCATGGCGCCAGCCGCATTACCGCAACCGGTACCGGTGCTGGTAACGCAAACCCCAAGCACCCCGCTGATGCGCGCTGCAGCATCGGCCATGTTGCAGGCGCCGGCCTCACCACGCGCTGACACAAAGCGGATCTGGCCCAGCCGGTGGAAGGCATCCAGAATGGGCATGTTGTGAATGGAAATCACGCCAAAGGCGGTGCGTACGCCACAGGCCTGAAGAAAGCGGACGACGAGTTCGCCCACAGTGATTTGCAAAGGGCTCATGCGGCTTTCTTTTTGTTCAGAGGCAGCCCATCGGCGCGTTCCGGAAGATGGTTCAAGCGCTGGCTCATCTGCGTGGCCGCTTCGCGCACCTGCGTCACCAAGGTGGCCAGCACGGCCGGCTCGATGCGTTCGGCCGGCACCGAAATGCTGACGGCCGCCGTCACCCGGCCCCGTGCATTGAACACCGGAGCAGCTACCGAGGAAATGCCCGTCTCATAGCCCCCCATACTCACCGCATACCCGCGCTTGCGATCCTGCATGATCAGCTCGTGCAAGGCCGCCACCGTGGTCGGCGTCTTGTCGGTGTAGGCCGACAAGGTCACACCGCGATAGAGGGCGGCCAAGTCCTCGAGCGGCAAATCAGAGAGCAGAACCCGGCCAAGCACCGTGGCGTGGGCGGGCAGTCGTGCGCCCACCTGTATGGAGTGAAACAAGGCGTTGGGCCCTGCCACCTTGGCCACAAAAACCACCTCTCTTGCATCGCGCACGACCAGATGGGCCGAATGTCCCGTGGTCTGCCGCAATTGCTCAATCACGGGCCGGCCCAGCTCGGTCAGCTCCATCGAGGCCAAGACTTCAAAGCCCAGCCGCAAGACACCCAGGCCCAGGCGATAGTTGACCCCGTCGGCACAGCGCTCCAGGAAACCGCCCTGCTCCAAGGTGCAGAGCATGCGAAACACCGAAGCGCGCGGCAGGTCGAGCCGTCGCGAGAGCTCGGCACCGCTGAGCTCGCGCTCTTCGCGGGTAAATTGCATCAGCAGCTGCAGGCCACGCGCCAGCGCCGGCACATGGTAGCGGTCTTCCGTGTCCGATTTATTGGGCTTGCTCATCGCCTCTCCCACTGCGCAGAACGATCGATCAGATCCATCACCGCTGGCGCTGCCTCGATGGCGCAGGCATGGCCGACCGGGCCGAGCGAGAGGCGCGAAACACCGGCGTCAGCCGCCACCTTGTCACAAGCGGCCGGCGGTGTGATGGCATCGGCCTCGCCACTGGCCACCTCGATAGTCAGTCCACGCTCGCGCAGCCTTTGCAGGTCGCGCGAGATCACGGCCCCGAGCAAGAGATGCACCGCCTGGGTGTAACCGGCCGGATGGATGGAGGCCATCTGCTGGCGCACCTGTTCGATCCACTGCGGCAGCGCCCGGTCCGAGAGCATGGCGGCCGCGCGCGTGCGGGCCAGGCCCTCCGGGCCGAGCTGCGCCAGCTGTCCGAGCCGCGTGCTCTGCACACGCTCGCGCTCGGCCTGAGGGGCCTGACCATAACCACGGGCCGGCGCCAAGAGCAGCACCCGCCGGACTCGGGCGCTTTGCTGCACGGCGGCACGCGCGGCCATGATGGCACCGAGCGAATGCCCCACCAGCACAACCGGCCCGCGCACCTGCAGCGCATCGAGCCAGCCCCACAGGCGCTGGGCATAAGCATCGGCATCGGGGTGAGCCTCGGGCACGGGATCGCTGTGGCCATAGCCGGGCGCATCCCAGGCCAGCAAACGCAGATCGAGCCGTCCCTGCGCTGCATCGAGCTGCGCCTGCCAGCTGCCCGAGGCCGAACCGATGCCGTGCAAAAGCACATGCACCTGATCGCCCTGGCCGGCCTGGCGGTAGCTGATACGCCCGAGGGGGGTATCGGCCTGAAGCGGCGCGGTCAGCCCGGCGGCGGGATCGGTCAAGGCCATAAGGGACTAGCGCTTGATCTGGGCCAGCGGCGAATCGGGCGGATACACCGGCGTAATCGGCTTGGGGGTACCGAGCATCACACACATCAGCGCGTCCTCGTCGCCCGTGTTGCGCTCTTCGCGATAGACGCCGGGCGGCACCGAGATCAAATCGCGCTCGCCCAGCGTGGCCTCCCAGCGCTGTCCGTCTTTTTCGCAAATCACCTTCATCTGGCCACGCATCACAAAGAAAACCTCTTCCACGTCGTAGTGAATGTGCGAAGGGCCGATGTGACCCGCCGGAATCACCATGGTTGAAAAAGTAAAGTGCGCCGACGGCACGGTGTTGGAATCGCGGGCCACCCCGGTACCGCCGGTACCCACATAGCGCATCTGCGCGCGCCGATAGCGCGGATCAAAGTCGGCCTGGAACTTGAGCGCATCCCAGTCGTAGCGGCGGGTTGATTTGCGCGCCACCCGGCCTTCCATCCAGTCGGCAAAGGACTGCCCGGGCTTTTGCAGCATGCTGGCCTGTATGTCTTTTTCGGGCGGGATCTGCGCGTTGAGCAGACCGTTTTCATTAAAGTGCGGCTGATTGGCCGCTGCCAACACCTTGCGGGCATGTTCATCCATAACAACTCTCCTCTCAATTCATGACAAAACCGCCGTTGACCGGCAACAGCTGCCCGGTGATGAAACCGCTGCCCTGGCTGAGCAGGAATAACGCAGCGGCATTGACATCGGCGGGCACCTGCGGACGGGCGATGGCGCGTCCTTGCAAATAGTGCGCATGCCGCTCCTGCGGCACGTACTCGGTGGCCTCCCCCAGTGTCAAGCCCGGTGCAATCGCGTTGACGGTAATACCATCGGGACCGAGCTCGCGCGCCAGCGCATGGGTCATGGCTATCACCGCGCCCTTGCTGGCCACGTAGGCCATCAGCCGGGGAGCGCCCCACAGTGCGGTGTCGGAGGCCAGGTTCACCACCCGCCCCCGGCCGCTGGCCTTGAGGTGCAGGTGCGCGGCGCGGGTGACCAGCCAGCTGCCCCGCACATTGATCTGCATCACCCGGTCCCAGGTATCGATGGAAATCTCGTTGAAAGACTTGCCGCCGGAATTGGTCACCGCGGCGTTGTTGATCAGCCCATCGAGCCCGCCCAAATGCTCGGCCGCCTGCGCTACACCGGCCTCGATGGCCGCCGGCTGAGCCAGATCCATGGGCACATAGCAGGCCTTGGGACCCAGTTCGCGAGCCAATGCCTGGCCGCGCTCGTGCAGCACATCGCTGAGAGCCACCCTGGCACCGGCCTCCACCAGAGCCCGCGCAAAACTCTCACCCAGGCCGCGGGCCGATCCAGTGACCAGTACCCTGTGACCGTCCAATCGAATTTCAGAAGCCATAGTGACAGCGCCTCAATATCCCGAGCGATCGGCGGTGGCCAGGTAGTGCAGCACACGCGCCTCGGCCAGCACCACGGCGTAATAAGCCAGGATGCCAATGACGGTCAGCGCACCGATGACCCCAAACACACCGGCGGTGTTGCCCTGGCCCTCGAGGAAGACCAGCAGATAGCCCAGCCCCATGTTGCCGCCCACCAGTTCCCCCACCACCACGCCGATGACGGCCAGCGTACTGGCGATACGCAAACCAGAGAACAAAGGCGGCAGGGTGGTCGGAAACTCGATCATCCGAAACACCTGCCAACGGGTGGCCGAAAACGAGCGCGCCAGGTTGATCAAATCACCGTCCATAGTGCGCATGGCCGAAAGCACATTGATCAAGACGGGGAAAAACACGATGAGGATAGCCACCAGGATCTTCGGATAGATCGTGTAGCCCAGCCACATCACGAAAAGCGGTGCAAAAGCCACCTTAGGCGCAATCTGCAGGGCCAGCAGATAAGGCGAAAGCACCGCCTCTACACGGGGGGACATGCCCAGCGCATAGCCGATCGCGGCCCCCAGGACAGACCCAAGCACAAACCCCACCACCACCTCAAAGGCCGTGATACCGGCGTGCCAGAGCAAACGTTCGGCGGCCCACAGACGCAGGAACTCGGTCCAGACCTTGCTGGGCGGCGGCAGCACGAAGGCAGGCACCTCCAACCAGCCCGGCAAGAGCTCCCACGCCAGCCCAAAGACCAGCAGAACGGCCAGACTCCAGGTATAGGTGACCCGCTTGTCGGTGTTCACACAGAGCCCGCCGGCTTACTTGCCCACAAACTGGTTGGTGTAGAGCTCCTTGACAGGCACCTCCTTGGGCACCACGCCGTTGCTCACATAAAACTTCTGCAACTCCGACAGACGCGCCTCATCCATCAGGCCCGGTACCCTTTGCTTGGCGTAGACATACTGGTTGTACATCTCAAAGGTTTTCTGGATGCTCGCCTCCTTGCCCTGGTAGCTCGGTACATGCTTGACGTAGGCGGCAGCGGCCTCCTTGGGATTGGCCATGATGTCGCGCATGCCCCGGAGCGTGGCGCGAACCAGTTTTTGGATGAGCTGAGGGTTCTTCTGAATCGTCTCGTCAGAGGCCAGGATGGCCTGCGCCATGCTCTTGAAGTAAATGTCAGCCGGCAAGATATCGACTTGCGCCCCCGCGTCCATGACCATCACGGTCCAGTCCGGCACGCCGGCCATAGCCACGGCTTTTTTTCCGGCAAACTGCTGCCACACGCCAGCCGGACCAGCGGCCTGAATGTTGACATCGTTTTTGGTCAGTCCCACCTTGCTGAGCATACCGAGCAGCGCGTAGTAGGTGGTGTCGGTGTAGGCCAACACGGTGACCGTCTTGCCCTTGAGCTCGCGCGGGCTCTCGATGCGCTCTTCTTTGTGGCTGACCAGCTGCATCAGCGAACCGGCACCCAGCACCGCCACCGCCTTGACTGGCACACCCTGGGCGCGCGCGATGATCGGCGTATCGCCAATAGCCCCACCAATGACCGCATTGCCTGCGCCCACCTGCTTGGCCACATCAACACCGCCGCGCGCAGCAACAAACTTCACGTCCAGGCCCTCGGCCTTGTAGTAGCCCTTGGCCTGCGCCAGCATCCAGGGGCCAAAGGCAGGTAGCGTGGCCGGGGCCGGCAGCAGGTAAGTGATCTCCTGCAGCGCCTGGGCGCGGCCGCTCAGGGGCGCCGCAGCCAGCACGGCCGCGACCATCAGGCCGGCGCAGGTCAGGCGGCGCTTGTTGAAGAAAGAAGCGGATGTCATGGCAATCTCCTTTACGGGGGGTTCATCGATTCAATGCACTTGAGAGTGAGCGTCGAGCTTGAGCAGAGACATCAGGTGCGACACCAGCTCAGACAGGCGGGCGTGCTTGCGGCGCTGCATGGGGTTGTCGCGGTCGGGCATATCGACCGCAATCTCCTCGATGAAGGTGCCGGGCCGCTCGCTCATCACCAGGATGCGGTCAGACAGCGCTGCTGCCTCGGTCAGGTCGTGGGTGATGAAGACCACCGTCTTGCTCTGGCGCGAGACCGTCTGCGCCAGGTCCTGCTGCAGGATCATCTTGGTCTGCGCATCAAGCGCAGAGAAAGGCTCGTCCATCAGCAAGACCAGCGGATCAACCGCCAGGGTACGCGCCATGGCCGCCCTTTGGCGCATGCCCCCGGAGAGCTGATGCGGGTAATGCTTTTCAAAACCCTGCAGATGGCACTGCTGCAGCAAGCGGCCAGAGACCTCCTTCCGGCGCTGCAACGCCACGCCGCGAAGCTCCAGCCCAAACTCCACGTTCTCGGCGATCGTGCGCCAGGGCATGAGCAAGTCCTTCTGCAACATGAAAGCCACATGCTTGTTCGGGCCAACCACAGGCTCGCCGCCGACCCGCACAAGACCCGCCGAAGGCTTGGACAGACCCGCCCCCATGTTGAGCAAAGTGCTCTTGCCACAGCCCGAGGGACCGATGATGGACACCACCTCGCCGGCGAGCACCCTAAAGTTGATGCCACGCACCGCCAGTACCTCAGCCGACCGGCCGCGAGCGTCGAATCGCTTTTCAACGCCCTCAAACTCAAGGGCAGGCAGGTTGGGAAGGCGCGCGACGCCGGAGACCATTTGTTTCACCCATGAATTAACGATTCATTACAGAGACATGATAGGTCCGCGAAGCCACAGGGCACAAGCAAGGGCAAACCCGAAGGGTATGGGCGCGGGGCCGCGGGGGGCGAGAGGGCGCGGCAGGGGCTTCGAAGTCCTCGCGCCCCAGGACCTCGCGAAACTCGGGTCGCGTCCGACAGGGGGCACCAGAGACGCCCCCTAGGCTGGCCGTCTTTGACCACCGCCCGCGCGCCCGTGTCCTTCAAGTCCAAGAAAAACCGTCCTCACATTCTGGTCGTCGGCGGAGCAGGCTATATCGGCTCGCACATGCTCAAGCGCCTGGCCCAAGCCGGCTATGGTCTCACCACCCTGGACAACCTCAGCAGCGGAATCGGCCAGGCGGTGCGCTGGGGCTCCCTGGTCAAGGGCGATGTGGGCGATGGCCGTCTGCTTGCGCGGCTTTTCTCTGAGCAGCGCTTCGATGCCGTCATGCATTTCGCATCGAGCATCGAGGTAGGTGCTTCCATCGCGCAGCCGCTCGACTATTACCAAAACAACCTGGCGCGTACGTTGGAGCTGCTACGGGTGATGCAGCGATACGGCGTCGACAAGCTGGTGTTCTCCTCGACCGCAGCCACTTTCGGCGAGCCGCAATACCTGCCGATCGACGAGGCGCATCCACGGCGCCCCATCAACCCCTATGGCCACAGCAAGCACATGGTCGAGCAAGTGCTGTCGGACTGCCATCGCGCCTACGGATTGCGCGCCGTCTGCCTGCGTTATTTCAACGCCGCCGGTGCTGACCCGGACGGGGAGCTGGGCGAAAACCATCAGCCCGAAACCCATCTGATCCCACTGGTGCTGCAGGCCGCCAACGGTCGCAGACCGCATATCAAAATTTATGGCGAGGATTACGACACGCCCGACGGCACCTGCATCCGCGACTACGTCCACGTCAGCGATCTGTGCGAAGCTCACTGGCTCGCGCTGCAGAGTCTGCTGGCCGGCGGACCCTCCGAAGCCTACAACCTCGGGCACGGCCAGGGCTATTCGGTGCGGGAAGTCATCGCCACGGCCGAACGCGTCACCGGACGCCCGATCGAGGTCATCACCGCCCCACGCCGCCCCGGCGATCCGGCGCGTCTGATTGCCGATCCAAGGCAAGCGCGGGAACGCCTCGGCTGGCACACACGCTGGAGCGATCTACCCACCCTGGTGACACACGCCTGGCAGTGGGAACAAAAGCGGTGTCGCCAACTCGGTGCGCGTCCTACAGCACCGGTAGGACCGGACGCTTCGGGCCGGTCGTCGGCTTGCGCGAGTGTCTGCGGGGGTGGTTGAGCGCAGCGGCGCATCTGCACAGAATGGCCTGCAGCTTCCATCCATCCATCTCATGCAAGACAACACCCAGCTCATCCCAGTCGGCTATGGCGCACGGACTGCGCCGGTGCGCAAGCCGCGCATTGCGTTTCTGCTGATGTCAGCGGTGGCGCAGGCGGGCACTGTGGAGCAGTTGGCCCGGGCTCTACACCCCCACACGGTGCTGGTGCATCACGATTTTCAGCAGACGCCGCAGTTTGAGCTGAGCGCCGACAACGTGCGCTGGGTCCCCAACCCGGTGCACACGGGATGGGCGCAGTTCAGCTTTACCGAGGGAATTTTTCATGGCCTGGCGTATGCGCTGCACGAGCTTGACTTTGACTACCTTCAGTTGCTCAGCCCCACCTGCCTGCCCATCAAGCCCTTGGCCAGCTTTGAGCGTCACATCAGTGGCCGCCATGATGCACACTTTGAGGCGATCGATCTGAGTCGCGACCGCGATGCGCAGTTGTCTGTCGGCTATCGCGCCTGGACGCACGAAGGCAGCCTCGCGCATCGCATTGCGCGACGCCTGGTGAGCAGTTACTACGGCAACAGCTCAGGCCGTCGCGACGAGGCGGGGGTCTGGCTACGCACCGGCCGCGGCTCGACGGCTTGGGCCGCCCTGGCTGGCTGGCCCTTGCACGCCGGGGCCCGCCGCTTAGCCCGCTGGTACATCGGCTCGCAGCGCCTGACCCTGCACTATGGCAGCGTGTGGTTTGGGGCCCGTCGCCCCATCATCGAAGGCCTGGTGCAGGCCTATCGGCAGCCCGGCCTGCGCGATCGCTTTGCGCGCATGCACATCGCCGAAGAATTTCTGATCCCCAGCCTGCTGATGCAACTGCGCCCCCATCGCGGCCCGATGAACCACCTGATTGCCCGCTTTGATGGCGCCCATCCCGGGGTGTTTGGCGCCGGCCAGCTCGAAACCCTGCGCCGGTCACCGGCCTGGTTTGCACGCAAGTTTGCCGACGACCCGCAGGCGCCGGTGCGTCGTCAAGTGATCGCGCAACTGGTCCGTCCCCCCTTGAACCCTGTGCGTCTGTGCGCCTGAGGCGTCCCCTTTGAAAAACCCCATGCCCCTTACCTCTGGCGTTCCCTTGCCCACGCCGACCGCAGAGCCCTCCCCGCAAGTGGTGATCCTGGCCGGCGGCCTGGGCACCCGCATTGCCGAGGAAAGCAGCATCCGGCCCAAGCCCATGGTGGAGATCGGCGGCAAGCCCATCCTCTGGCACATCATGAAGAGCTACCTTGCCCACGGCCTGCATGATTTTGTGATTTGCTGCGGCTACAAGGGGCAGGTGATTCGGCAGTTCTTCCGCGACTACGGGCTGGACAGCGCCGATGTGCAATTTGACATGCGCGAAGGCCGCACCACCATGCTGCGCACCCGCTCGGAGCCCTGGCGCGTGACTCTGGTGGAAACCGGCCCGCACACCATGACGGGCGGGCGACTCAAGCGCGCAGCACCCTATCTCAAAGACCAGACCTTTTGCATGACCTACGGCGATGGTCTGAGCGATGTAGACATCGGTGCCTTGCTGCGCTTTCATCGCGAGCAAGACGCATGGGCGACAGTCACGGCGGTGCAACCCCCCGGCCGCTTTGGCGCCTTCACCCTGTCGTCGCAAAGCACACGCGTGCCCAGCTTTAAGGAGAAACCCAATGGCGATGGCGCTTGGGTCAACGGCGGTTTCTTTGTGCTCGAGCCCGAGGTGATTGATCTCATCGAGGGCGACGAGACGGTCTGGGAGCGCGAGCCCCTTGAGGCTCTGGCCGAACAAGGGCAGCTGGCCGCCTTCAGGCACGAGGGCTTCTGGCAGCCGATGGACACCCTCCGGGACCGCCAGAACCTCGAGTCGCTTTGGTCCAGTGGTCAGGCGCCCTGGCAGCGCTGGTGAGCGCTGCCCGCAGTTAAACCTAAGGAGCCCTATGCAACTACACGCCACCGCCCTGAGCGGCGCCACCCTGATCGAGCCCGACCGGCGCAGCGACGACCGGGGCTGGTTTGCGCGCGTTTACTGCGAGCATGAATTCGCAGCGCATGGCCTGCCCCACCGCATGGTGCAGACCAATCGCTCGCTCACGCGCCAAGCCGGCACACTGCGCGGCCTGCACTACCAGGTGACGCCGCACGCCGAAGACAAGCTGGTGCGCTGTGAGCATGGAGCCATCTGGGACGCCATTGTCGACCTGCGCACCGACTCGCACACCTACGGTCACTGGTTTGGCGTGGAGCTGAGCGAAGACAACGGCCGCATGCTCCTGGTGCCACGCGGCTTTGCCCACGGCTTTGTCACTCTGACCGACAACGTGGCCGTCAGCTACCAGGTATCGAACTTCTACGCGCCGCAATCGGAGCGCGGCCTGCGTTATGACGACGAGGCCTTCGGCATTGACTGGCCGGTACCCATCCGGCACCTGTCCGCAAAAGACGCCTCCTGGCCCGCCCACCGCAGCCTGACGGAGAACGCATGATCCTGATTGACACCGCTTTGGCCCGGCGCGCCGCCGAGGGCCGACCCTTAAAGATAGGCCTGGTCGGGGCCGGCTTCATGGCCCGGGGCATAGCGCTGCAAGTGGCGCTGTCGGTGCCGGGCATGCGGGTGGCCGCCATTGCCAATCGCCACCTCAGCCACGCCCGTCAGGCCTATGAGGAAGCGGGTATCACGGACTGCGTGGAGGCCTCATCGCTGGGTCACCTCGAGCAAGCCCTTGCACAAGGCAGGCCCGCAGTGACCGAAGACGCCTTGGCGCTCTGCCAGGCCGAAGGGCTCGATGCCATCGTCGAGGTGACCGGCACCATCGAACACGCCGCTCACGTGGCCCTGCAGGCCATGGCCCACGGCAAGCATGTGGTGCTCATGAACGCCGAGCTCGACGGCACCTTGGGGCCGCTGCTCAAGATCTACGCCGACCGGGCTGGCGTGGTCTACACCAGTGCCGACGGCGACCAGCCCGGCGTGATGATGAACCTCTATCGCTTTGTCAAGGGTATCGGCGTCAAGCCGGTGTTGTGCGGCAATATCAAAGGCCTGCATGACCCCTATCGCAATCCGCACACGCAAGCGGGCTTTGCGGCGCAGTGGGGGCAAAACCCGCAGATGGTGACCTCGTTTGCCGACGGCACCAAGATCTCCTTTGAAAACGCCATCGTGGCCAACGGCACCGGTATGCGGGTGGCGCGGCGCGGCATGCACGGGCCCACCGTGCCGCCGGGTACGCCCATCCAGGAGGTGAGCCGCCTTTACCCCTTGTGGGATCTGGTGGATGGGCCGGGCATCGTCGACTATGTGGTGGGCGCCATGCCCGGGCCGGGGGTGTTTGTGCTGGGTACGCACGACCACCCGCGCCAGCGCCACTACCTGCACCTCTACAAGCTGGGCGAAGGACCGCTGTATTGCTTTTACACGCCCTACCACCTGTGCCATTTTGAAGTGCCCAACACCGTGGCGCGTGCGGTGCTGTTCAAAGACGCCACGCTGGCACCGGCCGGAGCGCCGCAAGTGGAGGTGGTAACCACCGCCAAGCGCGATCTGCAGGCCGGCGAAACCCTGGACGGCCTGGGCGGCTTCATGAGCTACGGCCTGGCCGAGAACGCAGCGACCGCGCGCGCCGAAGGGCTGCTGCCGATGGGCCTGGCCGAAGGCTGCCGCCTGCGCCACCACTTGCCGCAAGACACCGTGCTGCGTTTTGACGACGTCGACCTGCCCCCGGGCCGGCTCTGCGATCAGCTCTGGCAAGAACAGATGCACCACTTTTTTCCGCAACACCTGTCCCCCTCCACTTTTTCAGGAGCGCACCATGAAGCTGCTGGTCACCGGATCTGAAGGCTATATCGGCTGCCTGCTCACGCCGTTTTTGCGCGCACGGGGCCATGAGGTGACCGGGCTGGACACCGGCTACTACCGCGATGGTTGGCTGTTCAACGATCCAGCCCTGGTGCCGCAGGTGCCGGCCACTCTGAACAAAGACATCCGCCATGTGGACCCGTCCGATCTGCGTGGCTACGAGGCGGTGGTGCATCTGGCCGAACTCTCCAACGATCCGCTGTGCGAGAACTCGCCGGAGCTGACCTTCGAGATCAACCACCGCGGCTCGGTGCATCTTGCGGCCATGGCCAAGGCCGCCGGCGTGCAGCGCTTTGTGTACATGTCGTCCTGCAGCGTCTACGGTCTGGGTGAAGGCCATAACCCGGTCGACGAAACGTCGGCCACCCATCCGCAGACGGCCTACGCCCAGTGCAAGCTGCTGGTCGAGCACGACGTGGCGGCGTTGGCTTCGAGCCATTTTTCGCCTACGTTCATGCGCAACGCCACCGCCTATGGCGCCTCACCGCGCATGCGCTTTGACATCGTGCTCAACAACCTGTGCGGCCTGGCCGCCACCACCGGGAAAATTGTTCTGAGCAGCGACGGGTCGCCCTGGCGGCCGCTGGTGCATGTGCTCGATATCTGCGAGGCCATTGCCTGCACCCTGGAGGCGCCCAAGACCGCCATCCACAACGAAGTCTTTAACGTCGGCCACGATGCAGACAACCACCAGGTGCGCGACATCGCCGGCATCGTGGCCAGCGTCTATCCCGGCTGCGAGGTGCGCATGGGCCTGCCCAGCGCCGACAACCGCAGCTACCGGGTCAGCTTTGCCAAGATCCACCGCCAGCTGCCCGGGTTTGAATGCCGATGGACCGCGCGAGAAGGCGCACAGCAGCTGCACGATGTGTTCGAGCGCATCGGCCTGGACGCTGCCACCTTCAACGCCCGCCCGTTTACCCGTCTTAAGCGCCTGAAGAACCTGTCAGAAACCGGTCAGGTGGACGAGCATCTGGCTTGGGCCATGTAAGCGCCGCGCCTTGGCCGCGATTGGCCCATCGCGCCCCCGGGGGGGCGCTGCCACCGGCCTGCTCAAAACCCGCTATCCTCCGGCTGTTCCCACAACATGCGGAGACCGTCAATGCCCCCCTCTATCGCTCGCCGCCTCTGGTTGGCTGCCGCCCTCGGACTCGCCGCCGCCCTGCCCCATGCGGCCCTGGCCCAGCCGGGCTACCCGAACAAGCCCATCCGCCTGATCGTGCCCTTTACCCCAGGCGGCGTGACCGACACCAGCGGACGTCTCATTGCCGAGCAACTTTCAAAGCGTCTGGGTCAGCAGGTGATCGTCGACAACAAGCCCGGCGCCTCCGGCAATATCGGCACACAAATGGCCGCGACGGCCGAGCCCGACGGCTACACCCTGGTGCTGGGCTTTGACGGCACGCTGGTCATCAACCCGCATGTGTTTCCCAAGATGCCCTTTGACACGGTCCGCGACCTGGCGCCGGTAGGCAAAATCGGCGATGCGGTGTTGATTTTGGTGGCGCACCCAGGGCTGGCTGCCAAGACCCTGCGCGATGTGCTGGACCTCTCCAAAAAACAAAGCGCAGGTCTGTCCTACGGCACCTCAGGCACCGGCGGCACGCCGCACATTGCCGGCGAGCTGCTCAAGATGCGCACCGGCGCCAACCTGGTCCACGTGCCCTACAAAGGCGGGGGCCAGGCCATGACCGATGTGATGGGCGGCAACATCCCGCTGGTCTACACCGCCATTGCCGGCGCGGTGCAGCATGTCAAAGGCGGCAAGCTGCATCCGGTGGCGGTGTCGAGCGCGCAACGCTCGCGCGCCCTGCCCGACGTGCCCACCTTCATCGAAGCCGGTGTGGGTGACTTTGATGTGAGCTCCTGGGTGGGTCTGCTGGCGCCCGCCAAAACACCGCGTCCCATCATCGACAGGCTCAACACCGAACTCAATGCCGTGCTGGCCGACCCCGATGTACGCGAGCGCCTCAATAACCTGGGCATTGCAGCCACACCGGGCACCCCTGAAAAGTTTGGCGACGACATCCGCCGCGACTTGGGCCGCTATGGGCCAGTGGTCAAGGCGGCGGGCATCAAGGCGGAGTAAGGGCCTGCAACCGGCCCACGGCCCTGAGGCTGCCCATCCGGTGAGCCGCCCCACCGACTGGAGCTGGCACTTTCGTGCCTGGCGTGCCGGGGCGC
>CAZCSD010000035.1:0-27727 GCA_964501235.1 uncultured Polaromonas sp. | reverse complement strand
GGCCTGGCTCTTGATGGCCGCCTTGCGATAGCGCTCCAGGCTCTCGTCGTAGCGCTTTGATTCAAACGCTTCGTTGTTGAAATACTTGACGGTCTCGTAATTGAGCAGCGAATCAATGGCCCGGCTGTGCGCCGATGAGTCGAGCTCGTTCATCTGGCGTCGGAACTGGGTACGCCACTCGGTGATGGATACGGTAAAGGCAATGTAGAGCACCAGCGCCACCACCGTGATCACTGCGAACCAGACGTCGAACTTGACCGCCAGCAGGGTCAGAACAAGCGTCACTTCAATCAGCGTGGGCACGATGCTGTAGAGCGAATAAGACACCAATGAATGCACGGCACGCGTGCCGCGCTCGATGTCGCGCGTCATGCCCCCGGTCTGTCTTTCCAGATGAAAACGCAGGCTCAGCGCATGCAGGTGGTTGAAGGTTTCCAAAGAGATACGGCGCGCCGCCCCTTCGGTGGCCTTGGCAAAAATGAGTTCGCGCAGCTCGGTGAAAAGCGAGGTCGACAGACGCAGTGCACCGTAGGCCAGCAGCAAGGCCACCGGCACCACCAGCACGGCGGTGGTCGTGGGGCTCATGCGATCCACCAGATCTTTGAGCAAGACAGGCACCCCCACGTTGGCCAACTTGGCGCCCACCATGAAGGCCAGGGCCACCATCACGCGCCACTTGTAGGCCCACAGGTAAGGAAACAGTCGGCTCAGCGTGGCCCAGTCCGAGCGCGACGCACCGGGTTTGTCAACGGGCACAGGCAAATCAACGGTGGCGGTGCGGTTTCGCATGAGGGATCCCTGAACGACAATGCGGCTTGCGGCCCTGATGGGCCGATTTGAAATGCATTTAACGAAGATTGTGCCCATGTCGACGACCTCCCCCGCCCAAAGCGCCGACTCCTCACCGTCGAGTCCTGCCCGCTTCACGCCCCCCAGCCAGGGTGAGTTGGTGATGAAGGTCATCCCTATGCCGGCCGATGTCAATGCCAACGGCGATATCTTCGGGGGCTGGGTGATGGCCCAGGTCGACCTGGCTGGGTCGGTGCTCCCCGCGCGCTACATCAAGGGTCGCATGGCCACCGTTGCGGTCAATGAGTTCGTTTTCAAGCAACCGGTACGGGTGGGTGACATCCTGTCCTTCTTTGCGTCAATACGGCGCGTGGGTAACACTTCAATCACAGTGCAGGTGGAAGTATTCGCCGAGCGTTATGTGGCGCAGGGACAGTACATGAAAGTCACCGAAGCGAGCCTGACCTATGTGGCCATCGATGAGCTAGGCCGGCCACGGACCATTCCCCGCGAAGGCTTGCCCCCAACCGGCTAAGGTCAGCGGCCGGGCTTTTCGCTAACGCCACTCAGGCGCGGGTTCTCGGCCCATCAGCATGGACACCGCCTGCTCCGGCTTGAGGCGCCCATCGATCAGGGCCACCACCGCCTGCGAAATCGGCATATCGACGCCGAGATGACGGGCCCGCTGCACCACGGTGCGTGCGCTGTACACGCCCTCGGCCACATGCCCCAGAGAGGCCACGGCCTGATCCAAGCTCAGGCCGCGCGCCAGGAGCAGACCCACCTGCCGGTTGCGACTGAGATCTCCGGTGGCGGTCAAAACCAGATCGCCGAGCCCCGACAGGCCGTTGAAAGTATCGGCGCGCGCACCCAGCGCCAGACCCAGGCGGGTGATTTCGGCCAGGCCTCGGGTGATCAGGGCCGCACGCGCGTTAAGGCCCAGATCCAGGCCGTCGCAGAAGCCGGTGGCAATGGCCAGCACGTTCTTGACCGCCCCACCCACTTCGACGCCGACGAGGTCGTCATTGGCATAGATGCGCAGGGTCGGGCCGTGAAAAGCCTCGACCAGCAGTTGGCGCACCGACTCCTGCGCGCTGGCCGCCACCAAGGCGGTGGGCATGCCAAGCGCCACTTCCTTGGCAAAGCTCGGACCACTGAGCACGCCACAACTCAGGCGCGGGGCCACCTCGGCCTGGATCTCGTGCACCATCAGGCCCGGTCGGCCAGAGGAACTGGCCTCGAACCCTTTGGACAGCCAGGCCAGAGGCACCGACAGGCCGCAGAGGGCCTGCATCAGACCGCGCACAGCGGCTACGGGGGCGGCAAGGACCACCAAATCCTGGCCAGCCACCGCCTCCTGCAAGTGGCCCTGTGGGCACTGCAAGGACGAAGGCAACTCCACCCCAGGCAGGTAACGCGAGTTAACGCGCTGCGCCTGCAAGCCCTGTCGTTGCGCGGCCTCGCGGGCCCACAAGCTCACCGTGTGGCGCCCCTGCGCGGTGGCATTGACCGCCAAGGCCGTGCCCCAGGCGCCCGCTCCCACAATGAGGATCTTCATAAGGCCGACTTGCGGCAAGCACTCGGGACGCCAGGCATGCGCACTCAGGCCATCGCGTTGGCGGCCTGCTCGAGTTGTTGCTCGTAGAGCCTTTGGAAGTTGATTTCGGCCAGATGCACCGCCGGAAATCCCGCGCGCTGCACGGTATCGGCGATGTTGCCACGCAGATAGGGGTAGATGATTTGAGGGCAGGTTATACCGAGTAACTGCCCCATATGGTCGGCCGGGAGATTGCGAATCTCAAAAATACCTGCCTGCTTGGCCTCGACGAGAAACACCGTCCGCTCGCCCAACTTGGTGTGCACGGTGGCAGTGACGGTGGCCTCGAACATATCCTGGGCGACCAGTTCGGAACCGACGGACAACTGAATATCGACCTGGGGCTGACCGTCCTCGACCAAGATGGCCGGCGAGTTGGGCTGCTCTAACGAGATCTCTTTGAGGTAAACGCGCTGAATCTGAAACACGGGGTCGGCTTGCGTATCGGCCATGAGGGGTCCTGAGAAGTAAAAGACGGGCTGGCCACACGGCCAGCAGGCGATTATCTCAGGCCGTCACCCGCCCCGGGTGCCAGAGACGGCCGACAGCGCGGCTCAGGAAGTGGCCTGCTCCCCGTTGAGCAGGGGCAGCAAGCCACCCTTGGCATCGAGCGCGATCAGGTCATCGCAGCCGCCGACATGGGTGGGGCCTATAAAGATCTGGGGCACGGTCCGACGCCCAGTCAGAGCCATCATTTTCTCGCGCTCGCCGGGCACCTGATCGACGCGGATTTCCTCGACATGCTCAACCCCCCTGCGCTTGAGCAACTGCTTGGCCTGCTGGCAGTAGGGGCAGACTGCGGTGGTATACATCTTGACGGCTTGCATCTTCTCTCCAACAACTTAGAGGGGCGAGGATGCCACAAAGCGCTGCGCAAGGTCGGCGCGCGACCAGAAGGGCCCGAACGGCTCAGGCCTTCTCCACCGGCAGACTGGCATCGCGCCAGGCCTTGAGGCCGCCGGCAATCGATCGCGCCTGCTCGAAACCGAGCTTACGCGCAAGGCCAGCGGCGCGGGCAGCGCGGGCGCCGACTGGGCAAACCATGATGACGGGGGTGGTCTTGTTCTTGACGAGACCAGCCAGCCTGTCCTCGAGCTGTCCGAAAGGCAAGTTGCGCGCGCCGATGACATGGCCAGCGGCAAATTCATGGGGCTCGCCCACATCAATGACCACCGCCTTCTCGCGGTTCATCAGCTGCACCGCCTCGGCCGGCGTGAGGCTGCCGGCCCGGGCTCCGCCGGCTAGAACCGGCCAAAGCAGAAGCCCCCCCGAAGTCAGGGCGACAGAAATCAGCATCCAGTTTTCGATAAAGAAATTCACGGGCGGTCTTTCAAGAGGACACAGTATCCAGGCCGCACATTCTAAAATGTTGAGTTTGCCCCCGCCGGAACACCGGCTTGACTCGACCTGCCCATGTACAAGCTCGTCCTCATCCGCCACGGACAATCCACCTGGAATCTGGAAAACCGCTTCACGGGTTGGACCGATGTCGACCTGACCGCTACCGGCCGGCAGCAAGCCACAGAGGCAGGCGGACTGCTCAAGGCCGAGGGATTTGACTTTGACTTGGCCTACACCAGCGTCCTCAAGCGGGCCACCCGTACGCTTTGGCATGTGCTCGACGAGATGGACCGCACCTGGCTGCCGGTGGTGCACAGCTGGCGACTCAACGAGCGCCACTACGGCGCCCTGCAAGGCCTGAACAAGGCCGACATGGCGCGCCAGTATGGCAACGAGCAGGTGATGGTCTGGCGCCGCAGCTACGACATACCGCCGCCTGCGCTGACGCCCGAAGACCCGCGCTGCGAAAGAAGCGACCGCCGCTACGCCCGCCTGGAGGCCGGGCAAGTGCCGCTGACCGAGTGCCTGAAAGACACCGTGGCCCGGGTTCTACCCTTCTGGAACGAATCCATAGGCCCAGCCATCAAAGCCGGCAAACGAGTGGTGGTCGCCGCGCACGGCAACTCCATACGGGCCCTCATCAAATACCTCGATGGCATCTCCGACAGCGACATCGTGCATCTGAACATCCCCAACGGCATCCCGCTGGTCTACGAGCTCGACGCCGAGCTCAAGCCTCTGGGCCGCCGCTACCTCGGCGATCCGGAGGCGGCGGCTCAAGCCGCAGACGCCGTGGCGGCCCAGGGGCGCTGAGGCGCTCCGCCCCCGTCGGAGCGCCTGCCTTCGGGGCGCGTGTTACAGACAGATACCTCTATTGCCATTGACTGGCCTGCGGCTTGCCATACAAGCGCGCGGGCTCATCCTCTCAGGTGTATATTGCCGAGTTGGCTGACACTGGATCTCGGCGTTGCCCCTTTTGCGCCGGACGGTGGATAGCGAAAACCTTGTGGGGTGACGTATGGGTCAGAAACTCAAGATCGCGGGCTGGATTTGCCTGGGCGCCATCACCGGCGCCCTGACCACCGTGCAACTGCAGGCGGTCGCACGCAACAACTTTTCTCCCCTGCCGCTGGAAGAGCTGCAACAACTGGCTGCCGTCTTCAGCATGATCAAGAGCGATTATGTGGAGCCGGTCGACGACAAGAAGCTCATCACCGAGGCCATCTCTGGGATGGTGACCAGCCTGGATCCCCATTCAACGTACTTCGACAAGAAGAGCTTCAAGGAATTCCGTGAGGGCACCACCGGCCGCTTTGTGGGCGTGGGTATCGAGATCAGTCAGGAGGACGGGCTGGTCAAGGTGGTCTCCCCGATCGAGGGCTCTCCGGCTGACCGGGCCGGCCTCAAGCCCAATGACCTGATCACCAAGATCGATGACACTTTCGTCAAGGGCCTCTCGCTCAACGACGCCGTCAAACGCATGCGCGGCGAACCCAACACCCGCGTCATATTGACCATCTTCCGCAAGGATGAGAATCGCACCTTCCCGGTGACGATCGTCCGCGAGGAAATCCGCACCCAGTCCGTACGCGGCAAGATCACCGAGCCGGGCTATGCCTGGCTGCGCATCTCGCAATTTCAGGAGCGCACCGTCGAAGACTTCGTCACACGGCTCGAAGGCTTCTACAAACAAGACCCGGACCTCAAAGGCCTGGTACTCGATTTGCGTAACGACCCGGGTGGGTTGCTCGACGCGGCAGTCGCCATCTCGGCCGCCTTTCTGCCCGAAAACGTTCCCGTGGTCTCGACCAACGGTCAACTGGCCGAAAGCAAGTTTGTGTATCGGGCGGCCCCCCAGTTCTATGTCCGCCGCGGCGCAGATCCGCTCAAACGCCTGCCGGCGGCGGTCAAAAACCTGCCCCTGGTGGTGCTCGTCAACGAGGGCTCAGCCTCGGCCAGCGAGATCGTCGCCGGCGCCCTGCAAGACCACAAGAGAGCCACCATCATGGGCAGCCAGACGTTCGGCAAGGGCTCGGTGCAGACGGTGCGACCCCTGGGCCCCGACACGGCGCTGAAGATCACCACGGCCAGATACTTCACGCCTAACGGCCGGTCGATACAGGCCAAGGGCATCATGCCCGATGTGCTGGTCGACGAAACCCCTGAGGGAAGCCCCTTCGCGGCCTTGCGTGCCCGCGAGGCAGACCTGGAAAAACACCTGTCTGGCGGCGAGGCACAAGCGAAGGATCCGGCCCGGGAGAAGGCGCGCGAGGAGGCCATGCGCCGCCTGGAGGAGGCCTCACGCCGGCCAGCCGAGCAAAGACGCCCCCCTGAGTTTGGCAGCGACAAGGACTTCCAGCTGACCCAGGCCCTCAATCAGCTCAGGGGGCGGCCCGTGCTGGTCAGCAAGACCCAGACCGCCCGCCCCGAGGCCAAAGCGGAAAACTGATCGCCTCGCCCGGTCGTTGCGGCCGGGGCAGCCCCCTGCGCCCATGAACGACGACCAGCTGCTGAGGTACTCGAGGCACATCCTGCTCGGCGAGCTGGGCGTCGAAGGGCAGCAACGCTTGCTCGGCGCACACGCACTCATCGTGGGCGCCGGCGGCCTGGGCTCCCCGGTTGGCTTGTATCTGGGCAGTGCCGGCGTGGGGCGCATCACCATCGTGGACCATGACCGTATCGATTCCACCAATCTGCAGCGCCAGATTGCGCACCGGCTCGATCGCATCGATCAATACAAGGCCGAATCGCTGGCGCAATCGATTGCCGCCATCAATCCCGATGTGCAGCTGCAGGCGGTGACCGAGCGCGCCGACGAGCGGGGGCTGGCGCACTGGGTGCCACAGGCCAGCGTGGTGATCGATTGCACCGATAACTTCGCCACCCGACAGGCCATCAATCGGGCCTGTGTCAAGCACCGGGTGCCCTTGGTCTCGGGCGCGGCCATCGGCTTTGACGGGCAGGTCAGCGTCTACCAACCGGGTCCGGGACAAGCCTGCTACGCCTGCCTTTTTCCCCCGGAGTCTCCCCCCGAGGAAGCCCGATGCGCCACCATGGGCGTTTTCGCGCCGCTGGTGGGCATCATCGGCAGCGTGCAGGCGGCCGAAGCGATCAAGCTGATTTGCCGCATCGGTCAGAGTCTGAGCAATCGGCTGCTCATGCTCGACGGCCGGCGTATGAACTGGACCGAAATTGCGCTCCAGCCCGATCCGGCGTGCACGGTGTGCGCTTGAAAAATACGCCTTCTCAAATCAGTTCGGCGTAGGCCTTGAATCCATAACCCCGTCCATACCACGCCCGCAAGGGCAAACGCAGGCCGGTCTCCAGGAACACCTTCTGGCGCAGCCGGCTGACCAAGGTTTCCAGTCGTGGGCCGTTCATCTCCACCCGCCGCCCTGAAAAAGCCGCCAGCAGATCCTGGCGTTCAATAAAGCGGTCAGGCCGTTCAAACAGCGCCACCAAAAGAATAGTTTCTAAGTTCGAAAGCTCGACCGATCCTTTGGACGGCACCACCAATGTTTGCTGCACTCCGTGGAGCCGCCAAGTCAGGGGCAGGTGTGTGGGCGGCATCAGGGGCGCGCGATGCGGCGCCGTGCGTCGCAGCACGCTAACCAGGGTGGCCGACAGCTCCCCCAAATCAAGGGGCTTGGACAAGTAAGCGTCCACACTCGAGCGCAGCAGGTCCAGGCGCAGATTCCTGTCGACAATGCCGGAGCAAACCACAATCCCCGAACGCAGATAGGGCCGAACACGCCGGCACAGATCGGCGCCGCCGCCGCCTCTCAGATTGAGATCGACCAGCAGCAACTCAAAGGGCTTTTGCAGCGCCTCCTCGGCCTGTTCCACATCACTGACCAGTCGCACCTCAAAGCCCTCTTGTGAGAGATGCTTCTGGAGTTGCCTGGACAGCACCCGGTCATCCTGGACCAACAGCAGAGAGGGAGAAGCGGATTGGTTCACGAATTAAACTTCGCCTTTTTGTAAGCAATTTGACAATCAATCATTGTGGCATTACTTTTCGATAGAAACCAATACTGTCAAAAACTTTGTCAAGTCACGAGAAACCAACCCGGCGGTTCTCCCTCTCTTCAAACCTGCGACAGCGCAGCGATGCCAGGACCGTCTGGCCGCCCCGCCCTTGCCGATAGAAGCCGGAATCAATCGATCAGCTTGTTCTTGAGCGCGTAGTAGGTCAGGTCGCTGTTGGAGTGCAGGCTCATCTTTTCCATCACGCGGGTGCGGTAGGTGCTGACCGTCTTGACACTCAGCGAGAGCGAGCGGGCGATGTCTCCGGCGGTCTCTCCCTTAGCGAGTTTGAGAAACACCTGAAACTCACGCTCGGACAACTGCTCGTGGGAAGCCATATCGGCCGGACGGTTGAGCTGCTGGGCCAACAGATCGGCCACGCTGGGCGTGATGTATCGCTTGCCCAAGGCGATGATGCGTATCGCCTTGATGATCTCTGCCGGATCACACTCCTTGTTGAGATAGCCGCTGGCGCCCTGCCGGATGAGGTTGACCGCGTAATGCTCCTCGGGATAGCCGCTGAGTATGAGGATGCCCACATCCGGCGCCTTGGCGCGGACCATGGCCAGAGCGTCAATGCCAGTCTGACCGGGCATGGATAGATCCATCAGCAGTACATCCATCTCGACCTTGCGCACGAGGTCTATGGCCTCGCGACCGCTGGCGGCCTCACCCACCACCCGCAGATCCACCTGATCGGAGAAAAACTGCTTGAGCCCCGAACGCACGATGGCATGGTCATCCACAATACCAATCCTGATCATTTCCAACCCCTGAATCTCGATCGACTGAGCCGATTTTTCTGATTTAGCTGCCGATACCTTATTCATCGGCAGTTTTTTTAAGTGATACACCATTATTGACAAATAACCCCTCTTGGCACGGCTCATCCATAAGCCAGTCGGTGGGCCTTCCTACCTCGCCAGCGCCTGCCGGCCGACACCCGGGACCGAACACAGCCGACAGGCGCAGGCGCGCGAGGCGTCGATGCTGCACCGCTGAACTTTGTCCCGCGAGGATCTGCGATGCACCCCATCTATGCCGCTCTCCTGAGCCGACCCGATTTGCTCGCGCGGCACCTGCTGGCTTATGGGGATCTGGTGCAACTCCAGGCCCAGGTGTTCGGACGCAGGCTGCGCCTGCGCCTGTGGGCTGCGCTCCTGGCCGGGGTCAGCGCACTGCTGGCCCTGATCTGGGGCGGCATGGCCTGGATGCTGGCGCTGCTGCTGGAGCGGCAGCATGCGGTGCTGTGGTATCTGCCTTCGGCCGCGTTGTTGCTCGGACTCGGCTGCGCTGTGCTGGCAGCACGCCCGCTGCCCACCGAGGTGCTGCAAGCCTTGAAAGCGCAGGTGGCCGATGATGTGCAGGCGCTGCGCCTGCTCGATGGTCAGCCGTGAACGAGCCAGACGACCCGCAAGCTGCCCTCAGGCGGGCCCAGATTCGTCTGGCGCAGAGCCGGGCCGAGCTGGTGGCGCACATGCGCGGCGACCCTGCTGGTGCCCAAAAGGCATCGGCGTCGGCTGCCGACGATGTCTTTGGGCCGTGGTGGCATCGACATCCGCTGAAGATGGTCTTGGATGTGGCAGGCCCGCTCTTGATCGGCCAGGCACGTCAGCATCCGGTTGCCGCCATGCTGCTGGCTGCCGCGGCCGGCGCGGCTCTGGTGTTGCTGCGCCCCTGGCGCGCTCTGCCTTGGGCAGCTTGGGCGGGCTTGCGTGCCCTGCCGCTACAGACCTTGCTGGCCGCGATACGCAGCGTCCTCGACCGCCAAGGCAGCCGATCCCATGACCGCTCGGAACCAGCCGTTTGAGTCCGGTCAGGGCGTGGCCCTGCAACTGCCGTGACGCCGCCGAAAACGCGCCGGTGGCTCCGGCGACGGCTGGGCAAAGAGCCCCAACTGGGCGTCGCGCGCCGCCTGCTGCTCAACGCTGTAGGGGTCCGCGTCGCGTCCGAGACGGTAGGACCAGGCCCAGCCCTGCATCACCATCGAGCGGCCCACATCAGCGCCGTCGAGAAAGACGCGCGCCAGCATCCGGCCATAGTCGTCCTGCCCCTGAATGTACAACTCCACCGTGCGATCTTGCAGCAGGGCCTGCAGCGCATCGCGCGCGGCCACACCGCCGTCCTGACAGATCTCCGGCGCATCGATCCCAACCAAACGCACCGCCTGCTGCTCGAACTTGCCTGCCAGTCGCACATAGACGGTATCGCCGTCGGCCACATAGCGCACAAGGCCGCTGGCGCGGGTGGCCTGCGGCGGGGCGGCCCACACCCACCCGGCCAAGAGCCAGCCGAGGGTGGCCCCCAGAACTGCGCGTCTGCAAAAGCAGCACGCGCAAACCAAAGACCAAGCATGCATGGCCCTAAGCGCTGACGATCCAGCCCTCCAGGGGGTCGAACCCCGCCGGCAGGCCATAACACGGATGACCCTGCTCGTGCTGAACCTGGGCCCAGGCGGCTTGTACCAGGCACAGCAGGGCATCGAGGCGATCGCCGCTGGCATCGTCGACCAGGGCATCGCGCTGGGCATGACTGAGCCGCACACGCAGGCCCAGCCGCGTGTGCCCGTTCTCCAGGGCCGTCAGCATGTCCTTGCGGGCGATCAGGCGGTCGACGGTCTGTTTGGCCGCATCGTCGCTTTTGTAGCTGCGTCTGGAGCCCTTCGGGCCCAGCAGTTCGCGCGCGAGCAGTCCAGGATAGGCCTCCAGGCCGACCCGCTGTGCACGAGCGGCTTGCTGTTGCCCTGAGGGCGCATGCAAGCCGGGCAGATACACGCCGGCGGCGATGAGCGGCGGTACGCCCGCGTGCATCATGAAGGCCACCGGCGGGTTGACCCACTTCATCGAGGGGCTCGAGCCGGCCGGAATATCGGTGGCACGATGCGCGAACTTGCTGCCAACGGGCCGCGCTTGGCAAAACGCGGCAAAAGCCTGCCGGATATCGGCTCGACTCAGACCGGCGTAATAGCGCATGCAAGCGAGCCATTGCAAAGGCCAGCCCAAATGCGCGACCAGCTCACGCGGCAGTCCAAAGGGAAAATCGAACCCGCAGACCCAGGTTCGGTCTACGGTCAGCCAGTCGGCATAGGACTGCAGGGTGGGCAGGCATTCCAAGGTATCGAGACAGACCCGGCCGCGCTCCAGGTGGCCGGTGGCCATGACGATAGGTTTGCGCGGCCCCGGGCTGCTGGAAAAATCGCAGCCGGCCAGCAACACGCTCATGTCAAGGCCCTGGCAAGGCAAGAAGGCCTGCGCCCGCCTCAGGCCCGTCCCATGATGGAGGCGGTGGCCATCAGTTCCTGTAGCAAGGCCAGCGCCACCCGGCCAGAAATCGCGTAAGGATCGAGTTCAGGACGCTCGCAGTACTTGAGCACGATAGAAGCATTGAGTTTGGCCAGATTGACCTGACCCATGGTCCAGCCGCCGAAGCCGCGTTCGGTGATCTCTTCGTAGCTCAGCAGCACCACATCCGTGTGGCGGGGATCGCGCAGGATATGCCCGTAGAGTTCATTGACCGGACCGCGTCCGCCTTCGAGCGCCTGTAAAAAGACACCGCTGCCATGGCACAGAATACCCGTGATGCCAAATGCCGGGTTGTGCTGGCGAGACTGGGACAGGATGGCTTCGGTGGTTTCGGAATGGGGAACGGCAGCACGGCTGGCGTAGATCAGACGAACCAACATGATGGACAGGCCCTGTGAGTGATCCGACCGAGGCGGGCTGCCGCCTCAGTCAGAGGTTTTTTTGGGAATCAGAGAGAGGAATTCGCGCCGCAGATTGGAGTCTTTGAGGAAAACGCCGCGCATGACGGAATTGATCATCTTGCTATCGAGGTCCTTCACACCGCGCCATCCCATACAGAAGTGGGTGGCCTCCATGACGATGGCCAAACCGTCCGGTTGGGTCTTTTCCTGGATCAGGTCGGCCAGCTGCACCACCGCCTCCTCCTGAATCTGGGGCCGGCCCATCACCCATTCGGCCAAGCGCGCGTACTTGGACAGGCCGATCACATTGGTGCGCTCATTGGGCATGACGCCGATCCAGACCTGGCCGATGACCGGACAGAAATGGTGCGAACAGGCGCTGCGCACCTTGATCGGGCCGACGATCATCAGCTCATTGAGATGCTCGGCGTTGGGAAACTCGGTAATCGCCGGCGCCTTGACATAGCGGCCCTTGAACACCTCCTGGATGTACATCTTGGCCACACGGCGCGCGGTGTCCTGGGTGTTGTGGTCGTTGTCGGTGTCGATCACCAGACTTTGCAGCACGCCCCGCATCTTGAGCTCGACCTCGTCGAGCAACTTCTCGAGCTCGCCGGGTTCAATGAAATCGGCGATGTTGTCGTTGGCATTGAAGCGCCGGCGCGCAGCAAGGATGCGTTCGCGGATCTTGACGGACAAGGGAGTGCCTGCGTCCGAAGCAGGATCAGGGGCCACGCTGGATACGGATTTCATGAGCATTGGCTATATTAACAAGCTTTGGTGTCAAGCCGGCCTTTACACCCAGCCCCTGGAAGGGCCATAGCCCCGGCCGGCTTACCGCTCAATAGGCGGCGTATCGAGCAGGGCCTGCAGATCGGCCAGGGTGCCGGCCTCGTGCAAGGGCTTGTCACTGCGCAGGCGGCTGATGCGCGGGAAACGCAGGGCGAGGCCACTTTTGTGGCGGCTGCTGCGCATGAGGCCCTCGAAGGCGAGCTCAAAAACCAGGCTCGGTCGCACACTGCGCACCGGCCCAAACTTGTCGATCGTCGAGCGCGAGACGATGGCATCGACCTGTCGCATCTCTTGGTCCGTCAGGCCCGAATAGGCCTTGGCAAAGGCCACCAGTTGCAGCGGCTGCTCGGCCAGCGGCTGCTCGGTCGGCACCGGCAGCGGCTCACGGCGGGCGATGGCCTCGACCACTGCCTGCGCTTCCTCGGCACTGGCCGGCGCCCGGTTCCACACGCCAAAGGTGTAGTCGCTGTAGAGCAAGGCGCGCCGACCATGACCGGCCTGGGCGTAGATGAGCACGCCATCGACCACCAGAGGCTGGGTTTTCCACTTGAACCACAGGCCTGCCCCCCGGGTGCGGCCTATGCCATAGCGCGAGTCAAGGTGCTTGAGCATCAGTCCCTCTACCCCCCGTTCGCGCGCCTGCCTGCGCTGCCGGTCAAGGTCCTGCAGATCGCTGGCTTCGAGCCGAGCCGATACACCGATCGCCTGACCCTCGAGCACGGCCTCCAAGCGGGCACGGCGCTGGCGCAAGGGCTGATCGCGCAGATCAGCAGTGCCGTCTTCAAGCAGGTCATAGGCAAGGAACACCGCTGGCAGGCGCGCCATCAGGGCCGGTGAAGGGCGCTTGCGACCCAGGCGCTGCTGCAGCTCGGAAAAAGGAGCCGGGCGTCCGTCACGCCAGACCAGAAGCTCGCCGTCGAGGACGGTCCCAGGCGGCAGGCCCCCGGCGCACGCCAGCACATCGGGGAAGGCCTCGTTGAGCAGTTCTTCACCCCGCGACCACAAGCAGACGACGCCCTGCCCCCTACGCACCAGCTGGGCGCGAACGCCGTCGTACTTCCACTCGACCTGCCACTGCTCAAGCGGGCCGAGGTCTTCGTGATCGAAGGACTGCGCCAGAAAAAACGGATAGGGGCGACCATCCTGCACCTGGGCAGCGTCGGCAGCCAACAGCGCGGCATAGGCCCGCGCATCGGGTCGATGCCGCGCATCGGTGTAGCCCATCATGCGCTGAGCCATGAGACCGACAGGCAGGCCCGCATGCTCGGCCAGGGCGCGCTGCACCAGCTGGCGGCTCACGCCAACGCGAAACCCACCCCCGACCAACTTGACCCAGATGAACACACCACGACGGTCCAGGGCCTTCCACTGTGTCACGATGTCGAGCCGCTGCTGGTCCTCGTCGCGGTCACGAAGCGGCAGCAGGCGCTGCTCGATCCAGTGGGCCAGCGAGTGCTCATCCGGCTGGCCGCCCTGCGGCAACACATGGGCGATGGTTTCAGCCAGATCGCCCACCGCTTGATAACTGGCCTCGAACAGCCAGGGAGAAAGCCCGGCTTGCTCGGCTGCCAGTTCGCGCAGCAAGGCGGTGCGCACCAGGCGTTGCGGCTTGCCACCGGCCAGCACGTACACCGCCCAGGCCGCATCGGCCGCATCGGCGCGGGCCAGGTATTGCTTGAGAGCTTGCAGCTTGGCCGCGATAGACGCGCTGGCATCGAGCTCGGCATAGAGGGCGGCAAAGTCTTTCATGCGCTTGGAGTCCTGTCTTGGTCAGCGCCCGGCGGGATAGCCTGGGCTTCAGGCGCTTCCTGGGACTCATGCGTCGGTCCATACTCGGTCTCGAAAGACTCAGCCTGCAAACCTTGCTCGGACAGATAGCGCACCATCACATCCACGCTTCCGTGGGTCACGATCACCCGGCGGGCGCCGGTGGCCGCAATGGCCGAGTGGAGCCCGGGCCAGTCGGCATGGTCGCTCAGCGCAAAACCGGCGTCCCATCCGGCGCGACGACGCGCACCACGCAGTTGCATCCAACCACTGGCAAAGGCCGTGGCGGCCTCGCCCCAGCGCCGCAGCCCCGATGGAGTGACCGCCTGCGGCGGCATGAGCAGCAGCGCTGTGCCCAGACCGGTCTGGCGAGCGCGGGCGGCGCTGCCCCAGGACGACAGGGGCAGCGTGGCTGGCAACTCCACGCCGGCGGCGCGGTAGGCCTGATTGAGCGCCTCGACCGCGGGATGCACCAGCACCGGCGCCACGGAGGTGTCGAGGCCGCAGAGCAGGCGCTGGGCCTTACCGAAGCTGTAGGCCAACAACACGCTGGCCTGGCCTCGCGCCGCATTGGCCGCCCACCAGCGATTGATATCGGCAAACACCTGCGCATCGTCGGCCCAGCGGTAGATAGGCAGACCGAAGGTCGACTCGGTGATGAAGACATCGCAGCGCACTGGCTCGAAAGGGCTGCAGGTGCGATCGGCGGCTACTTTGTAGTCGCCGCTGGCGACCCAAACCTGCCCTGCGTGTTCCACCCGCACCTGGGCCGAGCCCAGCACATGACCGGCAGGATGCAGTGATACCGTAACACCCCGGTGCACGATGCGCTCGCCATACTCGAGGCCCTGCATCGAGATCGCACCGAGCCGTGCGCGCATCACCGGCTCGGCGCTGCCAACGGCCAGGTAGTGGCCATGACCGCGACGGGCGTGATCGGCATGGGCATGGGTGATCACTGCCCGGTCGACAGGCCGCCAGGGGTCGATATAAAAATCGCCCGGCGGGCAGTACAGGCCCTGCGGACGCCGAACGATCAAGTCAGCGCTGTGACTCATGCCCCCTCACAGTGCGCGTCCTTGCCCCGGTCATACCCCAGCAAATCATGGCCTCAGTAGCGATGGCCGGTGAGAAACAAGGCCATGCGCATGAGCGCATAGGCCAGCTTGTTCATCAGCCGCTCGCGCCAGGGGCTGCGGCTGTAGTCCTCCAGCCGAACGGCACGGCCGTGGCCGGCGATGGCGCGCTGCAGGCGCTGCCTCAGGTGCTCGGCGAAGGCCTCGTCCTCGATCACCACATTGGCCTCTCGCGCCAACAACAGACTCAAGGGATCGAGGTTGGACGAGCCCACAGTGCTCCAACGGCCATCGACCACCGCCACCTTGGCGTGCAAAAAACTGGTGTTGTACTCGTGGACCTCGACACCAGCCTGCAGCAGGTCGAGATAGACCGATCGCGCCGCATGGTACTGCATGAAATATTCGTAGCGCCCCTGCAGCAGCAGCTGTACGCGTACGCCGCGCCGCGCAGCCTCAATCAGAGCGCGCCGAAGCCGGCCACCGGGCAGGAAGTAAGCGTTGGAGATCAACACCTCGCTTCGAGCACGCCCGATAGCCTTGCGGTAGGCCCGCTCGATGGTGTTGCGAAAGCGCAGGTTATCGCGCAGCAGCAGATGGGCCTGCGGGACGCCTGCTGCCAGTGTCGGGGGCCGTGCCGGCGTATGCAGAGTCTCGCGCCAGGTTTCCCATGCGCGGCCAAGCTGCCGCTCGCGCACACTTTGACCCACCTGCACCCGCGTCCACAAGAGACTCATGGCCCGCGCGGCCCGCGCCGCCACCTCCCCTTCCACCCGTACGGTGAAGTCAAAGCGCGGTGCCTGCAGCGGCCCGTGATTGGGGTCGTACCAATCATCGAGAACATTGATACCGCCGCAAAACAGGATGCGCTCATCGACAACGCAAAGCTTGCGGTGCAGGCGCCGCCAATGCGCGGGCGCCAGCAGCAGGCGCAGCCCAGAGCCAAAGCCGCCCAGTGGCGCGAAGACCCGAAACTGCACGCCTGCGGCCTGCCAGCGCTGCAAGCAGTCCACCGGCAGTGCAGGCGTGCCCACCCCATCGACCAGCACTTGCACCGCGACGCCGCGCCGGGCCGCACGCTCCAGAGCCTGCGAGACCTCTTCGCCGACGCCATGCACATGGAAGATATAGGTCTCTAACTGCACCGATTCACGCGCCGCATCAAGGGCCTCAATGAGGGCCGGAAAAAACTCGTCCCCCCCCTGCAGCAAGCGATAGGCCTGCGTCACGGGGTGCGGCGTGCGGGCGGAGGAAGGGGCGTCGTCGAGCACGAGGCGAAGCGGTCGGAAGGATGGGACCATTGTGCACAGCCGCGGCCAGTTGCGCAGGGCCGCGCCGCAGCTCATCTCTTGAGAGGGAAGAACCGGGGCAGGAGCAGGATGGCCTCGGCATTGGAGGGCGAAAAACAGGCATCCGCGGCCTCGCGCCAGGCCAGCCATTGCCAGGCCCTGTGCTCGCGGGGTGCGAGCAGCACCGGGGTGCCCGCCGGTACGCACAGACTGAACACATGCTCGGTGTTGCGTGTCACGCCCGGGGCATAGCGGTGACGCCAGGCCGGATAAATGTCATAGGTGTTGCTGATCCCCCAGTCCCGCAGGTCCTGGGCGTGGGCGCGGATGCCGGTTTCCTCAGCCACCTCGCGTACGGCTGTGTGCAGGAGGTCGGCATCGTCCTCGTCCATCGAGCCGGTTACGCTCTGCCAAAAACCGGGCTGTGGGGCCCGCTCGATCAGCAACACCTGCCCACAGGCCGTATGAATGATGACCAGCACCGAAATCGGCTGCTTGTAGGTCATGGCCCTCCAGCCGGTGGGGTGCGGCGCGACAGGGCCCCGGCGGTGCAACCGATCGGATGCCGCTCAGGCCGGCTGGGGATTGCGCAGCCGGATGTGCAATTCACGCAACTGCTTTTCATCGACGCGGCTGGGCGCATGGGTGAGCAGACATTGGGCGCGCTGGGTTTTGGGGAAGGCAATCACATCGCGGATCGAATCGGCCCCGGTCATCAGGGTCACCAGTCGGTCCAGACCGAATGCAATACCACCGTGCGGCGGCGCGCCATACTGCAAGGCCTCCAGCAGAAAGCCGAATTTGAGCTGGGCCTCCTCGTGGCCAATCTTCAGGGCCTCAAACACCTTGCTCTGCACATCGGCGCGATGAATACGCACCGAGCCACCGCCGAGTTCCCAGCCGTTGAGCACCATGTCATACGCTTTGGCCACACAGCGGCCCGGATCACTGTCCATCCAGTCTTCGTGACCGTCCTTGGGCGCCGTGAAGGGGTGGTGCACCGCCGTCCAGCGCTGCGCCTCCTCGTCAAACTCGAACATCGGAAAGTCGACCACCCACAGCGGCTTCCAGCCCGCTTCAAAAAGGCCGCTCTTTTTCCCGAACTCGCTGTGGCCGACCTTCAGCCGCAGGGCACCTATGCTGTCGTTGACGATCTTGGCCTTGTCGGCCCCAAAGAAAATCAGATCGCCACTTTGCGCGCTGGTGCGCTTGAGGATCTCAGCCAGTGCAGCGTCGTGGATGTTCTTGACGATGGGGCTCTGCAAGCCTTCGCGACCTCGGGCCGCCTCATTGACCTTGATCCAGGCCAGGCCCTTGGCCCCGTATATCTTGACGAACTCGGTGTAGGCGTCAATCTCGCCCCGGCTGAGCTCGGCCCCGCCGGGCACACGCAGCGCCACCACCCGGCCTCCAGGCGTGGTGGCGGGCCCACTGAAGACCTTGAAATCGACATCCTTCATGATGTCGGTCAGCTCGGTCAATTCAAGCTTGACGCGCAGATCGGGCTTGTCCGAGCCGAAACGGCGCATGGCCTCGGCAAAGGGCATGACCGGGAAACTGCCCAGGTCCACCTTCATGACGGCCCGGAAGATATTTCCAATCATGCGCTCAAACAGGTCACGTATGTCCTGCTCGGCCAAGAAGGAGGTCTCGATATCGATCTGGGTGAACTCCGGCTGGCGGTCGGCGCGCAGATCCTCATCGCGGAAGCACTTGGTGATCTGGTAGTAGCGGTCAAAACCAGCGACCATCAACAACTGCTTGAACAACTGGGGCGACTGCGGCAACGCAAAGAACTCGCCATCGTTGACCCGACTGGGCACCAGGTAATCACGCGCGCCCTCGGGCGTGCTCTTGGTCAGCATGGGGGTTTCGATGTCGATAAAGCCGTGGGCGTCGAGGAACTGGCGCGTCTGCATGGCCACCCGATAACGCAGCATCAGGTTGTTCTGCATGTAGGGTCGACGCAGATCGAGCACCCGGTGCGTCAGCCGTGTGGTCTCCGACAGGTTGTCGTCATCGAGCTGGAATGGAGGGGTGACCGAGGGGTTGAGCACCACCAACTCATGGCACAGCACCTCAATACGGCCGCTGCGCAGATTCTCGTTTTCGGTACCGGCCGGACGCGAGCGCACCAGGCCCTTGACCTGAATGCAGAATTCGTTGCGCAGGCTCTCGGCGGCCTCGAACATCTCGGGGCGGTCGGGATCGCAGACGACCTGCACCGAGCCCTCACGATCGCGCAGGTCGACAAAAATCACACCGCCGTGGTCGCGACGACGGTTAACCCATCCGCACAGGCTGACGGTTTGGCCGAGCAACGACTCGGTTACCAGACCGCAGTAGTGGGAACGCATCTGGGAAGCGCTGTAATCCTTGGACATATTCACTCGCAAAAGAGGGGCACGGGCCACAGGGGCTGCGCGCCGAGCAGGTTCATCAAGCCTTGACCGAATTGGAGCCGGGCACCACCACACCCATGGAGATCACATAGGTCAGCGCCTCATCGACTGTCATGTCCAGTTCGATGCAGTCCGAACGCTTGAGCATGACAAAGTAGCCGCCGGTGGGGTTGGGGGTGGTGGGCACATAGACCGAGAGATAGTCATCGGCCAGATGGCGCGAAACATCGCCGCCTGGCGTACCGGTGAGAAAGGCAATGGTCCAGACGCCGGGCCGCGGCCACTGCACCAGCAAGGCCTTGCGGAAGGCATTGCCCTTCTCGGAAAAAAGCGTGTCGGAGACCTTCTTGACGCTGGAATAAATCGAGCGAACGATGGGAATGCGTCCCAGCAAAGAGTCCCACCAGGACATCAGCCGACGGCCGATGAAGTTGCTGGTCACCGCACCGATCACCAGCACGATCACCAAGGCCAGCAACACCCCGAAACCGGGGATGTGCATGCCCAGCAGTCGGTCGGGCTGCCATTGCTCAGGCAGGATCTGCAGCGTCTGGTCCAGGGTGCTGACGATCCAGTTGATGACCCAGATGGTGATCATCAGGGGCAGCAGAACCAGCAGCCCGGCCAGCAGCCAGCGACGCAGGGCCGCCATCATCCTTGCGCCTTGGCAGCAGTCGGCGCAGGCGCAGGCGCGGGCGCGGGCGCGGGCGCGGAAGTAGGCGCGGGCGCGGAAGTAGGCGCCGGCCCGGCAGCCGGAGCCGCCGTCTCGGCCGGCTTGTCCTTGGCCTGGGCCGATGTGTCCGTCTCACTGCCGGTCTGGCTGGCGCCCCCGCGGAAATCAGTGACGTACCAGCCCGAGCCCTTGAGTTGGAAGCCAGCGGCCGTCACCTGCTTGGCGAAGGTGGCCGCTCCACAGGCAGGGCAGTGCGTCAAGGGCTCGTCTGAAATCTTCTGCAGCACATCCTTGGCGTGCCCGCAGGTCTCGCATTTGTAGGCGTAAATCGGCATGACAGAGGAAATTTGAGAAGAAGGGCCGGACCCACAAGACCTTGCGGCCGTCCGGAAAAAGCGGACTCTTGGCCCGAGACCGGCTCCTGGGAAACCTGCGATTATAGGCAGCAGGGTGTTTTGGCGGGGGGTGGCGGGGCGGCAGCCCTCAGTACATGCCCGAGACCTGCACCAGCACCATGGTCAGCAGCCCCAACAGGAAGCCGACGGCGCCATAAAGCAGGGCCTGAAGCAGGCGGTTGGTGCGTCTCTGCTCGGCCAACAGCTCCTGCACCCCTCGCAGCGAAGTCGCTGGCGGCCGCGATAGCGCTTGGTGCAGCAGACGCGGCAAGGTGGGCAGCAGCTTGGCATACAGCGGGGCTTCGGCCTTGAGCTGTTTCCACAGCCGGGCCGGCCCCACCTGCTCGACCATCCACTTTTCCAAAAAAGGTTTGGCGGTGGTCCACAAATCGAGGTCCGGATCGAGGTCGCGGCCCAGGCCTTCGATGTTGAGCAGCGTCTTTTGAAGCAGCACCAACTGAGGTTGAATCTCAACCTGAAAACGCCGCGAGGTCTGGAACAGCCGCATGAGCACCAGACCGAGCGAGATCTCCTTGAGTGGGCGATCGAAATAAGGCTCGCAGACCGAACGTATGGCCGCCTCCAAAGCGTCGATGCGGGTGCCTGCTGGCACCCAGCCGGACTCCAGATGCAGCTCGGCCACCCGCTTGTAATCGCGACGGAAAAAGGCCGTGAAATTTTGCGCCAGGTACTCTTTATCGACCTCGGTCAGGGTGCCAACAATGCCGAAATCGAGCGAGATGTAGCGGCCGAAGGTGGCCGGATCGAGACTGACTTGGATATTGCCGGGATGCATATCCGCATGAAAAAAGCCGTCGCGAAAGACCTGGGTGAAGAAAATGGTCACGCCATCGCGGGCCAACTTCTTGATATCAACCCCCGCCTCACGCAAGCGCTGCACCTGGTTGATCGGCACCCCATTCATGCGCTCCATCACCAGAACATCGGTGGTGCAGAAGTCCCACAGCATCTCGGGAATGAGCACCAGATTCATGCCCTGCATATTGCGACGCAGTTGCGCTGCGTTGGAGGCCTCGCGCAACAGGTCCAGCTCATCATGCAGGTAGGTGTCGAACTCGGCCACCACCTCACGCGGCTTGAGGCGCCGACCATCGGCCGACAGGCGCTCGAGCCAGCCGGCCATCATGTGCATCAAGGCCAGGTCTTTCTCTATGACCGACAGCATGCCCGGCCGCAGGACCTTGACCGCGACCTGTCGGCCGCCATGCAGGGTGGCGAAATGCACCTGGGCGATCGAAGCGCTGGCCACCGGCCGGCGCTCGAAATCGGCAAACACCTCGGCCAGCGACCGGCCGAGGGATTGCTCAATGATCTTGACCGCGCGCTCCGAATCGAAGGGGGGCACACGATCTTGCAAACGCGCCAACTGGTCGGCCACATCGGCCGGCAGCAGATCGCGCCGGGTCGAAAGCACCTGCCCAAACTTGACGAAGATGGGACCCAGGCTTTCGAGTGCCAGACGCAGACGTTCGCCACGCGGAGCCCGCAAATTGCGCCCGATCGAGACAAGGCGGGTCAGTCGCCGCAGCAGCGGATGCTCAAAGCTCGAGAGCAGCAGCTCATCGAGACCGAAACGCAGTACGGTCCAAACGATGAACAGCCCGCGCAAGAGGCGCCTCATGCGCCCGCCCCAAGGCCTTCACCCCCCGGGCGCACCGGCGAGCGCGCTAGGAAACCACGCAGGGCCTGCAACGCCCGTCTCCCCGCCTCGGCCAGGCTATGGGCAGGCACATCGCCGAGCAGGCGCGCCAAATCCTCCTCCAGGTCCCAGCGCACGTTCTCGGCCAGCCAGGCGACCTCGGCAGCCAGCTGCACATCGCCCTCGATTTGCACGGCCGGCCGCTCGCCCTGCGCCACCTGACGCAGCACCTGCAGAGGCTCCTGACCGTCCAGGGAGATCACCAGATCGGGCGTCTGATCCTCCTGAACACACTCGAACAAGCCCGCCGGGGTGATGCGCCAGCGCAGCTGCAAAACACCCCAACGCAATAGCAAGAGACCGGACTGCCGGCGGGCCAGCCGTGCCTGGGCCGCCGGCTCCTGCAACAGAACATGGTTGATCAGGAGCACCAGCCGCATGCGCAGCTCCTCAAGCAGCCACTGGGGCGGCTCCAGACGGGTCATCCCGGTCTGCAGCAGGGATTGCAGGAAGGCAATGGGCGGCGGTAAATTCATAGGCCCGATTTTGACGGATAAAAGAAGAGCCGCCCGGGCGCTCGTCAGAGCGCGGGGGCGGCCGCTCGATCTGGGGGGGCGCAACGGCCCGCAGGCCGGCACCTGCCGCGATGCTTACTGCAGGGCCTGCACGCCTGCCACCAGCCAACCACCGGAACGGTGGCGCGGCTTGGTCATGTTCCAGACCTCGCGGAAGGGGCTGGGACCGGAGGCGAGGTCTTCGCGGATCAAGCCAGAGAACTCGACACTGGCCATATAAACATCTTCGAGTTCTTCGATGCCCAGCAGCTTGGCATCCAGCGCAACCACCTCGGTGAGGTTGGCTGCACCACCCGTGTGGCTCTCACGCTCGGCCAGTTGGGCCTGGATTTGGACAAGCATGTCGTCGGTCATCATGGCGCGCAGAGCCGGGATGTCCGAGCGGTCCCAGGCCCCTTGCAGCGAGACAAAATTTGCCTTGGCCGCACCGAGGAAGCCGCTCACATCGAAATCGGCCGGCACTCCCCAGGTCGACTGGGAGCCCGACAGGGCCGAACCGATCATGGAGCCCGCCGAGGCCGAGCCATCGAACTGGGCGGTCTGACGCTCCCAGGGACGGGCGGAGGCGTCGTTGCCGACATGGCTTGGGTTGTACTGCGGCACCGAGGAAGCACCGCCGGCCCCCTCGAAAGCGTAGGGCGGGTTGGAAGCGTTTTGGCGACCGCTGCGCAACTTACGCAGCACCAGCCCCACCACCACCATGACGGCCAGGGCGATCAGCATGAACGTCAGAAACTGCGCCAGCCCCTCACCAAAACCCAGGCTGTGCGCCAGCCAGGCCAAGCCGAGGCCAGCGGCCAGGCCGCCGAGCATGGCTCCGGCTCCCCAAGGTTTCTTCTGGGCGGCAGCAGCGGCTGGCGCCGCAGCCGACTGCGTCGCCGGAGAGGCCGGCGTGGCCTGGGCCGGTTGCGCGGGCGCAGCCTCGCGCTTGGTCACATTGGACGATTGCTGGCCCACCGACTGTCCACCCCCCAGACGCTTCTTGGCCTGCGCGTCGAACGAAACAAAAGCAGTGGTGACGGTCAGGGCACCGACCAACAAGGCAGACCAGACTTTCATGATGGGCATCCTCTCAAGAACTAAATTGAAACCGGGAACCAAGACTGGGACCTTGACTCCCGACCTTTTGATTGTTTCAACACTTGATTCCAACATGCAATGCAACCACACCGCCAGTAAGGTTGTGATAGTCCACATGGCCAAAACCGCCTTGTCGCATCAGGGTCTTCAGGGCCTCCTGATCCGGGTGCATGCGGATGGACTCCGCCAGATAACGGTAACTGGCCTCATCGCCGGCAATCCAGCGGCCGAGTCGAGGCAGGACCTCGAAGGAATACCAGTCATAGGCCTTGCTCAAGGGTCGGGCGACCGTGGAGAACTCCAGCACCAACAATTTCCCGCCGGGCTTGAGAACCCGGTTCATCTCGGCCAGAGCGTTTTCCTTGCGGGTCATGTTGCGTAAACCAAACGCCACGGTCACCCGGTCAAAAAGCGCATCGGCAAACGGCAGGGCCTCCGCATCACAGACCGCCGTGGGCAAGACCACCCCGGCGTCGAGCAGCCGGTTGCGCCCCTGCTCAAGCATGGCGGCATTGATGTCGGTGTGAACCACGGTTCCGCTGGGACCGACCCGGGGGGCGAAGGCCAGCGCCAGATCTCCCGTCCCGCCGGCAATATCGAGCACCGACATGCCGGGTCGAACATCAGCGACCAGAACGGTATAGGCCTTCCAGGCGCGATGAAGACCGGCCGACATCAGGTCATTCATCAGGTCATAACGCGAGGCTACCGAATCGAAAACCCCACGCACCCGCCGCGCTTTCTCGCGCTCGTCGATGGTCTCGTAACCGAAATGGGTGGTGGTCATCGCTGAAAACCTTTGGGTCGAATCATTGTAGGCATGACGGGGGCACCGGGCAGGCTCAAGGGCCGATGGTGCCTTAATGACTCGCGCAGGGCCCGCCAGATGCACCGCCCATGGGCTGATCGCGATCGACGCCGGCGCGCTGCAAGCGCTGCAGGTAATCGGCCCAGAGGCGGTCTTGGTCGCGACCGAGTTGGTAGAGGTAGGCCCAGGTGAACAAGCCGCTGTCGTGCCCATCAGAAAAACGCGGCTTGACCGCATAGTTGCCCACCGGCTCGATCTGGACGATATCCACCTCACGCTTACCGGTCTGCAGTACTTCCTGGCCAGGGCCGTGGCCCTGGACTTCGGCTGAGGGGGAGTAAACCCGCATCAGCTCAAAGGAGATACGGAACGAGGCGCCATCGGAAAACGCCAGCTCCAAGACGCGCGATCGCCCGTGCAAGGTCAGGGCGACCGGGAAAGGGGAGTCGGCCTGAAGGCCAGCCGTGCTCAGCGCCTCGCGTGTCATCTCCCTGGCCCCTGCCGGCTCAAACCAGCACCCGCTCTATGCCACCGCGATTGGCGGCCTCGACATAGGCTGGCAACCAATCCGGGCCCAAGAGCTGCTGGGCCATCTCAACCACGATGTAATCGGCCTCGAGCAGGCCGTTATTGAGGTCATTGCCGTAGCGCGACAGGCCCTGTAGACAGCTGGGGCAGCTGGTGAGAATCTTCACCGGCCCCTGCGCCGGCACCGCCCCACTCTCGCGCAGGGCCGCTTCACCTTTGCGCAACTCCTCTTCCTTGCGAAAGCGCAGCTGCGTGGAAATGTCGGGCCGGCTGACACCGAGCGTGCCCGACTCACCGCAACAGCGTTCACTCTTGAGCACATGAGGCCCGACCAGCGCCTTGACGGTCTTCATCGGGTCCTGTTGCTTCATCGGACTGTGGCAAGGGTCGTGATAGAGGTAGCCGGCCTGCGCCGTCAGCTTGACGCCTTTTTCGAGCAGGTACTCGTGGATATCCACGATGCGGCAACCGGGGAAGATCTTGTCAAACTCATAGCCCTGCAGCTGGTCGTAGCAGGTGCCGCAAGACACCACCACCGTCTTGATATCGAGGTAATTGAGGGTATTGGCCACCCGGTGGAAAAGCACCCGGTTGTCGGTGATGATCTTCTCAGCCTTGTCGAACTGCCCGCTACCGCGCTGGGGATAGCCGCAGCACAGGTAACCCGGTGGCAGCACCGTCTGCACCCCGGCATGCCAGAGCATGGCCTGGGTGGCCAAGCCGACCTGGGAGAACAGCCGCTCGGAGCCGCAGCCGGGGAAGTAAAACACCGCCTCGCTCTCGCTGGTGGTGGCCTGCGGGTTGCGAATGATCGGCACGTAATCGCGGTCTTCGATGTCCAGTAGCGCGCGCGCCGTTTTCTTGGGCAAACCGCCGGGCATCTTTTTGTTGATGAAGTGGATCACCTGCTGCTTGATGGGCGCCGGGCCCACGGTGGCCGGCGGCTTGGCCGTTTGTCTGCGGGCCACCTTGCGCAGCAGGTCATGCGCCAGGCGCTGCGCGCGAAAGCCCACATCGACCATGGCGCTCCTCATGAGCTTGATGGTCTCTGGCTGCGTGGCATTGAGAAAGAACATCGCCGCCGCATTGCCGGGGCGAAAGGACTTCTGACCCATCTTGCGCAGGAGGTTGCGCATGTTCATCGACACCTCGCCGAAGTCGATATTCACGGGGCAGGGCGAGAGGCATTTATGACACACGGTGCAATGGTCGGCCACATCCTCGAACTCGTGCCAGTGCTTGATCGATATGCCGCGCCGCGTTTGCTCTTCGTAGAGGAAGGCTTCAACCAACAAGGAGGTGGCCAGGATTTTGTTGCGCGGGCTGTAGAGCAGATTGGCGCGCGGCACATGGGTGGCACAGACCGGCTTGCATTTGCCGCAGCGCAGGCAGTCCTTGACCGAATCGGTGATCGCGCCAATATCGGACTGCTGCATGATCAGCGACTCATGGCCCATCAGTCCAAAGCTCGGCGTGTAGGCATTGGTCAGGTCGGCCGGCAACTCGCTCTGGCGCAGCAGCTTGCCCTTGTTGAAATGGCCTTGCGGATCGACGCGCCGCTTGTACTGGGCGAAGGGCGCAAGCTCCTCGTCGCTGAGGAAATCGAGCTTGGTGATACCGATGCCGTGCTCGCCCGAAACCACACCGTCGAGGGAGCGGGCCAAGTGCATGATGCGTGCCACCGCTTCGTGGGCGGTCTGCAGCATCTCGTAGTCGTCGCTGTTGACCGGCAAGTTGGTGTGTACATTGCCATCGCCAGCGTGCATGTGCAGCGCAGCCCAAACGCGGCCCTTGAGCACCCGCCGGTGTATGGCCTGGCACTCCTGCAGAATCGGAGCGAAAACCGCACCCGAAAAAACAGACTGCAGCGGCGCGCGCAGCTGAGTCTTCCAGCTCGCCCGCAGGGTGTGATCCTGCAGCTGCGGGAACAAGACCTCCACATCGGCGAGCCACTGGGTCCACTGCGAGCGCACCTGCCGAACCAAAGTCAGGGCCTGCGCCACCCGGTCCTCGAGCAGATCAGCCGGTGCGATATCGCCGGCGTCATCAGACTTGCCCAGGGGCAAGTGTCCGCGGTCGAGGAAAGCTTCGAGCTCGTCACACAGCCGGATCTTGTTGCGCAGCGACAGCTCGATATTGATCCGCTCAATGCCGTCGGTGTACTCAGCCATGCGCGGCAAGGGGATAACGACGTCCTCGTTGATCTTGAAGGCGTTGGTGTGGCGGCTGATGGCCGCAGTGCGCTTGCGGTCGAGCCAGAACTTCTTGCGCGCCTCAGCGCTGATGGCCACGAAACCCTCGCCGCTGCGCGAGTTGGCGATGCGCACCACCTCGGAGGCGGCGCGCGCTACCGCGTCGGCATCATCGCCGGCAATATCGCCGATCAGCACCATCTTGGGCAGGCCGCCACGACGAGCCTTGGTGGTGTAGCCCACAGCCTTGAGATAGCGATCGTCCAGATGCTCCAGCCCGGCAAGGATGGCGCCGCCGCGCCGCTGCTCAGAAAACATAAAGTCCTTGATCTCCACGATGCTGGGCACTGCATCGCGGGCATGACCAAAGAACTCCAGACAAACGGTGCGCACATGCTCGGGCATACGGTGCACCACCCAGCGGGCGCTGGTGATGAGGCCGTCGCAACCCTCCTTCTGGATGCCCGGCAATCCCGAAAGAAACTTGTCGGTCACATCCTTGCCCAGCCCTTCCTTGCGAAAGTTCTTGCCGGGGATGTCCAGGCGTTCGGTGCGAATAGGCGTCTTGCCATCGGCTTGAAAGTAGCGCAACTCGAAACTGGCGACCTCGGCATCGTGGATCTTGCCCAGGTTGTGCCCGATGCGCACCACCTCGAGCCAGGTGGCCTCGGGCGTCACCATGCGCCAGGACGCCAGGTTGTCCAGGGCCGTGCCCCAAAGCACGGCCTTCTTGCCGCCGGCGTTCATGGCAATATTGCCGCCGATGCAAGAGGCCTCGGCCGAAGTTGGGTCAACCGCAAACACAAAACCGGCGCGCTCGGCCGCATCGGCCACGCGCTGCGTGACCACACCGGCCTCGGTCCAGACCGTGGGCACAGTGCCGGTCAGCCCGGGCAAGGCGATCAGCTCGACCTCGCTCATGGCCTCGAGCTTTTCGGTGTTGATCACCGCAGACTTCCAGGTCAGGGGAATGGCCCCGCCGGTGTAGCCGGTGCCGCCGCCGCGCGGCACGATGGTCAAGCCCAGCTCGATGC
>CAZCSD010000034.1:0-28067 GCA_964501235.1 uncultured Polaromonas sp. | reverse complement strand
CCGCAGTACGACATATAGGTGCTCACGCCCATCTTGGACATGATCTTGGACAGGCCCTTGCCGATGGCCTTGACGTAGTTGTAGATCACCTTCTGGGCCGACAGATCCCCCGAGAGATCCTTGTGCATGGCCGCCAGGGTTTCCATCGCCAGATAGGGGTGTACTGCCTCGGCACCATAGCCCGCCAGCACTGCGAAGTGATGCACCTCGCGCGCGGTTCCCGTTTCGACCACCAGACCGGCGGTGGTACGCAGACCGGTACGCACCAGATGCTGGTGAATGCAGGAAAGCGCCAGCAAGGCCGGCACGGCCACCTGCTGCGACGTCACGCCCCGGTCGCTGATGATCAGAATATTGTGCCCACCCCGGATGGCATCGACCGCCTCGGCACACAGCGAGGCCAGCTTGGCCTCGACGCCCTCGTAGCCCCAGCTGACCGGGTAGGTGATGTCCAGAGTCGCGCTCTTGAACTTACCCTGGGTGGCCTTCTCGATCTCGCGCAACTTGGCCATATCGGCAAAGTCGAGCACCGGCTGGCTGACCTCCAGGCGCATGGGCGGATTGACCTGATTGATATCCAGCAGGTTAGGCTTGGGACCGATGAAGGACACCAAGGACATCACGATGGCTTCGCGAATGGGGTCGATCGGCGGATTGGTCACCTGGGCGAACAACTGCTTGAAGTAGTTGTAGAGAGGCTTGTTGCGATCCGACAGAACGGCCAGTGGACTGTCATTGCCCATGGACCCGATGGCCTCTTCGCCGTTGAGCGCCATCGGGCTGAGCAGGAACTTGATGTCTTCCTGCGTAAAACCGAAGGCCTGCTGCTGATCGAGCAGCTCGGCGCTGATGCGTCCTGCGCCAGAAGGCTGGAGGCGCTCAGTGGGCAGGTCGCTTCCGTCCTCGCCGGCCACGGGCTGGTCCACGTCGTCCAGACGAATGCGCAAATTGTCGATCCACTGCTTGTACGGCTTGCTGTTGGCCAGGCTGGCCTTGAGCTCCTCGTCATCGATCATGCGGCCCTGCTCCAGATCGATGAGGAACATCTTGCCCGGCTGCAGGCGCCACTTGCGCACGATCTTGCTCTCGGGCACCGGCAACACGCCCGACTCAGAACCCATGATCACCAGGTCGTCGTCGGTGATGCAATATCGCGAGGGCCGCAGGCCATTGCGGTCAAGCGTGGCGCCAATCTGGCGGCCGTCCGTGAAAACAATAGAAGCAGGACCGTCCCAGGGCTCGAGCATGGCGGCGTGGTACTCATAGAAGGCGCGCCGGCGCGGGTCCATGGTGCTGTGCTGCTCCCAAGGCTCGGGAATCATCATCATCACGGCCTGACTGATGGGGTAGCCGGCCATGGTCAGCAGTTCCAGGCAGTTGTCGAAGGTGGCGGTGTCGGACTGGCCGGCAAAGCTGATCGGGTAGAGCTTTTGCAGGTCCTCGCCCAGCACCGGCGAGGACATCACCCCCTCGCGGGCCTTCATCCAGTTGTAGTTGCCCTTGACGGTGTTGATCTCGCCGTTGTGAGCCACGTAGCGGTACGGGTGGGCTAAGGGCCACTCGGGAAAGGTGTTAGTGGAAAAGCGCTGGTGCACCAATCCAAGCGCGGAGACGCAGCGGGCGTCTTGCAGGTCCAGGTAATAAGAGCCCACCTGATCGGCCAGAAGCAGCCCCTTGTAGACCACGGTCCGGCTGGACATGCTGGGGATGTAGTACTCATTGCTGTGCTTGAGGCCCAGAGCCTGTATGGCCGCACTGGCGGTCTTGCGGATCACATACAGCTTGCGCTCGAGGGCGTCCTGCACGATGACATCGGCCCCGCGACCGATGAAGATCTGACGCATCACCGGCTCCTTGGCACGCACGGTAGGAGACATCGGCATGTCGCGGTTGACCGGCACATCGCGCCAGCCCAGCAGGACCTGCCCCTCGGCCCGGACTGCGCGCTCGAGTTCCTGTTGGCAGGCCATGCGCGAGGCATGCTCCTTGGGCAGAAAAACCATGCCCACGCCGTACTCGCCGAACGGGGGTAGCTGCACGCGCTGGCGCGCCATCTCCTCGCGATAGAGCAGATCCGGGATCTGGATCAAGATACCGGCCCCATCACCCATCAGCTTGTCAGCCCCGACCGCACCCCGGTGATCAAGGTTTTCCAGGATCTTGAGCGCCTGCTCGACGATAGCGTGGCTCTTCTGGCCCTTGATGTGTGCCACAAAACCCACCCCGCACGCATCGTGCTCATGGGCGGCTGAATACAAACCCTGTTGCTCGGACAGACTCAAAACGGAAGCACTCGTCATGGCAAACCCCTATGCTCAAGAAAACCGGAATCGGAGCATAAAGCTTGGCAGCTGCCGTGCCAACAAAATTAATTGGGGTCAGATACCAATTAAATGGGATTTCATTGATTCAATATTTAATTGGGGACAGATTAAAAGGAGTCAAAAATTTGCGAGTCAAGTCTTCCGATGGGTGCCATGCGGTCGGCCCGGCTTGCCCGGGGCCAGCCGGCGCTGAGTCGACTGTGACATATCCCTGACGAAGCCCTCTGACCCTAAAGCCCACCCTGTCAAAACTGATCGGGTCAAGGCCAGTTGCTGCTCGGTGCTCATTCCAGCCCGAACCAGTTCCGCATAAGCGGCCTCCCTGGCAAATGGGGTGTTACCCAGGTCCCAAAACAGGGCGTGCGGGGTCAGCAACTTGTCCACCCGTAACCCGATCAGGTGACGATAGCTGGACCAGGGGTGGTGGGCAGGATCGTCCACAATCCCGGCCCGGACGGGGTTCAGGTCGATATAGGCCATGCAAGCGAGCAGATAGCGCTCGGACTCGATCAAATTCGACCGGTAACGCCCCTCCCAGAGGGTCCCGGAGCGCTGATGTCGGGTATTGAAGTAGCGCACATAGCTGCGCCCCACGCCCTGCATCATCTTTGGTATGCCCTCGACCGTCTCGGGGCTCAGCAGCAAATGGAAATGGTTGTCCATCAGCACGTAGGCGTGCACCGCAACTGCTGATTGTCGGGAGTACTCTTGCAGCAAGAGTAGCAAGCGCTCACGATCTAGGTCATCCCGGAAGATGGCTTGCCTGTTGTTTCCGCGCTGGATCACATGATGCGGATAAGCAGGAACCGTCAATCGAGCTTGTCTGGCCATGGCCTAGTTCCTTTAAATTGAATCCGACCCTAATTATGAACCTGACCCTGATTATTTAATTGGAATCTGACCCCAATTTTTAGGGAAGATCCTGAAAGGGCGCTCGGGTGGGCTGGGCCACAATCTGAGGCTGTTTCCCACGGAGGTGTTATGAGAGTTGGATTTTCTACAGCGCTGGCTTTGAGCCTGGGGCTGTTTTCATCGGCGCTTTGGGCGCAAGCGCCGGCGGCTTATCCGGCCAAACCCATCAAGGCCATCGTGCCCTTCGCGCCGGGAAGCGCCACCGATCAGATCGGTCGGGCCTTTGCGCAGAAGATGTCGGAAAACCTGGGGCAGCCCGTCTTAGTGGAAAACCGGGCCGGTGTCAGCGGCATGCTCGGGGCCGATGCCGTGGCCAAATCAGCGCCTGACGGGTACACCATCCTTGTCGGGACCAACAGCACCAATGCGGCGCTCAAAAGCCTGATGAAAAAATTGCCCTACGACCAAGACACGGCCTTTGCGCCGATTGCCTTTCTGGGCTCGGTGCCGTTGATCGTGGCGATCAACAATGACGTGCCGGCAAAAAGTCTGCGCGAATTTGTAGCGCTGGCTAAAGCAAAACCCGGCTCGATCACCTTCGCGCACGCCAGCGCCTCGCAACGCGTTTCCAGCGAAATGCTCTCCAGCATGGCTGGCATTCAAATGACCCATGTGCCCTACAAGGCTGGGCCGGCTGCCATGACCGACCTGATCGGCGGACAGGTGAACATGTTTACCGCCGACTTCGCGGTCATGTTGCCCCAGGTCAAGGGCGGCAAGGTGCGCGGCCTGGCAGTCACCTCCTTGCAGAGAGCCCCGGCGGTTCCGGAGCTGCCCACGGTCAATGAGGCTCTGGGCCTGAAAGACTATGAACTGATCGCCTACTTCGCGCTGTTCGCGCCGGCCGGCACGCCTGCGGAGATCATCAACCGACTCAACCGCGCGGCCAATGCGGCCGCCACCGACAAGGAGCTGCTGGATCGGTTCGCGGCGCTGGGCTTTGAGACCTCGCCGGGAACGCCGCAGGCGCTGGCCGAGCGAACCCGGGTGGAGACGGCCAAATGGGCCAAGGCCATCCGCGAGGCGCGAATTGAACCGGAGTGAGCGCCTAGGACCTTATCTCTTCATCAAAGGGGCGCCCGGCGCTCCTTTTTTACGCGGGCTCGGACCTCATCCGTCCTGAGACTGTGCACCGCGCCGCGCCAAGGGTTGGGCCGTCAGCCAGGCCAATCCTGCGCCGATCAAGCATAAAGTGCCGGTCACAAGGTGTGTGTGGTGCCAGCCTCCCGCGCCGGCGGCCACCCAAGCCACCAAAGGCGGGCCCAAAAACTGGCCCATTGCCGACCATTGCTGCACCCAGCCGACACTGGTGGCAATCTGCCGTTCGCTGGGCGCCAGGCGCACGGCCAGAGCAAAAATCGTCGCGGGGACAAGGCCCCCGACACTGGAGAACAGCAGAACGCCGGCGTAGCGCAACCAAGGCGCACCCTCAGTAAGCGGCGCAAAAGCCAGCGCGGCCCCGATGGCCATGCCGGCATAACCGCCCCACAAGAGATGATGGGAGGCATGGCCCCGGTGCAGCAGGCGTCCCGAGAGCACATTGCCCAGGATGTTGGCTGCGGCCGCAAGCGCGGTAAGCACGCCCAGCAGCGCCCCCGAAAGTCCGGCCTGGGCATAAATGGAGGGCAAAAAGCCCATCAGGGCCAGCCACTGGGCCGAGTAGACACAAAACAGGCTCGCCGCCAGCCAGGGGCCAGGCCGATTGAGGGTGGCCTTCAAGCTGAGGTAAAGGCCAAGCCCCTGCTCCCGGGTGGCCGTATCGCCCGGCAGTACCCGATACAGCCACCATGCCATCCCTGCACTGAGCAGGGCGAAGAGATCCCACCAAGCCGGCCAACCGGCCCAAGGAATAAACAGGGGCCCCACCAGCAAGGCCAGCGCGGTACCCAAGGGGGTGTAGCCGCTCCAGACTCCGAGGAGCCGCGCCATCCGGGCCGGCGGGACCAGACGGCGCAAGAGCGCCGGCGCCGGCAGGACCACCCAAAGGAAGCCCATGCCTTCGAGAGCCCGTAAAAACATCAGGACCCCGGCCTCTTGCACCCGGGCGCCCCAGGCGCTGGACAGGGCCAGCAGCAAGAGGCCGCCCACCATGGACCGCTTGAGGCCACAGCGATCGGTCAGGGAGCCCACCACGATGGCCGTGAGCATGCCGGCCAGTTGGACCATTGACAGCAGAAAGCCGGACTGCACCAGCGTCAAGCCCAATTGGACTTGCAGCGCCGGCAGAGCCGGCGGCAGCTTGCCCACCTGCAGAGCTGCCACCACCGCCGCGCCGATGACCATCCAGGCGGCCGTCAGCGAATGCGTCGGATCCTTCACAGGAGCCGCCGACCTGTCAGCCGCTCGTGTTCACGGGCCGCGAAGCGATCGGTCATGCCGGCGATGTAATCGGCCACCGCTCGCGGCAGGTCTTCCCGGCCGGCATGGTCAGGCGGCATGCCCGACGGATCGACCTTGTAGGCATGGAATAGCTCGCGCACCATCTGCTGGGCCTGGGTGGTGGTGTGAAGCACTTGAGCATGTCGGTACAAATGGGCGGAGAGAAACCGATTGAGGCCAGCCGACTGTTGGTGCATGGTCTGGCTAAAGCGCACCAACGGCGGACACCCGCGCACCGCATCGGGACTGTCCGGCTTGAACTGGGCCAATCGGGCGCGTGTGGCATCAATCACATCGTAGATCTGCTCGCTGAGCATGCGCCTTATGGCCTCGTGGAGCAGCCGGCGCTGGCGCGCCACCCCCGCCAGATCCGGATACTCGGCCACGGCCTGCCTGCGATGGCGCTCAAACAGGTCGAGCTCCTGCAGTTGCGCCAGGGTGATCAGCCCTGAGCGTACGCCGTCATCAATGTCATGGGCGTTGTAGGCGATCGCATCGGCCAAATTGCACAGCTGGGCCTCCAGGCTGGGCTGGGTGCGATCAAGAAATCGTCGCCCCACGCCACCGGGTTCGCTGCATTCGAGCGACTCGGCATTGCGCCGGGAGCAGTGCTTGAGAATACCCTCGCGGGTCTCAAAGCTCAGGTTCAAACCATCGAAGGCAGGATAGCGCTGCTCCAGTTGATCAACCACGCGCAAGCTTTGCAGGTTGTGTTCGAAGCCGCCGTGCTCGGCCATGCACTGATTCAGAGCGTCCTGGCCGGCATGACCAAAGGGCGTGTGCCCGAGATCGTGCGCCAAGGCGATGGCCTCGACCAGGTCTTCGTCCAGGCCCAGGGGACGCGCGATCGACCGGGCGATTTGCGCCACCTCCAGCGAGTGGGTCATCCGGGTGCGAAACAGATCCCCCTCGTGATTTAGAAAGACCTGAGTCTTGTAAACCAGGCGGCGAAAAGCCGTGGAGTGCACGATGCGGTCGCGGTCACGCTGGAACGGCGAGCGAGTGGGCGCAGCCGGTTCTGCATACCGACGTCCCCGGCTGCGATCCGGGCTGCTGGCGTAGAGGGCCCGCATCATCCCAAGCCCAGCGCGAACACCGGCTCGGCGCTAGCGGCAAGAGGCATCGATGACCTCGCGCACCAAAGCATCGGGAGCGCCCCGAAGGGCCGCCCGACCCGGTCCGTCTATGACCACAAACTTGATCTCGCCGGCCTCTGCCTTTTTGTCCAGTCGCATCAAATCCAGATAGCGGCCAGCGTTATCGGCGGCATCGAGCACCGGCCCCACCACGGGCAAGCCAGCTGCAGCGACCAAGCGGCGCAATCGTTCATAAAAGGCCGCGTCCACCAGACCGAGTTTGTGCGAAAGCAGCGCGGCCATCACCATGCCGCAACCAACGGCCTGTCCATGCAGCCAGGCGCCGTAGCCCATCCCGGCCTCGATGGCATGACCGAAGGTGTGGCCAAAGTTGAGGATGGCGCGCAAGCCGCTCTCACGCTCATCGGCACCCACCACCGAAGCCTTGATCTCGCAACTGCGCCGCACCACATGGGCCAGGGCCGACGGCCGGCGAGCCATCAGCTCCGGCAGATGCGCCTCGATCCAGTCGAGCAGCCCCATATCGGCAATCGGCCCGTACTTGATCACCTCGGCCAGACCAGCAGACAGTTGGGCATCGGGCAGGCTGGAAAGTACATCGAGATCGCAGATCACGCGCGCGGGCTGATAGAAGGCGCCGATCATGTTCTTACCCAGCGGATGATTAATGCCGGTCTTGCCACCGACCGATGAGTCCACCTGCGCCAGCAAGGTGGTCGGCACCTGCACGAAGGGCACGCCGCGCATGTAGCTGGCCGCAGCAAAGCCAGTGATGTCGCCAATGACACCGCCGCCCAGGGCGAACAGCACCGTGCGGCGATCGCACCCGTGCTCGAGCAGGGCGTCAAAAATGCGCTGCAGATGCGGCCAGTCCTTGTGCGCCTCGCCATCGGGCAAGGTGAGCAGCAATACGCGTCGGTAGTGTGGCGCGAGCGCCTGCTGCAGCGCCTGCGCATACAAGGGCGCAATCGTGACATTACTGACAATGAGCGCGGTCTGGGCACGCGGTAAATCGGCGTAACTGCGCGGATCGGCCAGCAATCGGGCCCCGATGAGGATAGGGTAACCGCGGGATCCAAGATCGATGTGGACGCGATGGTGATCGTCTGCGTTCATATCCTCACCGGGGAACAGGATCGCCGGAGGCGGTGGAAGACGCAGCGGCGGGCGCCAGAGACGGTATCACGCCCGCCAGCTCTAGCTGCATGATGATCTTGTTGACCAACCCAGGCACCGAGGGCCGACCGGTTTCAATGACAAAGTGCGCCGTTTCGCGGTAAAGGGGATCGCGCACCGCATAGAGATCGCGCAGCCGTCCCAGGGGATCGGCCACCTGCAGCAACGGGCGGCTCTGATCATGGCGCAGACGCTTGAAGACCTCCTCCGGACTCGAGTGCAAATAGACCGCGGTACTGCGCTCGTGCAGGCGCTGGCGATTGGCCGGCCTGAGCACACAGCCCCCACCGGTGGAAAGCACAGTGTTGTCAGTCTGGGTCAGTTGGTCGAGCACCTGTTCCTCAAGGTCACGGAAACTGTCCTCGCCCTCGCGCTGGAAAAACTCGCGGATCGAACAACCCAGGCGTCGCTCGATGACCTGGTCGGAATCGATAAAGCGCAAACCCTGGCGCCGCGCCAACTGGCGGCCGACAGTGGACTTACCCGACCCGGGCAGGCCGATGCAGGCGATCAAAAGGGGGCGAGGAGACACGCAGGCGCACTGAGAAGACAAGTTCGCATGATAAACCCCGACCCGTCGCGCTGGGCGGCAGCGCTCCCGCGGCCTGTTTTTGAACGCACCCGGCTAGGGCTGCACCCAACTCACCGGCTCGTCCATGAGCACCTGCGGCGACAAAAAGACCAACAGCTCAGACCGGTTGAGTGTGCGCGCCCGGCTGCGGAAGAAGGCCCCGAGACCGGGCAGGCTTCCAAGCAAGGGAACACGGGTCTCATCCTCGCGCTCAAGCGTCTCAAAGATACCGCCGATCATCACCGTACCCCCGTTGTCAACGCGAACCTGGGTTTGCACATGCTTGGTATCGATCGCAAAACCGCTGGGCGTACTGCGCCCCACGCTGTCCTTGTTGATGTCGACATTGAGAATGATGCGGCCATCCGGTACGATCTGCGGCGTGACTTCCAGCTTCAGATTGGCCTTCCTGAAGGTCAGCGAGGTCGCGCCGCTGCCTGCGGACTGCTGGTAGGGCAGCTCGGTTCCCTGCTCGATGATGGCCTTGACCTGATCGGCGGTGACGATGCGGGGGCTGGCCACCACCTTGCCCTTGCCATCGGCCTCCATGGCCGAGATTTCCAGGTTGACCACGCGCGTCAGTGATGCATTGAAAAGCGATACGGCCAGAGCCGCAGCAGCCTGGCCCTCGCGCGGCAGCGCCGGCCAGTTGATCATGTCGCCCCCTGCAATGCCAAAGTCACGGCCCATGATCGGGTCCCCGGTGGCCGGCCGAACCGGGGCAATCAAGCCGCCCCCCACCTGCCCTCCGCTGAGCCCAGGTCGCTGGGGGTCGGCCGGATGAGCCGCGAGGCGACCGCCCAAGCGCACGCCCAGCGAACGGCCGAACGTGTCCGAGGCCTCGACAATGCGCGCCTCGATCATGACCTGCCGGACCGGGATATCCAGTTGCTCGACCAGACGGCGCACCATGGCAATGCGAGCCGGCACATCGGTGACAAAGACTTGATTGGTGCGCGCCTCGGAAATCAGGCTCCCCCGTGCAGACAAAACCCGCGCACCGCCCGAACCCGATTGCAGTTGGCGCGCAAGTTCATCGGCGCGTGCATACTTGAGACGAAAGCTCTCGGTGACAAGGGGCTCCACCGTCTGCAGAGCCTGCTGCCCTTCGAGTTCCTGACGCTGGCGTGCGGCCTGCTCGGCCCGCGTGCCCACCCAAATCACCGCGCCGTCCCGGCGCATCACCAAACCGCGCGTGTGCACCACGATTTCCAGCACCTGGTCCCAGGGCAAGTCACGCACCCGCAAACTGGTCTGACCGGAGACCCCATCGGAGACGATGATGTTAAAGCCGCTGAAATGAGCCAGCAGCTGCAAGAGGGCGCGCACATCGATCGATTGAAAGTTCAGGGAAATGGCCTGACCTTGATAAGCCCGCTCCGTGGCGGGCAAATTGCCCTCCTGCGACGAATCCAGGGCTTGGGCAGCCTGGGCCGGTCCCGCCAAGGCCTGCAGCAGGCTCACTTGCAGACCCACAAGCAGACACAGGTCCTTTCTAATGTCCCTTCTCATCACGGCATACCCCCTACCGGCCAAGATCGAAGCTGCTCTTGCCAGCGACCCTGGGCGTCGCGGCGGATCTCGCGCAACTCGAGACCTGTCTCGTCGATGGTGATCACCCGGCCCAGGTCAGGGCCAATGTAGTCGCCCACCGCCAGCGTGTGTATGAGCGAGCCAACGCGTACCAGGGCCAGCCAGACTTGACCCTGGCGCACGGTGCCGGTCAATGCGACCTCCTTGAGCGCGATGGCTTCGAGCGGGCCGCGGCTTCGTTCCAACTCCGATCGCCAGTTCTGCGGGAAATCGGCCAGTGGATCGGCTGACGGCGGCGGCCCGGATCGGGCTTGGAGGGCTTCGTCCGCGGTAATCGATGGTCGCGGAACGCGCTCCTCGGAGGGTAAGCCGAAGGGATCGGGCGCGTCCAGCCGCGCTGTAACCATCGACTCCACAAGCATCCACCGCGAGGGCGGCAAGGCCTCGAGCAACAGTTGCAGGCGGTGCAGCTCCCGGCCCCCGGCCGACCACTGCAACTGCTGCAGTCGCCAAGCCGGCCCCGTTTGAGCCAGCGCCTCCAGGTAAGCAAGGAGGGCTGGATAACTGCCCCGCACCTGCAGGGTCCAGGGGCGCGCCGCTGTTGCCGCCACGCCGGCTGCTGTCGACTGCGCCTCCGACGGGCCAGGCTTGAGGCGCTCGATCCGCAGACCATGCTCGAGCGCCAGACGGTGAAGTGCAAGTGCATCGGGCGGCGCGGGAACCTGATCGAGCTGCGGCCAGGCATCGACTTGAGCCTGCATAGCGGCCACGCCCTGTTGGGCTTGGGCCAGACGCAGGCGCAGGGCATCGCGCTCGAACCGTTGCAGCGCCGTGCTCGCCTGCAAGGACTGCCACTGAGCCGGGCCTTGGCGTCCCAACCCGATCAGGGGCACCATAAAACCGACCAACGCCAGCATGCAGAGCGCGCGACCCGGTCCTGCCCCCAGCGAGCGACTGCGTAGCACGAAGTGCACGGACCCCCTACGCAGGCAGCGCAAAGCGTTCATCGTTGAGCCTCTCCGCTTGTCGCCTGCAGGCCCAGACGGACCCAAAACCGCTGGCGCCTCTGCGACTCCTGCGCCGAAGCGGACGGCGCAGCCGAATCTTCCAGCCCGCCTCCGATCTCAAGCCAGGAACGCGCCCCCAGGCCGATCGTCTGTTGACTAAGCCGCTGCAGCCAAGGCTGCAGTTCAGCCGACGCCATCTGTCCCGAGGCCGTCAGCCCTTGGGCATCCAGACGTACTTCGGTCAGCTGCGCCGAGGGAGCCGCCCCTTGAAGTCTGCCTAGCAACCGCAAGCTCTGTCCAGCCAGATCCCAGTGATCCCGATGTGCCTGCTGCCGCCGCCGCTGGGCCTGGCTCTCGCGCAGGGCCTGTAGCTGCAATTGCAGCTCGCGCTCCGTCGAGCGCAGCGATTGCAGCTCGGTCCGCACCGCCTGCTCCTCATCACGCAAGGCTTGCAGATGCAATTGCAAGCCCAACGCGAGCATCAGGCCGGCCGCCAAACCGGCGCTCCCAACGTAGATCAGAGGCCTGCGGTGGCGTACATCTCGCAGATCCAGGCTGGAGCCGGTCAGCCGCATATCCAACACGGGGCTTTGCATCGGCTTCACGATCGTCCCCCCAGACTTGCCAAGCCCAGCACAGACCAGGAGCCGGCGCCGAAAGATGCATCGACTTGCAAGGCCGGATCAAGAATCGGCTCGCGCAGATCGCAGCCCGCCTCGTGCAGCGCCGAACGCAGAGCATCGGCCAAATCACCCTCACCGATCAAAAACACGGCGCTGTGGCTGAGGGCGGTTTCGAGGCACAGGCGCAACAGGTCCTGCTCGGGCTGACGGGCCCGCCAGGCCCAGTGCCAGCGGCCGTTGTGTTCACGCAAGGCCTGCACACAGGCGCTACCGACCTGAAGCAAGACCGCGCCAGGCTGCGGCGCAGCCGACCACCGCTCCAAAGCACGCCAACTTGCCTGATGCGCGTCTTCGAGAACCGAAAGTTCACAGCCGGCCGCCTCGATCAGGCCCTGCCAGTCCTGCACCCGATCCAGGGGCGCTGAAACGACGCGCCAATGCGCCGCAGGCTCGGTCACCCGGTGAGCAACCCAGACCGGCGGCTCCCCCTGCCCCGTGGGCCTGATCTGCTGCTCCAACCAGCGGCCGGGCCGCCACCAGCGCGCCCGAAACGGCGGCTTGAGCAGCTGGCAGTCGCAGATTTCGGGCGGCAAACTCAGGGCCACCCGCCTCTGGCCGGCCTCAGCCAACCAGAGGCTCAGAGCATCACTGAGGGCCAGAAAGTCCATCACATGCCCACCGTCAACCCAACCAGGCATGACCGCCCATTGCCAGGTCTGCACACGCCAGCCCGGCGCCGAGCGTTCCAACACCATCCAGCGTGCTGTGCGGGGGCCGATATCCACGGCAGCCACAGGCGCACGCTCGCGATCGACACTTCGCTCAAACCAGGAATTTGCACGCATGGGACTTGACCTTCCTTGTAGAAAAGGACGCATGATCTGCGCCGTCAGACCGACCGGTTCGAAGGCTAGCAAGGCGCCCCTGTGGCCCGTTTAATTCGTGTTAAGCCCCGCCGACGGACCATGCGGGTTGGCCATCCGGGTCATTTGGACGATCAGGAGCCTCCGAGAGCGACGGCTCTCCTAAAATGAGGGAGCTTGTCGAGGCCTGAGCGTCCTCTGCCCATCATGCCCCCCCCCACCACTGCTTCAACCCCCAGGCCTCCAGAGCGCAGACCGCTATGGCTGCGTCTGTTGCTGTGGGCGGCCGGTCTGGGCACAGCGGCAGCACTTGGCTTGGCCATGGTGCTGGCTGTGGCGCTGACCCTGGCCTACCCCAATCTGCCGGATGTATCGGATCTGGCGGAGTACCGGCCCAAGCTGCCGCTGCGCGTGTATTCAGCCGACAAGGTGCTGATCGGCGAGTTTGGCGAAGAGCGGCGCAGCTTCACCGCGATCGCAGAAATTCCCCAAGTGATGAAAGACGCGGTACTGGCCATTGAGGACGCTCGATTTTTTCAACACGGCGGCATCGACTATTGGGGGGTTATCCGGGCCGGTCTGGCCAATGTGCGGCAATTCAAGAGCCAGGGAGCCTCCACCATCACCATGCAGGTGGCCCGCAACGTCTATCTGACCACCGAGAAAAGCTACATCCGCAAGATCTACGAGATTTTGCTCACTTTCAAGCTCGAGCATCTGCTCACGAAAGATCAGATTCTTGAGATCTACATGAACCAGATTTTTCTAGGTAACCGAGCTTACGGTTTCGCCGCAGCTTCGGAGACCTATTTCGGCAAGCCCCTCAAGCAAATCACCGTGGCAGAAGCGGCCATGCTGGCCGGGCTGCCCAAAGCCCCCTCGGCCTTTAATCCGATCGCCAACCCCAAGCGGGCCCGGCTGCGCCAGCTCTACATCATTGACCGGATGGAGGAAAACGGCTTCATCACGGCGGCCCAGGCGGAGGCAGCCAAGAAGCAGGAACTCAAGATCCGCGGTGGCAGTGACCCCAATCGTGTGCATGCGGAGTTCGTCGCCGAGATGGTGCGGCAACTGGTGTTTGCTCAATACGGTGCCGAAAGCTACACCCGCGGACTCAATGTCTACACCACCATCCATGCCGGTGAGCAGACTGCCGCCTACCAAGCCTTACGCAAAGGCATCATGGACTATGAACGTCGGCAGATCTACCGAGGGCCGGAAAAGTTTGTGACCCTGCCTGCCGATCCCAAGGAGGCTGACGAACTGATCGATGAAACCTTGGCTGACCACCCTGACAACGGAGATGTCGTGGCGGGGGTGGTGCTTGAGGCCAGCGCTCAAAAAGTGGTGGTGGTGCGCGCCAATGGAGATACGGTAGAAATCACTGGCGAAGGGCTCAAACCGGTGCAGTCCGGCTTGGCGGCCAAGGCCCCACCGCAATTGGCAGTGCGGCGTGGCGCAGTGGTTCGGCTGATGAAAGACCCGGGCAACAAATGGACGCTGACCCAGCTGCCCGAAGTCGAAGGCGCCCTGGTGGCGATGGATCCGCGCAGCGGCGCTCTGCGCGCACTGGTTGGGGGCTTTGATTTTGGCAAGAACAAGTTCAACCATGTCACGCAGGCCTGGCGCCAGCCCGGCTCGAGCTTCAAGCCTTTCATCTACTCGGCCAGTCTGGAGAAGGGCCTGACGCCCGCTACGGTCATCAACGACAGTCCACTTTTTTTTGACGCCAGTGTCACGGGCGGTCAACCCTGGGAGCCGAAAAACTACGATGGGCAATTCGATGGGCCGATGAGCATGCGCACCGCGCTCAAACGGTCCAAGAACATGGTCTCGATCCGCATCCTGCAAAGCGTCGGAACCCAGAATGCCCAGGATTGGGTAACCCGCTTCGGTTTCGAGGCGGACAAGCACCCGCCCTATCTCACCATGGCCCTGGGGGCTGGCTCTGTCACCCCGATGCAAATGGTGGCCGGCTACGCCGTCTTTGCCAATGGCGGCTTTCGGGTCAATCCTTTTCTGATCACTCACATCACTGACCAACAAGGGCGGCTTTTGGTCCAGCCACCGCCGCCGCGGCCCGAAGACAGCCAGAGAGTGATTGATGCGCGTAACGCCTTCGTTATGTCCAGTCTCCTGCAAGAAGTCACGCGCTCGGGTACTGCAGCACGCGCTCAATCGCAACTCAAGCGCAGTGACCTCTACGGCAAGACCGGAACCACCAACGACTCCATCGATACTTGGTTCATCGGCTACCAGCCCACGGTGGTCGCAGGTGTCTGGATGGGCTACGACAAACCTCGCAAGCTGGGCGATCGCGAAACCGGAGGCGGCCTGAGCCTACCGGTGTGGATCGGCTACATGGAGCACGCGCTCAAGTCAGAGCCGGTGCGGGATCTGGAGGTGCCCGCCGGCGTTGTGAGCATCGGGGGCGAATGGTTCTACGAAGAATTTGCCCGCGGCAACGGCGTCAGCAGCCTGGGCGTCAACGGCCGGGGAGACGATGCCAAACAAACCCTGCCGACCGGCGAAGAACGCCGCAACATCCTCAACCTCTTCAGGCAGTAGCCGACGGCTCAGGGGCCAAAGTTCAGCGACAGGCCGGCCTGCTCGCTGGCGCATCGGCTCAGGGTGAGAAAAAATTCGCTGCCGTTCTTGGTGTCGATCCAGCGTCCCCCCTGGAACTTGTAGTGAAAGCCGCCAGCCCGCGCGGCCATCCAGACCTCATGCAAAGGCTTTTGCAAGTTGATGATGATCTGGCTGCGGTCAGAAAAGCTCAAGGTGACCATGCCGCCGGTTCTCTGGTTGTCAATGTCCGCCTGACTTTCGTCATTGATGCGGTCGCAACTGGCCTCAACCGCCCTGAGCAGGGCTTCGGCCTCGTCCATGAACTGAGGGTCGGTCATTACAATGCAGGAATGGGAGCTGATGTGAGACTACTGGGAATTTTAGGCCGAGGGTCAGCCCCGATTCTGCTGCTTGCAGCATTAGGCTTGGCCGGCTGTGGTCAAAAGGGACCCCTTTACATGCCGCCCCCAGAAAAGCCCGCGCCTAAGGCCGCACCGACGAAACCGGCGCCCAGTGCGATCCCGCAGTCCCCAGCCAGTCCGTAAATCCGATGAATGCGACCGATCCTGCCGGCCCGCTGCCCGGCCATCCTTTTGTCCACCGCCGAGCTGAACAACTCTGGATGGACGCAGTGGATCTGGCGCCATTGGCCCGACGCTACGGCACACCGCTCTTCGTTTACTCCAAGGCCGCCATGCTCTCAGCGCTGGAAGCCTACCGCAGGGGCTTTGCAGGGCGATCGGCGCAGGTTTGCTACGCGGTCAAGGCCAACTCCTCGCTGGGTGTTTTGCAGGTCTTTGCCCAGGCCGGCTGCGGTTTCGACATCGTTTCAGTCGGCGAACTCGAACGCGTGAAGGCAGCGGGCGGCAGGGCCGATCAGGTGATCTTCTCCGGCGTGGGCAAGACCGCGCAGGAAATGGCTCTGGCCCTGCGGGCGGGCATTGCCTGCTTCAATGTGGAGAGCGAGGCAGAACTGCATTTGCTATCAGCCGTGGCCTCTGAGGTGGGCCGCCGCGCCGCCGTCAGCGTGCGCGTCAATCCGGACGTGGATGCGCGCACCCATCCCTATATCTCCACCGGTCTGAAAGGCAACAAGTTCGGGGTGGCCCACGAGCAGGCACTGCGCATTTATAAGCTGGCCAGCAGCCTGCCGGGTCTCAATGTGGTGGGTATCGACTGTCACATCGGCTCCCAGATCACACAGGCTGAGCCTTATCTCGACGCCATGGATCGCGTGCTCGATCTGGTCGATGCCATCGAGAAGTCGGGTATCGGCCTGCAGCACATCGACTTTGGAGGCGGCCTGGGCATAGACTACAACGGCGACACCCCACCGGCGGCCGATGTGCTGTGGCAGCAATTGCTCGAGCGAATCGATGCCCGAGGCTACGGTAAACGCAAGCTGATGATCGAGCCGGGCCGGTCTCTGGTCGGCAATGCCGGCCTGTGTTTGACCGAGGTTGTCTACACCAAGCCCGGCGAGCAGAAGAATTTCTGCATCGTCGATGCCGCTATGAATGACCTGCCAAGGCCGGCGATGTATGAGGCTTTTCACCAGATCGTGCCGGTCGCACCCCGCCAGGGTCCGCTGATGGACTACGACGTGGTCGGCCCGGTGTGCGAAAGCGGCGACTGGCTCGGACGGGATCGAGCACTGTGTGTGCAGTCCGGCGACCTGCTTGCGGTGCTTTCAGCCGGCGCCTACTGCATGAGTATGGCCAGCAATTACAACAGCCGGGGGAGACCGGCGGAGATTTTGGTAGACGGCAATCAAGCCCGGCTGATCCGCGAGCGGGAAACGATTGCCGATCAGATGCGCGGTGAGCGCCTGATCTGAAGCCAGCGCCGCACACGCCAGCCCAGTAGCGCAGTCACCACTGCGCTGTAGACCCAGACCTCAGCGAAGTCACTCTTGCCAGCGCGCATCCAGAAGAAATGCAGCAGCATGGTCAAGCTGGCCGGATAGACCCATCGGTGTATGGCCTGCCAGCGCGCAGCGCCCAAGCGCCGGATCGCCGCATTGAATGAAGTCAGTGCTAACGGAAGTAGCAGAGCCAAAGTCAACATGCCCACCAGGATGAAAGGGCGCTTGACGATGTCAGCGATGATCGCCGTCGCATCGAGTTCCATGTCGAACACTGCATAACAAAGCAGGTGCACGGCCGCGTAAAAGAAGGCGAACAGTCCCACCATACGCCGCCAGCGCGCCAGGGCCGGCAAAGAAAAGCTCACCCGCAACGGAGTGATCGCCAAGGTCAAGCAGATCAGGCGCAAGGTCCAGTCGCCCGTGGAGCGGATCAAAGTCTCCTGGGGATGGGGACCCAGCCCCTGGGTGAAGGCGAGTACGAGCAGCTGCACGAAGGGCAGCAACAGTAGAACGAAGACCGAACGTTTGCAGGCCGGCCGGGACAGAAAATCGTTGAGGGACATCGGCCCATCCAGGGTCGATCAGTAGAACTTTCTTAGATCGATGCCGGCATACATGGAGGCCACCTGCGACTCGTAGCCGTTGAACATCAGAGTTTTGCGCTTCTTGGCAAACAGGCCGTCTTCGCCGATTCGACGCTCGGTGGCCTGGCTCCAGCGCGGATGGTCAACATTCGGATTTACATTGGACAAAAATCCGTATTCTCTCGGCGCCGACTTGACCCAGGAGGTGCGGGGCTGCTCGTCGGTCAAACGGATCTTGACCAGGCTCTTGCTGCTCTTGAATCCGTACTTCCAGGGCACCACGAGACGCACCGGCGCGCCGTTCTGCTTGGGCAGGATCTCTCCGTACATGCCAAAGGAAAGCAAGGTCAACGGATGCATGGCCTCGTCCAGGCGCAAGCCTTCCGTGTACGGCCATTCCAGCACGGTGGAATCCACATTGGGCATGGTCTTGTTGTCTACGGCGGTGATGAATTCCACAAAGCGTGCACTGCCCAGGGGCTCGACCCGACGCAGCAACTCCGACAGGGAGTAGCCGATCCAGGGGATCACCATGGACCAGCCCTCGACACACCGTAGACGATAAATGCGCTCCTCCTGGGCACTGAGCTTGAGCAGGTCCTCGATTGCAAAAGTGCGCGGCTGTTTGACCAAACCCTCGACGCTCAAGTTCCAAGGATGCGTCTGAAACCGGGTGCTGTACTTGATCGGATCAGATTTGTCGGTGCCAAACTCGTAGAAATTGTTGTAGGTGCTCGCATCCTGGTAGGTGGTGAGCTTCTCCATGGTCATCGCACCGGGGACCTTGGAAGGAGCGGCTGCAAGCACAGGCATCTTGCCCGGTCTCGGGGTCTGCATCTGAGCGCGCGCATCGCGTCCAGCCCAGGCGGCCAGCGTGGTACCGGCAGCGCCAGCGGCCACTTGACGCATCCAGTCACGCCGATTCTGATAGACCTGCAGCGGCGTGATTTCGCTGCCCAACTTGTGGTTCCAATCGCGCTCATCACTGCGGATCAACATCGCAAGCCTCCTTACTCACAAAGGCCGATTAAACCGCCAAAGCAATACCCGAGCACAGTGGGGGACTGAGCCCCCGCCGATCAGAGCTCTCCGTAGCTGTGCAGCCCCGACAGGAACATATTGACGCCCAGGAAGGCAAAAGTAGTCACCCCCAGGCCTACGAGGGCCCACCAGGCCGAGACCGTGCCGCGCAAGCCTTTCATCAGGCGCATGTGCAGCCAGGCGGCGTAGTTGAGCCAGACGATCAAGGCCCAGGTTTCCTTGGGATCCCAGCTCCAGTAGCCGCCCCAGGCCTCGGCGGCCCAGAGCGCGCCCAGAACGGTGGCAATGGTGAAGAAGGCAAAACCTACGGCAATGGACTTGTACATCACATCGTCCATGACCTCATACGAGGGCAGCCGATCGGCGATCGGCTTGCGCGCCAGCACCATGACGCTGGCAATCAGCGCCGATACGATCAAATAGCCGACCCAGTACATGCCACCGGCCTCATAGGAAGACTTGCGAAAGACCAGCGGAGCCAGGCACAACACGATACCCAGCAGCCAAAGGGGAGCCAGCTTGTGCCAGCGGGTTTGCTCGGCCTGCTGTTTGATGAGATAGCCCAAGGCCACCATGGCTGCGATCGAGAACATGCCATAGCCGACAAAATTAGCGGGCACGTGCAGCTTCATCCACCAGCTCTTGAGCGCCGGCACCAACGGCTGAATTTCGTGTGCCTCGCGAACCAGGGTGTACCAGAGCAAAAAGCCCACGGCAGCACTGATGACCAGCATGACCATACCCCCCATGCTTCGGACACGGTACTGGTCCTCGAAATACAAATAGAAGAGAGTCGTCATCCAGCAAAAAAGCACGAAGACTTCATAGAGGTTACTCACTGGGATGTGCCCGATATCGGGTCCCATTTGATGGCCTTCGTACCAACGTACCATGGTGCCAATCAGCGCCATGGTCACCGCCGCCCAGGCCAGCCGCGAGCCGAGAAGTTCAAAGGTGCCCCCCTGCCCCTTGATGAGGATGGGGAGCCAATAAAAAACCGTGCTCATGAAAAAGAGCACCGACATCCACAAGATCGCCGACTGGCTCGACAGGAAGTACTTGAGCCAGAACACCTGTTCGGCCCGGGCCAGATCGCCGCCGTAAGAGGCAATGGCCAGCAAAGAGGCGGCCGCTACGCCCCCCATCAAAAGCTGCATCGGACGCCAGAACCAGCCCAGCCAAATGACGCCTGGAATGGCCCCCACCAAAATGGCCTTCTCATAGCCGTCCGTGGCGTGCTGGTAGTTGAGCAGGGCAAAGACGCCGCCCACAAGCACGAGCGCCGCGAAGATCCAATCCCAAGCGGTACGGCGCAAAAAATAACCCTCTTGCAGGACGATGCCATCCCGACCCAGTGTGCTGTTCATGCGGCCCCCTGAAAAAGACGTTGCTTCAAGCTTTCGAATTCCTTGCCTTCGTCGAGCGACTTGCGATTGCTCGACAGCGCCATGTTCACCTGCGAGCCGCCGGGGTCGGGACTCAGCCAGATCCAGAGCCTGCGTTCGCGAACGTAAAGCATGGCAAAAATCCCCACAATCAGCAAGAGGCAGCCCAGATAAACGATGTTGCGACCGGGAGCCCGTGCGACCTGGAACACGCTGGCCTGCACCTGCTCAAACTCTTTGAGTTCGAAGGCCATCGGAGCCGGGTAGAGATAGGCATCCGAGAGGCTGAGCACCGCTTGGGCCATGAAATTCTGGGTCGCCTCGCCAAACTCGAGCAAGGGCAGCCCAGCGGCTCGGCGGCTCATTTGCACGAGTTCAAAGAGCACGCCATTGAGAATACGGATCAGAACCTCACTGGCCTTCTCGCGCTCACCCTGAGGCACATTGGCCTCCATGAAGTCCGAGATAGCTTGCAGACCTGCGACCGGCTGGCCTAGGGACGGGGAGCCGGGCTGGGCCTGCCCGCCGGCAAAAAGCTGCAGCGCTCTGGTGGCCGAAGCCGTCAACTGCTCAGCCATGTCTGCGCGCTGAGCGGGAATGGCCTGCTGTACATAGCGGCGCACCGCCTCCTGGCGCAACGCCGGCTCCTGCAAGGCCGCGCGAGCGCGCAAGAAGGTCAGCTTGCTACCCTCTGGGTCAGCCGGTATGCGCAGGTATTGAAACTCTTGCGATGGCGTGTCCCGAACGCCCAGCAAGAAGATGGGCACACTGTTGGGATCATCATCAAGCCGAATCGGCAGCATGTAATTGTTGTACTCGCGGGCTTGGCCGGCCGCATCGCGTAGTTTGTAGCTCACACTCGGGCCGACATTGCGCAGGTCCTTGCGTTTGGTGGTCTTGTTGGCCGCGCCCAATCGCTGATCCAGAGCGTGAGTCAGGCGGGACTCGCCGGCCTGACGCGGGTCTCTGGCCGTGCTGCCTAGGTTTTCGACATTGATCACCCGCAGGCCCGAGAACTCCAGGGTCATCTGCTCGCGGCCGTTGGACAAAGGGGTGGAGCCGCCGATGGCGCCGCTGACCTCGAAGGGCTCGACACCGGCACTCATAGGCACAGCCCGCAGAGTCACCCGCGAACCGCCGTCGTCAAAACCAGACTGGAAGATGTCGATGCCACGATGCCGGACCGGGTGATTGACCTCGACCCGCTGGGCAATGGCCTGCCCGGTTTCCTTGTCGTGGATGATGATTTCGCTGGCAAACAACTTGGGCATGCCGGTCGAGTAGTACTCGACGATGAACTTGCGCAACTCGATGGAAAAGGGCAACTCCTGCAACAAGACGCCGCCGGGCTGGCTGAGCAGCGCTGTACTCGAGTGCGTACCCTCTCCGACCAAGATATTGCCCCGGAAGGTCGGGTTGGAGGCACTCAGTCGGTGCCGAGCCGGTACGTCAGCGATCATGCCGGCGCCGCTGAAAACTGCTTTATCGCCCCACCACATCTGCAGACGCACCATCAGATCGCCGTCAAGCAAGCCGCCTACACATACCAGCACGATGGCACTGTGCGCCGCGATATAGCCGAGCTTGTTGGCCGCGCCCCGACGCGCGGCGACCATCCAGCCCTGCTCGCGCTGCTGCAGCTTGACCCGCCAGCCGCCTTGCGCCAAGGACTGACCCAGAAGGCGCGCCGCCTCCGGCGGCGCCAGGGACAGAGAAGCCTCAGCGCGGTGGGGGAAGGCACGCAGGCTTTGTTCACGCACGCCCTCCTTCAAGGTCTTCAGATCGGCGAGGATCTTGGGCGTGTTGCGCGCAATGCACAGGCTGGTGCTGATCACCAGAAAAGCCAGTATCAGCAAGAACCACCAAGCGCTGTAGACGGTAAAGAGGTGGAGCTGGCCGAACAGTTGCGCCCAGAAGGGGCCGAACTGGTTGATGTAGTTGACCGTCGGTTCGCCCTGCTTGATCACAGTCCCGATGACCGAGGCGATGCAGATCACCGTGAGCAGGGAAATCGCAAAACGCATGGACGACAGGAGCTCGAGCCAGCCCCGCCCAGCTCCGGAAGTGGAGAGGCTGCCGCCCGTGTCAATGTCGCTGGCGCTCATGAGAGTCCGATACCGCGCAAGAAAAACTCAAGGGAAGGCCGTGATCAGCCGGGCATGAAAAAAGCGGGTCCTTCGATTCGAAAGACCCGCCTTTTTGTGGAACTCATTTTTAGGCGAGAGGGTCGGTCCCGACCGAACTGACAACACTGTAGCCGCTGTGCAGCCGGTCGTACAAGATAAGACGCAAAAGACCTTAACGGCAACTGGCTCGCGCAAGTGGACTTAGCGCAGGCCAGCCACATAGTCGGCCAGGGCCCGGATTTCCCGGTCGTTGAGCTTGGCAGCCACCTGGCTCATCTGCACGCTGTTGGCCCGAACCCCATCACGGTAGGCGGTCAACTGAGCGGCGGTGTACTCAGCATGCTGGCCAGCCAGACGCGGATACTGGGCCGGAATGCCCGCCCCGGTGGGGGTGTGGCAGCCGGCGCAAGCGGCGATTTGCCGATCGGCGATACCGCCGCGATAAATACGTTCGCCCAACGCCACCAGATCTTTTTCCTTGGCAAAACCCGGCTTGACCTTCTTGCTGGCCAGCCAGTACGAAATATTGCGCATATCCTCATCCGACAGACCCGCGGCCAGCCCCTGCATGATCGCGTTCTTGCGCACACCGCCCTTGAACTCGCGTAGCTGCTTGACCAAATACTCCGGGTGCTGCTGGGCCAGCTTGGGGTTGACCGGCGAGCCCGAGTTACCGTCAGCCCCGTGGCAAGCGGCGCACTGGGCCGCGAACTTGGCTTCGCCCGCCCCCAGATCCGGCTTGGCCGGCGCCTTGGCAGCGCTACCCTGAGCATGGGAAGCGGAGACGAATGCAAAGAGCAGGGCGACCAAAAGGAAGGGGGCAGACAGCTTCATACGGATGCTTGAAAAGGGACGGAATCTGAGGGCCGGGCGGCCAGCCGTCCGACAAAAACGCCTGATTTTACAATGGTCGGGGTTGGCACCCCCCAAAACCCGAGAGCCATGGCGCAGGCCAGGGACAAGGGACCCGCCTGCCCCCACCCCAAAGAACCCCCCTTATGACCGTCCCTGAGACCGTCGATTCCAAAGTGGCCCTGGGCTGGTTGCACACCGCCCGCTTTCTGACCACAGCGCCCCAACTCGAGTATTTGCCGGCGCTGCAAGTGCCAGAGATAGCGTTCGTGGGTCGCTCAAACGCCGGTAAATCGACCTGCATCAACACGCTGACCCAGCAGCACCGCCTGGCCTTCGCCTCCCGCACCCCGGGCCGCACCCAGAGCATCAACCTTTTTGCCCTCGGCAAGCAGGGCCTCACCGATGCCGTATTGGCCGATTTGCCCGGTTACGGCTACGCGGCGGTACCTCGTGAGGCCAAGCTGCGCTGGCAGCGCGTGATGGCCCAGTACCTCATGACCCGGCTCAATCTCCGGGCGGTGGTGTTGATGGTCGACCCCAGACAGGGATTAACGGAGCTCGACGAAATCCTGCTGGAAGTCATCCGCCCCCGCATCACCGAAGGACTCAAGCTGCTGGTGCTGCTGACCAAATGCGACAAACTCACCCGCAGTCAGGCTGAAAAAGCCTTGTCCATCGCCCGACTTCAGACGGGAGGCGGACAGGCCCAGCTTTTCTCGGCGCTCAAGCGCCAGGGTATCGAGGAAGCGGCCTGCGTACTCTGGCAATGGAGCCACGAACCGGGCGGTCTCTCGGCTCAGTCGCCGACTCAATAGACCGGCGCGCACCCGGGCGGCCGGCTCTTGAATCGACGGTGCACCCAAAAATACTGGGCGGGCATGCGATTGATCAGCGTCTCGAGCACTTGGTTGCCGCGCGCCGTGTCGGCCTGCAGATCGCCGGTGGGATAGTGGTCCCACGCGGGCAGGATTTCGATGTCGTAACCGGTCTTGGTCATGCGAGGCACCACAGTGATCACCTTGGCTTTGCCCAGGCGGGCAAATCGGGCCACTGAAGGTACTGTGGCCGCCGGCACACCGAAAAAAGGCACGAAGACCGAACCATCGGGACCGAAATCCATGTCGGGTAGTAGGTAAAGCACTTGACCGGCGCGCAGCCCGGCCACATTGGCCTTGACCCCATCGGTGCGCTGGTAAAGCTTGACCCGGCCCCAGCGCAAGCGGCCGGCCTTGATCCAGGCGTCGACCCAGGGATTGGCCTGCGGGGTGTAGATCGAGGTGAATTCACGCCCGATATTCATATTGATCGCAGCCGCAGCCGCGTCCAACCCATAAAAATGAGGGCAAAAGACAAGGGTGGGCGCCAGCCCGTCAAATTCGCTCAGGGCGCCATGAAAGTGCAGGCGACTGCGAACTACCGCCTCAGGGGCGTGCCAGAGCCAGCCCCGGTCCAGCCAGGACTGGGCCAGGTAGACAAAGCTCTCGCGCACCACCCCCTCGCGCTGCGCCTGCGGCCAGTGAGGAAAGCACAGGCCCAGGTTAACCAATGCAATGTGCCGCCGCGATCGCACCAGAAGGTACAGCAAGACGCCCAGCCCGCCCCCCAAGGCGCGCAACCCAGACAAGGGCAAAAGCGCCAGAAGGCGCATCAGGCCCAGGCCCAGGCCGGTCCATGCCCGCTGCAACAGGCTCATGATGCAGCTGCGGAGACGGACGCCTCGCGACGGGGCTGTTTGTAGCGCGCATAAGCCCAAAGATATTGCCCGGGAAGGCTCAGAATCAGGGCCTCGTTGGCTTGATTGACCAAGGTCACGGCGGTCATCAAGTCAGGCACAGGCGGGGTCTCCAGGCCGGCCACTGGCGGAAGAAATCGCAGGTCATAGCCACGACCGCCGGGCAATCGTTCGGTGCGCACCGGGATCAGCGCCGCCCCGCTCTGCATGGCCAACTTGGCTGCCAGGGTCATGCTGTAGGCAGGCTTGCCAAAGAAGGGGGCCCACAGGCCCCAGCCGTCCGGCGGCACCTGATCGGTCAGCAGGGCCACCGCGCCGCCGCTGCGCAAGGCCTTGAGCATCTGTCGGATACCGGCCAGGCTGGCTGGCGCCATGGACAAACCCGGCCGCTGCCGACTGGCCAGCATCAGACGGGCCAGCCACGGCTGCCGCGAGGGCCGGTACAGCGCAGTCACCGGCCCATACAACTCAGCCAGCACCTGGGGTGCCAATTCGAAACTGCCGCAATGGGCCGAGAAAAAGATCACGCCCCGCCCCTGGGCGCGCACCGCATCCACCCACTCACGGCCGTGCACCTGCACCTCCGCCAGGCAACTTTGGTCATGGGGGCGCAGCCACAGACGCGGCAACTCAGCCACCAGTCGGCCGGCATCGGCAATCGCTGGCCGCGCCTGGGCAAAGGGCAGTCCCGCCTGGCTGACCTGCGCCCGAAAATTACGCCGGTAGACCGGTGAGCAGAACCAGATCAACCAGCCCAGAACCGCGCCGATGGCGTGCAAGGCGGGTAGAGGCCAGCGGGAGAAAAAGCGAAACACCCAGGTCATCGAAGCGGTCAGAAAGGCTAAGTGCAGGGAGCAAGTGTAGAAGGGCACGCCGGGTTGCAGATCGCCCGCCCGACAGGGGAGGAGCCGCCCACTCGTATAATGCTCCCCGTCGCCGAGTTAATGAACTACTTGCAGGGCGACGTTAATCCCAAACTGCTAAAGCGTTCGCCGTGACTCCAAAGCCGGCAACGCGCCGAGCCACCAGCTATTTCAAGGAGTTTTCATGGCGAACGACTATCTCTTTACATCCGAATCGGTTTCCGAAGGTCATCCCGACAAGGTGGCCGACCAGATTTCCGATGCCATCCTGGATGCCATCTTCAAACAGGACCCGCGCTCTCGCGTTGCCGCCGAGACCTTGTGCAACACCGGTCTGGTGGTTCTGGCCGGAGAAATCACCACCAATGCACATGTCGATTACATCCAGGTCGCCCGTGACACGATCAAGCGCATCGGCTACGACAACACCGAGTACGGCATCGACTACAAGGGCTGCGCCGTCATGGTCTGCTATGACAAGCAGTCTAATGACATCGCACAGGGTGTCGACCGGGCGTCCGACGACTACCTCAATATCGGCGCTGGTGACCAGGGCCTGATGTTTGGCTACGCCTGCGATGAGACCCCCGAGCTCATGCCCGCACCCATTCACTACGCGCATCGATTGGTCGAACGGCAGGCGCAGCTGCGCAAAGACGGCCGTCTGCCCTTCTTGCGCCCGGATGCCAAAAGCCAGGTGACGATGCGTTATGTTGATGGCAAGCCGCACAGCATCGACACCGTGGTGCTCTCGACTCAGCACAGCCCTGACCAGAGCGAAACTTCGACCAAGCTCAAGGACAGCTTCTATGAAGCGATCCGCGAGGAGATCATCAAGCCGGTCCTGCCCAAGGAATGGCTGACCGAGGAGACCAAATACCTCATCAACCCGACCGGCCGCTTCGTCATCGGTGGCCCCCAGGGCGACTGCGGACTGACGGGTCGCAAGATCATCGTCGACACCTACGGCGGTGCCTGCCCCCACGGCGGCGGCGCCTTCTCGGGGAAGGACCCCTCCAAGGTGGACCGTAGCGCCGCCTATGCCGCGCGTTATGTGGCCAAGAATGTGGTCGCGGCCGGACTGGCCAAACAGTGCCAGGTGCAAGTGGCCTATGCCATCGGCGTGGCGCGACCCATGAATGTGACCGTCTACACCGAGGGCACCGGGCTGATACCCGATGAAAAGATCGCCGCTCTGGTCAAGGAGCACTTTGACCTCAGGCCCAAAGGCATCATCCAGATGCTCGACCTGCTGCGTCCGATTTACGAGAAGACCGCCGCTTACGGTCACTTCGGACGCGACGAGCCCGAGTTCAGCTGGGAGCGTACCGACAAGGCTCAGGTCCTGCGCTCGGCAGCCGGGCTGCGCGGCTGACCGATCAGATACCGGTAGACCTTGAGGGCGGCGTGTCGCCGGATGGCCGGGCTGTAGAACAGGCTGTCCTGCCCGCTCTCAAGCTGCATCAGCTGGGCCGGCGACAAACTCAGGCGGCGAGCGAGTACGACCAGGTCCAAGCCGGCGGCTTGACGGCGCGTCCTGAGGTCCTCGGCAGATATTTCTTCGCTCATGGGCATGAGATGAGGCCGGGATAGGCCCCGTGCCTTGAGAAGAAGGGTATCGACCTCAGGCGATGAGATTCAAGCCGGGAACTGGAACGCCCCTTAAAAAAAAGAGGCCCGCGGTGAAGCGGGCCCGAAGCAAGCCGCTGATTCCTGGACCGTGCAGGCCCCGGGACGGCGTCGCAGAGAGGCTGCCCGGAGACTGCTAAAACTCGGGAACAGCCGCCTGATCGTAAAAAAGAACGGCTGATCCGAATGTAAAATCAAGAAAACTAAGCTCTATAGCTTACAAAGCTTGCGCTATCTGCCGAATTGACCGGCTTTTTCACCTTCCGGTCTTTTCAAACTTTCCCTTCTTGCGCGACGGGGATCTTCCCCCCCCCTTGAAAAAAAGCGGTCCACGCTCCATAATTAGCACTCGACTCCGGTGAGTGCTAACAGCACCCGCCTGCGTCTACACAAAAACCGGTCGCAGCTGTCTTGCGCGGCCGTCGGTGTTCAACAACAACCCTAGTTCGGAGATCCAATGAAGCTTCGCCCTCTGCACGATCGCGTGATCGTCAAGCGCATCGAAAACGAAACCAAGACCGCCTCGGGCATCGTCATCCCTGACAGCGCCGCCGAGAAGCCCGACCAGGGCGAGATCCTGGCCGTCGGCCCCGGCAAAGCCAATGACAAAGGCGAGGTCAAGGCCCTGGGCGTGAAGGTCGGTGACCGCGTGCTCTTTGGCAAGTACAGCGGCCAGACCGTCAAGGTTGACGGCGATGAACTGCTGGTGATGAAAGAGGAAGACCTCTTCGCCGTGGTCGAAACCAAGTAATTCTGAGCCCCAGGGATACACAGCGACTCTTGCTCTGTCCCTGAATGATCAAGATGTTTTTGAACTGAATCTGGAGAAATCAAAATGGCAGCAAAAGACGTGGTTTTTGGCGGAGACGCCCGTGCCCGCATGGTCGAGGGTGTGAACATCCTGGCCAACGCAGTGAAAGTGACCCTGGGCC
>CAZCSD010000033.1:0-29474 GCA_964501235.1 uncultured Polaromonas sp. | reverse complement strand
GATCGGGTGCACCGATTGCACCCAGCCCAGACCCCACCTATCAATCAAAAACTGGAGTTCTTCATCATGATTCGCCGCGGTAACCTCAAAGTGCTCGCCCTTGCGGCAGCCAGCACCTTCGCTGGCCTGTCCTTCATTCCCGCCCATGCCCAATCGACGATCAAGGTCGGTATCTTGCACAGCCTGTCTGGCACGATGGCCATTTCCGAGACCGTGCTCAAAGACACCGTGCTGATGGCTATTGAGGAAATCAATGCCAAGGGCGGCGTGCTCGGCAAGAAGCTCGAGCCTGTGGTCGTCGACCCGGCATCGAACTGGCCGCTGTTTGCTGAAAAGACCAAGCAGCTGCTGACGCAAGACAAGGTCTCGGTGATCTTTGGCTGCTGGACCTCGGTCAGCCGCAAGTCAGTTCTTCCTGTGGTCGAGGAACTCAACGGCCTGATCTTCTACCCGGTCCAGTACGAAGGTGAAGAGCTGTCCAAGAACGTGTTCTACACCGGCGCTGCGCCCAATCAGCAAGCGATCCCGGCGGTGGAGTACCTGATGAGCAAGGACGGCGGCGGCGCCAAGCGCTTTGTGCTGCTGGGCACTGACTATGTCTACCCGCGCACCACCAACAAGATCTTGCGCGCCTTCCTCAAAAGCAAGGGTGTGAAGGACAGCGATATCGACGAGAAGTACACCCCCTTCGGCCACAGCGACTACCAGACCATCGTCGCCGACATCAAGAAGTTCAGCCAAGGCGGCAAGACAGCGGTCATTTCGACCATCAACGGCGACTCGAACGTGCCCTTCTACAAAGAGCTGGGCAATGCGGGGCTGAAGGCCAAAGACGTGCCTGTTGTGGCCTTCTCGGTGGGCGAAGAAGAACTGCGTGGCGTAGACACCAAGCCTCTGGTTGGACACTTGGCGGCGTGGAACTATTTCATGTCCATCAAGAATCCGGCCAACGCCGAATTCACCAAGAAATGGGCCACTTATGCCAAGGCCAAGAACATCGCCGGCCACAAGGACAGGCCCCTGACCAACGACCCCATGGAGGCCACCTACATCGGCATCAATATGTGGAAGCAGGCAGTTGAAAAAGCCAAGTCCACCGACGTTGACAAGGTGATTGCGGCCATGGCCGGCCAGACCTTCAAGGCTCCCTCGGGGATCACATCCAAGATGGACGAGAAGAACCACCACCTGCACAAGTCGGTGTTCATCGGCGAGATCAAGGCGGATGGCCAGTTCAACGTGGTGTGGAAGACCCCGGGCCCGGTCAAGGCCAAGCCCTGGTCGCCCTACATCGAAGGCAATGACAAGAAGAAGGACGAGCCCGAGAAGAAGTAATCGTCTGAATCACTCCAGCAGTCCCCCGCCGGCAAAGCCGGCGGGGCTGCTCCATCGTTCGGGGACGGATCGACCCTTCTGTCTACAGGTGATGCCCAAAATTTTCATTGCATTGTTGGTGAGCCTGCTCACCGGCTTTTTCGGTAGCGCGCAGGCCCTGACTGAGCGCGAGGCGCGAAGCATGGCTGTCGGCGAATCGGACTCACGCATAGAGGCCTTGGGCCGCTCGGCTGCCAACGCCGACGAGCGAACCGTGCGTTTTCTGCAGGCCCTGGCTGATGATGCGGTCAAGTTCACGGCTGACAAGGTCTTTATCGTCAGGGATGGCAAGGCCACCGATCCAGTGACGGGCGCTGAGCTTGCCCTACCCGATGAGGCCGAAGATGTGGTCAACAACAACCGCATGCGCGGGGAGATAGATGGCGCGCTGGCCTCGCTTCAATTGCTCTCAGGCGACATCAAGGTTCGAAGCCAGGCCATCAAGGCCTTGCAAGGTGAGGCAAACCTCAGCAAGCTGCCGCTTCTGGATCAAGCCCTGAGTGCAGAAACCGATGCGACGCTAAAAGCTCAGCTGAGGTTGGTGCGCGCGGCCCTTTTGCTGAGCAGCCCAGACCGGGCCCTGCGCCTGGAGGCCGCCCGGGACCTGGCGGGCAGCGGCAACCGAGCCACCAAGACGGTGCTGCTCGAACGACTCAAGACAGAAGATGACGCGCAGGTCAAGGCTGAGCTGCGTACCAGCCTTGCAACGGTCGATTCCGCCTTGCTCCGCGGCGAGCGGCTGGCTGCGATTTTTTCGGGCATCAGCCTGGGATCGATCCTGCTGCTCGTGGCCCTCGGGCTGGCCATCACCTATGGACTGATGGGCGTGATCAACATGGCCCATGGCGAGCTGATGATGATCGGCGCCTACGCCACCTTTGTGGTGCAGGGTGTGTTTCGGCAATACTTCCCCGACGCCTTTGACGGGTACCTGCTGGCGGCCTTGCCGGCGGCCTTCTTGTCGGCTGCATTGATTGGCGCTGCGCTCGAGCGCAGCGTGATCCGCTTTCTCTACGGTCGGCCACTGGAGACCCTGCTGGCCACCTGGGGCATCAGCCTGGTGCTGCAGCAGGCGGTGCGCAGCCTGTTCGGCGCGCAGAACGTCGGCGTCGAAAACCCAAGCTGGATGAGCGGCGGCGTGCAACTGATGGATAACCTCCAGCTGCCCTGGAACCGCATCCTGATCGTCGCTTTTGCGATGGCGGTGTTGGCTGGCATGGCCTATCTGATCAGCCAAACCCGCCTGGGCCTGTTTGTACGGGGCGTGACGCAAAACCGCCCGATTGCCGCCTGCATGGGCGTGAACACTGCGCGGGTGGACACTTACGCCTTCGCCCTGGGCTCGGGCATTGCCGGTCTGGCCGGCTGCGCGCTCAGCCAGATCGGCAATGTCGGTCCTGACCTTGGTCAGGCTTACATCGTCGATGCCTTCATGGTGGTCGTGGTCGGCGGCGTGGGTCAACTGGCCGGGACGGTCTACGCTGCGCTTGGCCTGGGCGTACTCAACAAGTTTCTTGAGGGCTGGGCTGGTGCGGTGTTGGCCAAGATCGCCGTTCTGGTGCTCATCATCGTCTTCATCCAAAAGCGTCCGCAAGGCATTTTTGCGATGAAGGGTCGCAGTGCAGAGGCCTGAGATGCGTGACAAGCCCCCGATTGAACTGCCTGCGGCACCCCCGCTTTTGAGCCGCAGCGGCTGGGCCGGGTTCTTTCTAGCCCTGCTGATGGTGTGCGCTATCGCGCCTGTACTCAACCTGCTGGTCCCCAACGGCAGCGTGTTTCACCTGAGCGACTACATGGTGGCGCTGCTGGGAAAAATCATGTGCTACGCGATCTGCGCGCTGGCCATGGACCTGATCTGGGGCTATTGCGGCATTCTGAGCCTGGGTCACGGCCTGTTTTTTGCCCTGGGTGGCTACATGATGGGCATGTACCTGATGCGCCAGATCGGCCGCGATGGCAACTACAAAAGCGATCTGCCTGACTTCATGGTCTTTCTCGACTGGAAGGAGCTCCCCTGGCACTGGGCGGTGAGCGACAGCTTTGTGGCCACGTTGGTGCTCATCGTGCTGGTGCCCGGGCTCTTGGCCTTTGTGTTCGGCTACTTTGCCTTTCGCTCGCGCATCAAGGGGGTGTACTTTTCCATCATCACCCAGGCCATGACCTTTGCCGCCATGCTGCTGTTCTTCCGCAACGAAACCGGCTTCGGAGGCAATAACGGATTTACCGATTTCAAGCGCATCCTGGGCATACCTTTGGCCACCCCCTCCATGCGCATGCTTCTGTTTGTGCTGACCGGCTTGAGCCTCCTGGGCTTTTTCCTGCTGGCTCGCTACCTGGTGGACAGCAAATTTGGGCGGGTGCTTCAAGCCATCCGTGACGCCGAGGGCCGCGTCATGTTCAGCGGCTATAACCCGGTCGGATACAAGCTCGCGATTTGGGTGATCTCCGCTGTCATGTGCGGGGTCGCTGGTGCGCTGTATGTGCCGCAGGTGGGCATCATTAACCCGAGCGAGATGAGCCCGGCGCAATCGATCGAGATGGCGATCTGGGCAGCCGTGGGCGGGCGTGGCACCTTGATCGGGCCGATCGTCGGCGCCTTCGTGGTCAACGGTGCCAAGAGCTGGTTGACGGTCAGCGCGCCGGAGTTTTGGCTCTATTTCCTGGGTGCCCTGTTCATTTCGGTCACCTTGTTTCTGCCCGCGGGCATCATGGGCTTACTGCGCGACCCAGGCTCACTGATCCGGACGCTGCGCAACTTCAGGCAGGGACGCTGAAATGACCCCCGAGTTGCAAGAGCTGGGAGCGCAGCGCCTGTCCGAGCACATCGAGCGCGTTGCGGCAGGTCAAACCGAGTCGGGTGGGCGCAGCTCTGGCTTTGCCCGTGTTGCCCAGGCCGGTGAGGTCGATACGGCCCATGGCGTCATTCTGTACCTTCAAGACGTCAGCGTAAGTTTTGACGGCTTCAAAGCGATCAACAAGCTCAGTCTGGACATTGCCGTTGGCGAACTGCGATGCATCATCGGCCCCAATGGCGCGGGCAAGACCACGATGATGGACATCATCACGGGTAAAACACGTCCGGATGAAGGCAGTGTATTTTTTGGCAGCACGATCGACCTGCTGCGCTACCGGGAGGCCGACATCGCCCGAATGGGTATCGGCCGAAAGTTCCAAAAGCCAACCGTCTTCGAGCAGCTGACGGTCTTTGAAAACCTGGAGCTCGCACTCAAGACCGACAAAGGGGTGGCCCCGTCGATGTTCTTCAGGCTCACCAGCGAGCAAAGTGACCGTTTGGCCGAGGTGCTGTACACCATTCATCTGGCCGATGACTTGCGACGGCTGGCCGGCACGCTCAGCCACGGGCAAAAGCAGTGGCTGGAGATCGGCATGCTCTTGATGCAAGACCCCAAACTGCTGCTGCTGGATGAACCGGTGGCGGGCATGACCGATGAGGAAACCGCGCGCACCGCGGAGCTTTTTCTCAGCCTCAAGGGAAAGCACTCCCTGATGGTGATTGAGCACGACATGGGCTTTGTCAAGACCATCAGCGATATTGTCACCGTCCTGTGCGATGGCTCGGTGCTTGCCCAAGGCACGCTCGAGCAGGTACAGGCTGACGAACGGGTAATCGAGGTCTATCTCGGCCGATGAGCCGACTCTTACAAAAGCGACGGCCCATGCTTGAAGCCCACAACATCCAGCAGTATTACGGTGGCTCACACATCCTTCGCGATGTCAGCCTGCAGACCCAACCGGGCAAAGTCACCGTGCTCCTGGGCCGTAACGGTGTGGGCAAGACCACCCTGCTCAAAAGCCTGATGGGTTTGATTCCGATCCGCAGTGGCAGCATCCGCTTCAACGGTGCAGACATCAGCCGGGCCACGCCCTACGACCGGGCTCGCCTGGGCATCGGCTATGTTCCGCAGGGCCGCGAAATTTTTTCTCGTCTGAGCGTTGAGGATAACTTGCGTATGGGCTTGGCTTACAAGAGCGCAAGCGAGCCTATACCGGACAAGCTCTTCGAGTTGTTTCCCGTGCTGCGTCAAATGCTCGGTCGCCGCGGTGGCGACCTGTCTGGCGGGCAACAGCAGCAATTGGCCATCGCCAGGGCGCTGGCGGCTGAACCCAAACTGCTAATCCTCGATGAGCCCACCGAGGGCATACAGCCGAGCATCATCAAAGACATCGGCCGGGTGATCCGACTGCTGGCCAACCGTGGCGACATGGCAATCTTGCTGGTCGAACAGTACTACGACTTCGCTGAGGAACTGGCCGACCATTACCTGGTGATGGAACGCGGCCAATTCATCGCCCAGGGCCTGGGCAGCCATATGCAGGAAAACGCAGTGCGTCAACTGGTGGCGATCTGAACCAGCCCTGCTCGACCGCGCGCCCCGAGCGCGCAGATTCGCCCAAAGCGCCCGCGCCGCAGCGTCAGCCTCCTTAGCATTCCTCCAGATCCCTCGATCAGCTATTTAGCCCAGGCCATCTACTCCCACTAAATCTAATCACCGGGGATTCACATCAAACCGTTCATCGGAACAAACACCTCTGGCCACCTCATGGTCGATGGTGCCCAGTGCGCGCGGGAGCGACGGCAAAGGCTCTGTTTGCTCTCGAGAGTTCCTGCAATAGGCGGGATTGCCGGCCGTATCGCACGCGCGCGTGATTGTGATCTTCCGGCGTTCAAGCGCAAGACAGTACGGCCGCAGCGGCGGCCCCACCCTTTTGACAAACTCAGCGCGCTCCCGCGCTTCCCGTTGCCACTTAATCTCGAGTTCCTTGGCGCGCTCGTCGTTCCATCTCTTACGCTCGGCTTCCGCACGGGCCCAATCCGCCTTGATCCGATCCTGGTTGATTGCCCAAGCTGCGGGGTCCTGACACTCCGTCGTGTAACCGGGTTTCCTTGATCGTATTCCGTAGCTGTCGGAATGATCTTTGCAAATGCACTGAAATCCCAGCTGGCTAAATAGGGGACTGATAACTTCTTGGCAGCGCATGCCATCGCGATACACAAAGGTCTTCACAGGCGCCTGGGCTGGCGGTGAGCCGCTCGCCTTGGGCACACCGCTTCCACAGCCCGCGAGCAGAACGATGGGAAGAATCACGAGGAACAGGTTGAACATAACAATCGTTTGATATGACCCTGAACAGAAGTTCGCGGCGCCGTCTGAATCGAAGGCTGATCACTCCCACTCAATCGTCGCCGGCGGCTTAGAGCTCACATCGTAGGTGACGCGGTTGATGCCACGCACCTCGTTAATGATGCGGCTGCTGACTTTCTTGAGCAGGCTGTAGGGCAACTCGGCCCAGTCGGCGGTCATGAAGTCGCTGGTTTGTACCGCTCGCAGAGCCACCACGAAGTCGTAGGTGCGGCCATCGCCCATCACGCCCACGCTTTTAACCGGCAGAAAGACAGCAAAGGCCTGGCTGGTCAGGTCGTACCAGGTTTTGCCACTGGCTCTGTCGGTGGTGTTGCGCAGTTCCTCAATGAAGAGGGCATCGGCGCGACGCAGCAGATCGGCATATTCCTTTTTCACTTCCCCCAGAATACGCACGCCCAAACCCGGTCCCGGGAAAGGATGTCTGTAGACCATCTCGCGCGGCAGGCCCAGCGCCACGCCAAGCTCGCGCACCTCATCCTTAAACAGGTCGCGCAACGGTTCGAGAAGCTTGAGACCGAGTTGCTCGGGCAACCCACCGACGTTGTGGTGGCTTTTGATGGTGACCGCTTTCTTGCTTTTGGCCCCGCCCGATTCGATAACGTCCGGATAGATGGTGCCCTGAGCCAGGAAGCTCGCCCCTTTGTGACCACCGCCCCCGGCCTTGAGCTTGGCCGCTTCGGCCTTGAACACGTCGACAAAGAGGCCACCAATGATCTTGCGTTTGGCCTCCGGGTCACTCACCCCGGCCAGTTTGCCCAGAAACAAATCGCTGGCATCGACCCGGATGACCCTCGCATGCAACTGGCCGGCAAACATGTCCATGACCATGTCGCCCTCATTGAGCCGCAGCAGCCCATGATCGACGAAGACGCAGGTGAGCTGATCGCCGATGGCCCGGTGAATTAGGGCGGCCGCCACGGACGAATCGACACCGCCCGACAGCCCCAGGATGACTTCTTCATCGCCCACTTGCTCGCGGATACGGCTGACCGCCTCCTCAATGTAGCTGCCCATGATCCAGTCAGCCCGCGCCCCGCAGATGCCCAGCACAAAACGCTCGAGCAGAGCCCGGCCCTGAACCGTATGCGTGACTTCGGGATGAAATTGCACCGCGTAAAAGTGCCGGCTTTCGTCAGCCATGCCCGCAATCGGGCAGTTGGGCGTGCTGGCCATCACCTTAAACCCGGGTGGCAAGGCGGTGACCTTGTCGCCATGGCTCATCCAGACCCGGAGCATGCCGTGGCCTTCTGCGGTACTGAAGTCTTCGATACCGCGCAGCAATTCGGTGTGCCCATGTGCCCTGACTTCGGCATAGCCGAATTCGCGAGTCTGCCCCGCCTGCACCTGCCCACCGAGTTGGCTGGCCATGGTCTGCATGCCGTAACAGATGCCCAGAACCGGAACCCCCAGCTCAAAAACCGCATCGGCAGCGCGATCGTCAACCTCGTACACACTGGCGTGTGAGCCGGAGAGGATGATGCCCTTGAGTCGCCCATCGCTGGCAAATTGGCGGACCCATGGGCTCGACACATCGCAGGAGTGGACTTCGCAGTACACATGCGCCTCGCGCACGCGACGGGCAATGAGCTGCGTCACCTGCGAGCCGAAATCGAGTATGAGAATCTTGTCGTGAGCCATGAGCGCGCCGGGGCGTTGCGGGTCAATCAGTGCGCTTTAATCGGCGCGGTAATTGGGGGCTTCCTTGGTGATTTGCACATCATGGACGTGACTTTCGCGGATGCCCGCCGACGTAATCTCCACAAACTCGGCCTTCTGGTGAAGCTCGTCAATGCTGGCGCAACCGCAGTAACCCATCGCCGCGCGCAAGCCACCGGCCATCTGGTAGATGATGGCCACCACCGAGCCCTTGTAAGGCACGCGGCCCTCAATCCCTTCGGGTACGAGCTTGTCGGCATTGGGGTTGCTGCTGCCCGACTCCTGGAAGTAGCGATCCGCACTGCCTTGCTGCATAGCCCCTATCGAGCCCATGCCACGATAGCTCTTGTAGCTGCGGCCCTGGTACAAGATCACCTCGCCCGGGGCCTCTTCGGTGCCGGCGAACATGCCACCCATCATCACGGTGCTCGCCCCAGCGGCTATCGCCTTGGCGATGTCACCTGAATAGCGGATGCCACCGTCGGCAATCAGGGGAACGCCCGAGCCGCCCAGGGCGGTGGCCACGTTGTCCACCGCCATGATCTGTGGCACCCCGACACCGGCTACGATGCGCGTGGTGCAGATCGAGCCCGGGCCAATGCCCACCTTGACCGCATCAGCGCCCGCCTCGGCCAAGGCCCGCGCCGCAGCACCGGTGGCGATATTGCCGCCGATCACATCGACCTGCGGGTAGTTTTGTTTAACCCAACGCACCCGATCGATAACGCCCTTGCTGTGACCGTGGGCGGTGTCCACCACGATCGCATCGACGCCGGCCTTGACCAGCGCCTCCACACGCGCCTCGGTGCCCTCGCCCACACCCACCGCTGCGCCCACCCTCAGGCGTCCGGCCGGGTCGCGGGCGGCATTGGGAAAATTGAGCTGCTTGGTGATGTCCTTGACGGTGATCAGGCCCTTGAGTTCAAAGGCCTCATTGACCACCAGCAAGCGCTCGAGCTTGTGCTTGTTCAGCAGCGCCTTGGCCTGCTCTGGCGTAGTGCCCTCTGCAACCGTGACCAAACGCTCGCGCGGCGTCATGATTTCGCGCACCTTCTGCTCATAGCGGGTTTCAAATCGCAGATCGCGACCGGTGACGATACCCACCACCTTACCGCCGTCGACCACGGGAAAGCCAGAGACGCCCAGTTCCTCAGACAGCGCCATCACCTGACGCACAGTCGCGTCGGGTGCGATCACCACGGGGTCGCGCAAGACACCCGACTCATAGCGCTTGACCTTGGCCACCTGGGCCGCCTGTTCCTGGGCGGTGAGGTTTTTATGGACGATGCCAATACCGCCTTCCTGGGCGATGGCTATGGCCAACCGCGCCTCGGTGACGGTGTCCATGGCCGCCGACACGAGAGGCAGGTTCAGGCTGATGTTGCGGGAAAACTGGGTGGAAAGCCGGGTGTCCTTAGGCAGGACCTGAGAGAAGGCGGGGACCAACAAAACATCGTCGAAGGTCAACGCTTTGCCAAGCAGGCGCATGAGAGAGCTCCAAAAAAGAGATTTTACCCATCCCTGGAAACTGGATCTGCGCGCACGCGGGGAGCGCTGACTCAGGGCCCTCCGAGCCCTAGTAACCGGGCTTGGCTCCGGGGCGACGCTTGGCAAACAGGCCGGCCCGGCGCACGCCCTGCCCTTCGAAGCGCTGGCGCCGGGCCACTTTGGGGTCGACCCGTAAGCCTCGGTACACCTCAACCCGATCGCCTTGTCTGAGGGTCTGGGCCGGCTTGCAGCGCCGGCCCCAGATGCCCAGGCTCAATTCGGCCAGGGCAGTGGGCTCGACCGGTAGCAGCCCACAAGCCTGCAGCGCATCCATCACCGTGGAGCCCTCGGGCAGGTCCAGGAGCCATTCCTGCACCTCGCGCGGACCGGGACTGCGAACCAGGCTGACTTGGATGAGCGATTGAGAATGGCTCGACGACACGACTGAAAAATACGCCTCGGCCGGCGGTTCAGGCCGGTCCATAGACCTGATGCGCCCGCTTGACAAAGGCATCCACCAGGCTGCCGGCGATCTTCTCGAAGACCGGGCCCACCAGGGTCGACAGCGCCAGGCTGCTGAAGTCGTAGCTCAAGCGAAACTCGACCTTGCAGGCGCGCTCGCCCTGACCCAGCGGGGTAAAGTCCCACCGACCGTCAAGCTTGGAAAAGGGTCCGTCCACCAGTTCCATGGCGACCTGCCGACCGGCCAGATGGGTATTGCGGGTGGTAAAGCTCTGTCGCAAACCGCCCATGGAAATCCCGACCCGCGCCGTCATGCCCAGATCTTCCCGCGCAAGCACCTCGGCCTGATCGCACCAGGGCAGAAACTGGGGGTATTGATCGACATCGGTAACGAGCGAAAACATCTCGTCAGCGCTGAACCAGATCAGGACGGACTTGTGTACGGTTTTCATACAATCGCTGGCTTTTCTCATTTTAGGATGGGTGAGATCGGCAACAACCATGGCCCAAAAATCTCCCGACAAGCCCAACAGCGCAGCCAAGGACGGTGGCCGAATCGCGGAAAACAAGCGCGCCCTGTTCAACTACCATATCGAAGAACGTTTCGAGGCCGGCATGGTGCTCGAGGGCTGGGAGGTCAAAGCGGTGCGTGCCGGCAAGGTTCAACTGACCGACGGCTATGTCGTGCTGCGTGATGGGGAGCTGTTCGTCATCGGCTGTCAGATCAACCCGCTGGGCACGGCCTCTACCCACGTGCGTCCGGATGCGGTGCGCACCCGCAAGCTGCTGATGCACAAGGACCAAATTCGCCGACTCATCGGCAAGACCGAGCAAAAGGGCTACACCTTGGTGCCGCTGAACCTGCATTGGAAAAGCGGGCGTGTCAAATGCGAGGTGGCCTTGGCCAAGGGCAAGGCCGAGCACGACAAGCGCGATTCAATCAAGGAGCGTGAGGGCAAGCGCGAAGTTGAGCGTGCCATGAAATCACGCCACCGCTAAAACCCCAAGCCACCGGCCTTCAGCGCAGATGTCGCAGCGGATGCGCGGCCAGCGGCCACGGGCTGTCAAAAAAAGCCGCCACCTCCTGAGGGTCGACTGCCTCCACCTGCGCTGGCTTCCAGCGCGGCCTGTGGTCTTTGTCCACAGCCAGGGCGCGTATGCCCTCAATGGTTTCGCAGTCGGCCATCGGCCGGTGATGAAAGCAACGCCAGACCAGATCGCGCTCCATGCGCAGATCGTCGGCCAGGCTCATGCTGCTGGCGCGGCGCAGCTGCTCCAACGTCACATGCAGCATCAAAGGCGAGCGCGCTCGCAGATCGCTGGCGGTCCGGGTGGACCAGGCATCGCCTGCTGTATCCAGCTGCTCAAGGATCCCCGCCACGGTCGCCTGACTGAAGGCACGCTCCAACTCAGCCCTGGGTCTGTGCAATCCGTTTGAGAGGGTCAGGCGCTGCCTGAGCGCATCGATCGCCTGCGCGCCCGTGGGCCAAAAAGTCTGAGCCAGCCATTGCCACAGCGGCGCCAGTTGCGTCGAATCTGTTTGAGCGTCAGCCAGGCCCCAGGCCATAGCCTGCTGGGCATCGATCACCTCGCCTGTGAGGGCCAGGTAAACACCGCTGGCGCCGGGGCACGCTTTGAGAAAGTATCCGCCCCCCACATCGGGGAACAGACCGATCTTGGTCTCGGGCATGGCCATGCGGGTGTTTTCCGTCACGATACGCAGGGCGGTGCCTTGGCACAGGCCCATACCGCCGCCCATGACCACACCATCCATGAACGCGACGATGGGCTTGCCATAGGTCTGTATCAGATGGTTGAGGGCGTATTCCTCGGTAAAAAAGTCCTCCAGCGCCGGGTCGCCGGACAAGGCCGCATCGTGAAAAAAGCGAATATCGCCGCCAGCGCAAAAATGACCGAACCACCGCTCGGCACCGTCGGCCGCCGCCTTGCGGCTGCCACGCAGGGCGACCACCTTGATGTCGGGGTCATCGCGCCAGAGCAAAAGGGCTTGGCTGATCTGCCGAACCATCGTCAGGCTGAGCGCATTGAGGGCATCAGGCCGATTCAAACTAATCAGCCCCGCGCTGGCGCCGCGCTCGGTGACAACATGGGAAGCCTTTTGCTCAGACACCTGCAAACTCCTCAAACTCGACGGCCTCGCAGACCCAGGAGCTCGTTGGCGATCAAGGCACTCATGACCAAAGCGCCGCCGGTGAGCACCGTCGACCCCGGCACCTCACCGGCACCCAGCCAAGCCCAGGCGATACCAAAGATCACCTCCAACAGCGCGAGCAGCGAGATCTCAGGCGCCTTCAAGACAGAAGCACAGATCACCGAAAGCACACAGGGAATGGCCAACTGCGTCAAGCCCAGGAGGGCGAGCCAGCTCACATCGTGCGCGCTCGCTGACAGGGGCAAGGCCAGGGGCAAGGTGAGCAAGCAGGACATCACGGCGCCCAGCAAGACCGCTGGTATGAGATCGACCTTCAGGCCCAGGCTCTGGCTGCGCTGCACCAGCGTCCAGTTGGACGCACCGGCAATCGGCACCATCAAGGCCACGACCGTACCGATGAGCTGTTTGGAATCGCCCACGGTGAAGCTAGGCGCGTGCATCCAGGCGATTCCACCCCCGGCCACGACAATGGCGGCCCAGGTATGCGCAGCAATGCGATGACCGATGAACAGCCGCGCAAACAAGGCGGTCAGTAAGGGCCCCACGGCCAGCGTCACTAACACGTTGGCCACGGTGGTCAGGCTCAGGGCCACCATGAAGGCGGTGAACATAACGCACCAGCACAGGCCCGAGATCCAGTAGGACACTCCGCCCTTGATCAGGCTCTGAAACACCCTGCGGCCCTGCATCAAGGGCAGGATAACCAGCAAGGACAGGACGGTAAAGAAGCTGCGCCAAAACGTAAGCTCAAAGCTGCGAGCCTCTTCGAGCTGTCGGGTCACCACACCTGCGGTTGACCACATCAGCGTCACCAGCACCATCAACAGGACGGCGCGGCCGTGGGTCAGTTGTAACTTCATGCCATCGCCACCTCGCGGCTGGCGCGCTTGCGTTCGTGCTCTTTAAGATGCCGCTTGCGCAGCCGTACGCTCTTGGGCGTGATCTCGACCAGTTCGTCGTCTTCGATGAACTCCACGCCATACTCCAATGTCAGTTCGATGGGCGGCGTGATCTTGATGGCATCTTCCTTGCCGCTGACCCGGAAGTTCGTCAGCTGCTTGGTGCGGGTGGCATTGACCACCAGATCGTTGTCACGACTGTGTATGCCCACGATCATGCCCTCGTAGACCGGATCGCCGGCGCGCACGAACATGCGGCCGCGGTCATCGAGCTTGCCCAGGGCGTAGGTGAAGATTTCACCGTCGTCCATCGATATGAGCACGCCGTTCTTCCGCCCCTCGATGTCACCCTTGTGGGCCTCATAGCCGTCGAAGATGTTGGAAATCAGGCCTGAGCCCCGGGTCAGGTTGAGAAACTCATTGGAAAACCCAATCAGGCCTCGCGCCGGAATGCGGTATTCCAGTCGAACCCGGCCCCGTCCATCGGGCTCCATATTCACCAACTCGCCCTTGCGTTCACCGAGCGCCTGCATCACACCGCCCTGATGCTGCTCCTCGATGTCAGCGGTCACCAGCTCGATCGGCTCGCACCGCACGCCTTCGATGTCCTTGAACACCACCCTGGGCTTGGACACAGCCAGTTCATAGCCTTCGCGACGCATGTTCTCCAGCAGGATGGTCAGGTGCAATTCGCCCCGGCCCGAAACTTCAAAAATTCCGTCTTCATCAGTAGCCTTGACGCGCAGGGCCACATTGGACTGCAGCTCTTTTTGCAGCCGATCCCAGATCTGTCGGCTCGTCACAAACTTGCCCTCTCGCCCCGCCAGAGGCGAGGTGTTGACGCAAAAATTCATGGTCAGGGTAGGCTCGTCGACCTTGAGCATGGGCAAGGGCTGTGGATTGACGGGATCGGTGACTGTCACACCGATACCGATTTGCTCAATCCCGTTGATCAGGACGATATCGCCCGGACCGGCTTGGTCTACCTGCATCCGGTCGAGCCCCTGGAACTTGAGTACCTGGTTGATACGCCCCTTGTGGCTGGGCCCCTCGGGCCCTTCCATCACCACCACATCCATGCCCGGCCTCAGAGTGCCGGCATTGATACGCCCGACCCCGATACGCCCGACAAAGGTGGAGTAATCGATAGCGGAGATCTGCAGTTGCACGGGCGCAGTTGGCTCGCCCTGGTGGGGCTCCACATGCTTGAGAATGGTCTCGAACAAGGCCGACATATCCGGCCCCCACTGGGTACCGGGCTCGCCCTGCGTCAGCGACGACCAACCGTTGATCCCCGAAGCGTAGACCACCGGGAAATCGAGTTGCTCGTCGTTGGCCCCCAGTTTGTCGAAGAGATCGAAAGCCGCATTGATCACCGCATCCGGGCGCGAGCCCGGCTTGTCGACCTTGTTGACCACCACAATGGGTTTGAGCCCCAACGCCAGCGCTTTTTTGGTGACAAAGCGGGTCTGCGGCATGGGCCCTTCCTGGGCATCGATGAGGAGCAACACCCCGTCGACCATGGACAGGGCACGCTCAACCTCGCCGCCAAAGTCGGCGTGGCCGGGGGTGTCAACGATGTTGATGTGGGTGCCTTGCCACGACACGGCGCAGTTCTTGGCCAGGATGGTGATGCCACGCTCGCGCTCGATGGCATTGCTGTCCATCACCGTGTCGACCACCTTTTCGTGCTTGGCAAAAGTGCCCGACTGACGCAGCAGCTGATCGACCATGGTCGTTTTGCCGTGGTCAACGTGGGCGATGATGGCAATATTGCGGATCTGGGGGTTCATGCTTGTTTCCTTTAATTGAGCGCCGAGGCCCTCTGAAGGCTGAGGGTCTGCTCGATTTCGATCGGACTGAGCAGCCGGTCCGGGATAAGTTCGCCTGCGCGCACATGAGCGGCGCCTAAAAGCACCGGCTGCACATCGCCCGCCTGAGGCGAGGGGCCGAAAACGGCAACGCGATCGCTGTCGGGCCAGTCGCCCCGCCGCCGCAAGCCGCTGAGAAAGCGCGCAGCATCAGCGGCCCCTAGCGTGACAGGCGTATGGCCGGCAAGCAGACAGGCCACCGGCTTGAGCTCGTGCAGACGCTCCGATTCCTCAAGCTCTTGCAGGCGATCGAGGGTGATGCTCTTGCTTAAATCAAAAACCCCGGTTTGCGTACGACGCAAGGCGGTCAGATGACCGCCGCAACCCAGCGCTTTGCCGATGTCCTCGCCCAAGGTTCGGATGTAGGTGCCCTTGCTGCACCTCACGCGCAGGCTCAGGAAGGGTGTATCGCCTTTGAGTTGCAGGTCCAGCAATTGCAGTTCGTGGACGCGCACCGGGCGCGGCACGCGCTCAACGGTCTGCCCCTCGCGCGCGTAGTCGTACAAAGGGCGGCCGTCCTTTTTGAGTGCACTGTGCATGGGCGGCACCTGCTCGATATCACCGGTAAAGCGATCGAGCACCTCAACCACCTCGCCCGGGGTGCATCGCACCGGCTGTTCGGCGATCACCGCACCCTCGGCATCGGCCGTTGCGGTCTGCACGCCGAGTCGGATGGAGGTTTCATAAGTCTTGTCGGCATCGAGGTGAAGCTGGCTGAACTTGGTGGCAGCACCAAAACACAGAGGCAGCACGCCACTGGCCAACGGATCGAGCGTACCCGTGTGGCCCCCCTTGTCGGCGCGCAGCAACCAGCGGACCTTTTGCAAAGCCTGGTTGCTAGAGAGATGGAGCGGCTTGTCCAACAGGATCACCCCATGCACAGGGCGCCGCTGCACCCGTGCACGAGGAGCAGCCTTCATCTCAGGTCTCGTCCTTCGAACGCGAGGCAACGGCCTTGGCAATCAAGGCATTCATGTCGGCCGCCCGTTCAGTGGTGCGGTCGTAAACAAAATGCAGGGTCGGCACCGTGTGGATTTGCAGACGTTTGAACAAACCGTTGCGCAAAAATCCAGCCGCAGCATTGAGGCCTTCAGCAGCTTCCTCGGGCTTGCCGGTGAGCACGCTGAAAAACACCTTGGCGTGGGCGTAGTCGGGCGTGACCTCCACCGCATTGATCGTGACCATCCCTACCCGAGGGTCCTTGAGCTCACGCGCGATCAACTCCGTCAGATCACGCTGGACCTGATCAGCGACTCGAAAGCCGCGGTGGGCAGTGGGCGATTTTTTGCGCATGCGTTCAACATGGCGTCCCGGCGGGCAAGCGGGACGCCCGGGTCTGTCAGGCCGTCAGAGTTCGGGCTACTTCCTTGATCTCGAAGAATTCGAGCTGATCACCCTCGGCGATGTCGTTGTAGCCCTTGATATTCAAGCCGCATTCGAAGCCTTCTTTAACCTCGCGCACGTCGTCCTTGAAGCGCTTGAGCGACTCGAGCTCTCCGGTAAAGACCACCACATTGTTACGCAAGAGGCGCACCCGCGCATTGCGGCGGACCATGCCCGAAGTGACCATACAGCCGGCGATCGAGCCAATCTTGCTGACCTTGAAGACCTGACGGATCTCGGCCCCACCGATGACCTCTTCCTTCTTCTCCGGGGCCAGCATGCCCGACATGGCAGCACGCAAATCATCGACGGCGTCATAAATGATGTTGTAGTACCGCAGGTCGATGCCATTGTGTTCAGCGACCTTGCGTGCCTGGCCATCGGCGCGAACATTAAAGCCGATCACCACCGCCTTTGAGGCAATGGCCAGATTGATGTCGGACTCGGAGATGCCGCCGACCGCCGAGTACACCAACTGGACTTTGATTTCCTCGTTGGACAGCTTCAGTAGTGACTGCGACAACGCCTCCTGTGAGCCCTGCACATCGGCCTTGATGATGATGGGCAAAGTCTTGACCTCCCCAGCGGCCATGTCGGCGAACATATTCTCCAACTTGGCGGCCTGCTGTTTGGCCAGCTTGGTATTGCGGAACTTGCCAGCCCGGTAGGTGGCAATCTCTCGAGCGCGGCGCTCGTCAGACAGCACCATGAACTCATCGCCGGCCTGTGGCACTTCGGTCAGGCCCTGGATCTCCACCGGGATCGATGGGCCGGCCGATTCGGTCTTGCGGCCGTTTTCATCGAGCATGGCCCGCACGCGACCATAGGTTTGGCCAGCCAGCACCACATCGCCTGTTTTGAGCGTCCCCGACTGCACCAGCACGGTGGCCACCGGGCCCCGGCCTTTGTCCAGCTCGGCCTCAATCACCAATCCCTTGGCCATTGCATCGACCGGCGCACGCAACTCAAGCACCTCGGCCTGCAGCAGCACCTGTTCAAGCAGTTCATCGACGCCCTGGCCGGTTTTGGCTGAAACCGGCACAAAGGGGGAGTCGCCGCCGAATTCCTCAGGCACCACTTCTTCGGCCACCAACTCGCTTTTGACACGGTCAGGGTTGGATTCCGGCTTGTCGATCTTGTTGATGGCCACCACGATGGGCACACCTGCGGCCTTGGCATGCTTGACCGCCTCCTTGGTCTGCGGCATCACGCCATCGTCGGCCGCGACCACCAAGATCACGATATCCGTAGCCTGGGCGCCGCGGGCGCGCATAGCGGTAAAGGCCTCGTGACCGGGTGTATCCAGGAATGAAATCATGCCGCGCGGCGTTTGGACATGGTAAGCACCGATGTGCTGGGTGATCCCACCGGCCTCGCCGGCTGCCACCTTGGCGCGGCGAATGTAGTCGAGCAAAGACGTCTTGCCATGGTCCACATGGCCCATCACGGTGACCACCGGCGCTCTGGGCATGGCCTCGGCATTTTGGCCCTGCACCTCTTCGGCGGTAAAGGCTTCCGGATCGTCGAGCGCAGCGGTAACTGCCTTGTGCCCCATCTCCTCCACCACGATCATCGCAGTGTCCTGGTCCAGCGACTGGTTGATGGTGGCCAACTGCCCCAGCTTCATCAGATGCTTAATGACCTCCGATGACTTGATGCTCATCTTGTGGGCCAACTCGGCCACAGTGATGGTCTCGGGCACATGGACTTCAAGAGCCTTGAATTCGGCAGGCGCTGCAAAGCTGGACTCGGCGCGCGTCTCGCGCTCGGAGCGACGCCCACCCTTGGGGCCGGCGCGCCAGCTGCTGCGGCCAGGCACGGCCACCGCGCCGCGCGTCTTGATTTCCTTCTTCTTGCTGGCGTCGTCCTTCCAAGTCGAAGACAGATTCTCCGACTTGACCTCCTTGCGGCCACCGGGGGCGGGCGTCGGCGCAGAAGCCGGCTTGGCCGCACCGGGCGCAGCCGCGGGCTTGTGCAGCGTGCCTTTGAGAGCCGTCTTGGCAGCCGCCTCCGCCGGCGGGGCACTGATCACCCGCTTGGGGGCACTGAGCATGGCCCGGATGTTGGCCGCCTCGGCCTCGGCCTTGCGGCGACGCTCCTGCAATTCGTGGGCACGCGCAGACTCAGCCTGGAACTCAGCCTGGGCCCGCGCTTTGGCGGCCGCGGCTTCAGCGGCGGCCGTTGCCGCGCGCACCGCCTCCTGGGATGCACGTGCACTGGCCTCTTCCACGGTTTGAGGCTGGGCCTGAGCGGCGGCCTGGGCGGCTGCGGCGGCCTGAGCCTCTTCCTCCATGCGCGCGCGTTCGCGGGCTTCCTGCTCTTCACGTTGGCGGCGTTTTTCGGCCAGATCTTCTTCCTGCCGCTTGATCAGTTGGGCCTGTCGCTTGGCCTCTTCCTCGCGACGAGCCAACTCGGCTGGGTCGATGGCCGGCGCCGCGGGCACCGCCTTGACTTCGGGCTCCGGCGCCTCAGCGGCCTCATCGCGTTTGACAAAAGTGCGCTTCTTGCGCACCTCGACCTGGATGGTTCGGGCTTTACCCGTGGCGTCAGCCTGTTTGATTTCGGTGGTCTGCTTCTTGACCAGAGTGATTTTTTTGCGCTCTGGCGCTGCAGTGCCATGGGCCGCTTGCAGGTAACTGAGCAGCTTGTGCTTGTCCGACTCCGACAGCGGATCGGAATCGGCCTTTTTGGGCACGCCCGCGCTGTTGAGCTGCTCGAGCAGCAGTTGGGTGGGTTTGTTGAGTTCGGCGGCGAACTCAGCGACGGTGGTGGTACTGGACATAGTTGGGATTCCCGGCCTCCATGATCATGCCTGCTGGGCCGGTTCGTCGGCAAACCAATGCGCGCGGGCAGTCATGATGAGCACCTTGGCGTCTTCGGGGGATTGGCCGGTGATCTCGGTGAGTTCATCGACGGCCAGATCGGCCAGATCGTCGCGGGTGTGCACACCCGCCTCGGTCAGCCTTGCAATCAGGTCGGGCGTCAGACCCTCGACGTCCTTGAGGTTTTGCGAGACCTCTTCGACGTTCTCTTCGCGGGCGATTTCCAGGGTCAAGAGGGCATCCTTGGCGCGATCGCGCAGTTCGTTGACCGTGTCTTCGTCAAAGGCTTCGATCTCCAGCATTTCCTGGATAGGCACATAAGCCACCTCCTCCAGACTGTTAAAGCCCTCGGCAATCAGGATGTCGGCGATTTCCTCGTCAACATCGAGCTTTTCCATGAACAGCTTGCGGGCCGATTCGGTCTCGCTGGCCTGCTTCAGCGCCGACTCGTCGGCGGTCATGATGTTGATCTTCCAGCCGGTGAGCTCCGAGGCCAGGCGCACATTCTGTCCGCCGCGGCCGATGGAGATGGCCAGGTTTTCCTCGTCGACCACCACGTCCATGGCGTGCTTTTCCTCATCGACGACGATGGACTGCACATTGGCCGGAGCCAGCGCGCCAATGACAAACTGCGCGGGATCCTCACTCCAAAGCACAATGTCCACCCGCTCGCCGGCGAGTTCGTTGGTGACCGCATTGACGCGGGTGCCGCGTACGCCCACGCAAGTGCCGATCGGATCCACCCGCTTGTCATGGGACAGCACCGCAATCTTGGCCCGCGATCCCGGGTCACGGGCACAGGACTTGATTTCCAACAGACCCTGCTCAATCTCGGGCACTTCTTGGCGAAACAGCTCGATCATGTACTCCGGCGCGGTGCGCGAGAGCAGAATCGGGGCCCCGCGCAGCGTGGAATCGACCGACATGATCATGGCTCGGACGCGATCGCCCGAACGCAGGTTTTCCTTGGGGATCGTGTCACCGCGACGCAGGCGACCTTCGACCCGTCCCGACTCGACAATGATGTCGCCCTTGTCCATGCGCTTGACCGTGCCCACAAAGATCTTCTCGCCCCGCGAAAGAAAGTCATTGAGCAGCATCTCGCGCTCAGCATCGCGAATTTTCTGCAGGATCACCTGCTTGGCCGCCTGAGCACCGATGCGCCCGATGGGCAAGCTCTCCACCGGCTTTTCGATGTAGTCGCCCTCCTCGATGTCGGCAATTTCCTCGCGCGCATCACTGAGCATTTCCTCGCCCTCGGGATTCTGCAATCCGGCTTCATCGGGAACCACCAGCCAGCGGCGAAAGGTCTCGTAGTTGCCGCTTTCGCGATCCACCGCCACCCGGATATCCGTCCCTTCGGCGTACACCTTCTTGGTCGCCGAAGCCAAGGCCAGCTCGACCGCACCAAAGACCACCTCGCGATCGACATTTTTCTCGCGTGAAATGGCATCCACCAGCATCAACAGTTCGCGATTCATAACACTCGCCTGCCTTTCCTCAAGACTCAACTTGTCCACTGACCGGCGCCCCTTTGGGTTTGCGCCCCTTGAAATCCACCACCGGCACCAGCTTGGCCTGGGCCACATCCTCAATCACAAAGTCCAGCGCCAGTTCCGGCGCCATCGGCTTCTTCCGACCGGACTTGCCCGGTTGGGCGGGCGGCTCGTCCGACCAAACCAGGCGCCAACCCGAATCCAAACGCTCCAACCGGCCCCTGAACTTCTTTCGCAGGGCCGACACGCCCGACCCAGCCGCAGCCCCAATGGGGGCGCGCAAGGTCAGGTCAATGGCCTCGCCCGCAAAACGCTCGAAATCCCGCTCGTCACGCAGCGGTCGGTCCAGTCCGGGCGAACTGACCTCCAGCCGCGCGTAATCGGCCCCTTCGACTTCCAGCACAAATTGCAACTGGCGAGTCACTCGCTCACAATCCTCGGCCGTGATGAAACGCTCCTGACCAGGCACCCAGGGCCAATCGATCGTCACGCGCAGCAGACCGCCGCCGGTTCGATCCAGATCGACCAACTCGTAACCCAGGCCGCGTACCGCCTGACCCACTGCATCGTGAAGCGCCATGAGGCCCCCGGAACTCCACCACTCATTGGGACGAGCCCCCCGTTCGGAGAGCCCTGTCCTTAAAACAGGCGACCAAAAAAAATGGGCGGTGGATACCCGCCCATTTGGTCGTGAAGCCCGCAATTGTATAGGAATCTGCCGCCTTTGGCCAAGTCACGGCCTGAAAATTGCTGAGGCTGGCTCAGTCGGAGGCAGGATGAATTTAAAAATAATAAAAATCGGCCTCACACCGACTCGACCAGCATGCGGGTATAGGGATGCTGAGGGTGTGCCAGCACCTGCAGCGAAGGCCCCTGCTCGACCACCTGCCCATCCTTCATGACCAGCACCTCATGGGCCATCGCTTCGATAACCTGCACATCGTGAGTAATGAGCAGGTAACTCAGTCCACGCTCGGCCTGAAGCCGCTGTAACAAGCCCAACACTTGTTTTTGGACGGTCACATCCAGGGCGCTGGTGGGCTCGTCGAGCACGATGAGTTGGGGCTGTACCGCCAAAGCCCGGGCAATGGCGATGCGCTGCCGCTGCCCCCCGGAAAACTCATGCGGATAGCGCAGCAAGAGGCCCGGAAACTGGGCTTCACTTAAACCCACCTCGGCCAAGGTCTGTGCCACCTGCCCCCGACGCTCGTCTGCGCCCATCTCGGGATGGTGGACGCGCAGACCCTCACCCACAATCTCTTCAATGGTCATGCGCGGCGACAGCGATGAAAACGGATCCTGAAACACCACCTGCACCTGACGACGCAGGGCTTTGTCGACGGTCGCACCGCCGCCCCAGGTCCGATCGCCCAGACGCACCTGGCCTTCAAAAGGCTGCAAGCCCAGCAAGGCCAGCGCCAGGGTCGATTTGCCCGACCCGGACTCACCGACCACGCCCAGGGTCGATCCTGGGGCGATAGACACATCGGCCCCCTGCACCGCCACAAAGGCACCAGACTGAAACCAGCCGCGCAAGCCGGGCTTGCGCACAGGGTAGCTCACGCGCAGCTGACGCGCCTGCAGCCGGGGCGCAGCCGCCAGATCGGGGTCGAGCAGCTGCCTCTGGGGCCGGCTCTCGAGCAACTGCCGGGTGTACACATGCGCGGGCCTGCGAAACACCTCCTCCACCGGCCCCTGCTCCACGATATGCCCTTTCTCCATCACGGCCACACGATCGGCAAAACGGCGCACCAGGTTGAGGTCGTGGGTGATCAACATCACCGCCATGCCATGATCCTTCTGCAACTGGGCGAGCAGATCCAGAATCTGGCCGCGCAGCGACACGTCGAGCGCAGTCGTGGGTTCATCGGCGAGCAGCAAACGCGGCCGGCAAGCCAGCGCCATGGCGATCATGGCGCGTTGGCGCTGCCCCCCCGAAAGCTGGTGCGGAAACGACCGTGCCCGCCGCCCAGGCTCGGCAATTCCGGTCTGGGCCAGCGCCTCGACCGCCTGCTCCCAGGCCTGCCCCCGGCTAAGGCCCCGCTTGAGTTGCAAGACCTCGGCAATCTGCTCGCCCACCGAAAAAAGCGGGTTGAGCGCAGTCATCGGCTCCTGAAAGATCATCGCAATGTCCTGACCGCGCAGCCGGCGCAGATCGGGCTCGGGCAGAGCAAGCAGGTTTTGCGTGCCCTCCTCGGAAGTCTGCATCAGGGCCCGACCCGTGGTGCGGGCGTTTTGCGCCAGCCCCAGCAAGCCCAGCGCGGTGACGGTCTTGCCCGAGCCCGACTCACCCACCAGGGCCAGCTTTTCGCCGGGGGCAATCTCAAAGTCAATACCGTGCACCACTTCTTGCCCGCCAAAGGCCAGACGCATGCCCCGCACCTGAAGCAGCGGCGCGCTCATCGGTCGGCCTTTCGCGGATCGAGCGCATCGCGCAGTGCATCGCCCATGAAGGTCAGCAGAAGCAAAGTGGTCACCAGAACCCCGAAGGTCGAGAGCGAAATCCACCAGGCGTCGATACTGTTCTTGCCTTGCGCCAGCAACTCACCCAGAGAGGGCGTGCCCGGAGGAACGCCCAACCCAAGAAAATCCAGCGAGGTCAGCGCCAGGATGGCCGCGCTCATGCGAAACGGCAGGAAGGTCACCACCGGCGTCAGGCTGTTGGGCAAGACATGGCGCGTGATGATCTGCCAGTGCGAAAGCCCCATGGCCCGGGCGGCCCGGACATAGTCCATTTGCCGGTTGCGCAAAAACTCGGCCCGCACATAGTCAGACAGACCCATCCAGCCAAACAGGCTGAGCAGAATCAGGAGCAGCGCCACACTGGGCGCAAAGACGGCACTGAAAATGATGAGCAAGTAAAGCTCGGGCATAGAGGCCCAGATTTCGATGAAGCGCTGGAACACCAGATCGGTCTTGCCGCCAAAGTAGCCCTGTATCGCCCCGGCCAGCACCCCCAGCACCACCCCGGTGAAGGTGAGCGCAAAGGCAAACAATACGCTGACCCGAAAGCCATAAATCAACTGCGCCAACAGATCCCGGCCGCGATCGTCGGTGCCCAACAGGTTGTCTGCGGTCGGCCGCGACGGGTTAGGCTCGCGCGCAAAGTAGTTGATCGTCTTGGGCCCATAGGGATTGGGCGCAAACAGGGCCCAGTTATCCCCCTCGGAGAGCTTCTGGCGTATGAAGGGATCGTGGTAATCGGTGGCGGTATCAAAGTCACCACCGAACACCTTCTCCGGATAGGTCTTGAGGATGGGGGCGTAGAGCTGTCCCTCATAGCGCACCAACAGGGGCCTATCGTTGGACACCAGTTCGGCAGCCAGGCTTAGCAGCACCAGAAGCGAAAAAAGGAAGAGGCTCCAAAAACCCAGCCGGTTGCGTCGAAACCGCGACCAGGCGCGCCGGGCCGGCGATGCCGATGGACGGACGGCGAGGGCTTCAGTCGAACCGGACACGTGGATCCACCCAGACATAGCAAAGATCGCTGATCAGCTTGGTCACCAGGCCGATCAGGGTAAAAAAGTAGAGCGTCCCCAGAACCACCGGATAGTCGCGCCGGATCACGCTCTCGTAACTCAGCAAGCCCAGACCATCAAGGGAAAACAGGGTTTCTATCAGCAGCGAGCCAGTAAAGAACGCCCCCACAAAGGCGGCCGGAAATCCAGTGACGATGGGGATCAGGGCATTGCGAAACACATGCTTGTAGAGCACTTGGTTCTGCGACAGGCCCTTGGCCCTCGCGGTGATCACATATTGCTTGCGAATCTCCTCGAGGAAAGCGTTTTTGGTGAGAATGGCGGTCACCGCAAAGCTGCCCAGCACCATGGCGGTGACCGGCAGGCAGATGTGCCAGAGATAGTCGACGATGCGCGCGCCCCAAGACAATTCTTCCCAGTTGCTTGAGGTCAGGCCGCGTAGCGGAAACCACTGCAACTGCCCGCCAAAGACCACCAGCAAAACCACACCGAGCACAAAGCCCGGGATGGCATAGCCCACCAACACCAGTAAGGTGGTGACCATGTCAAAACGCGATCCAGCGCGCACCGCCTTGGCCACGCCGAGCGGCACGGCCACCAGGTAGCTGATGAAGAAGGTCCACAGACCCAGACTGATCGAAACGGGCAGTTTTTCGATGATGAGTTCGGACACCGCCTTGTTCTGGAAAAAACTCTTGCCCAGATCGAAGGTGGCGAACTGACCGAGCATCAGAAAAAAGCGTTCGTGCGCGGGTTTGTCAAACCCGTACAGCGCCTTGATCTGCTCCAGCCGCTGCGGATTGACCCCCTGCGCCCCCCGATAGGACAAGCCTCCGGCCTCTGCCCCGCCCCCGCCGCCGCCCGGGGCGGCCTTGGCCTCGGCCAGGTACTGTTCGACCGGACCGCCGGGCACGAACTGAATGACGACAAAGGTCAGCAGCAGCACCCCGAACAGGGTGGGGATCATGAGCAGCAAACGCTTGAAGATATAGGCCAACATCAGCGGCTCCACCAGGTCATCAGTGCCCAGCCCTCACCCGTGACGTAAGCAGGCATGGTCTCGGGGCGGGCCAAGCGCCGCTGGTTAAAGGCCATCCTGTGGGTGGGTGCCGACCACTGGGGGATGAGTAAATGGCTGTGGGCGATGACACGCTCCAAAGCTCGGCAGGAGGGCAAAAACTCGGCGCGGGTCTTGGCGCCGACCATGCGCGCGATCAGGTCGTCCACCGCGGGGCTACTGATGCCGGTGAGGTTGCCCGAGTCCTCGGTGACAGCCGCCTTGCTACCAAACAGATCGGCATATTCCTGGCCCGGGCTGTGCGTGCCGCCATAGGCAATGGTGGTGACATCAAAGTCAAACCGCTGCAATCTCTGTTGATAGAGGGCAAAGTCCACCGGCCGAAAATTGAGCCGTATACCGAGCTTTTCCAGGCTGCGCGCCCAAGGGGTGACCACCCGCGCGCCCGCTTCGTTGCTGTCGAGATACTCGATCACAAAGGCTTGACCTTGTGCGTTGCGCAGCACCCCGTCCTGGATGGTCCAGCCCGCCTGGGCCAGCAGGTCGCGGGCGCGGCGCAAATTACCGCGCAAGCTGTTATCGCCGTCGGTGCGTGGCGGCTGCGCCATGGGCCCAAAAGCGCGCTCGGGGATCTGGCCGCGCCAGGGCGTGAGCAAGGCCAACTCAGCCGCATCGGGCACACCGGTGGCCTGGCAGTCGGTGTTGCCAAACAGGCCCACCACCCGGCGGTAGGCGTTGTAGAAAAGCTGCCGGTTCATCCACTCAAAATCCATGGCCAGGCCAAGGGCCTCCCGTACGCGCGGATCCTTGAACTTGTCGCGCCGCGTGTTGATGACAAAACTCTGAAACCCAGCAGGCAGCCGATGCTCAAACTCACCCTTGACCAGTTCGCCGCTGTCAAAACGCTTGCCTTTGACCCGCCGAGCCCAATCGCCTGCCGAAAAAAAGCGCATCAGGTCAAACTCGCCGGCCTTGAGCGCCTCCAGCCGCGCCGTGTTGTCCTTGTAAATCTTGACCGTCACACGATCAAAATTGGCCATGCCCGCGCGGACATTGAGGTCGCGCGCCCAGTAATTGGGGTCTCGCACATAGGTGATGTCCTTGCCAAAACGCACCGGTCCGATGCGGTAGGGGCCACTGCCGATCGGAAGGTCCATCACCACCTGATCAAAGCGCTTGGGCTTGCCGCCCTCCATGCCCCACTGACGGCTGAATACCGGCAGGCCACCCACCGTTAAGGGCAATTCGCGGTTGGGCTTACGAAAGCGGTAGCGGACGGTGTGGTCGTCGACGATATCCAGGCCGGCCACATCTTCGAGCAAGGTCTTGTAGGCCGGTGAGGTGTAGGGCCCCATCAGGGTGTCGAAGCTGTGCTTGACATCGCCCGCCAGCACGGGCCGACCGTCATGGAAGCGCGCCTGTACGCGCAACCGGAAGGTGGCGCTCAGTCCGTCGGGCGAGACGCTCACCTCCTCGGCCAGCAAGCCATAGGCCGAGCCGGTTTCGTCAAGCGAACTGACCAGCAGGCTGTCGAACATCAGGTCAGACAGATAAGCGGGCGCGGTGCCTTTGATGGTGAAGGGGTTGTACTTGTCGAAGGTCGAAGCGCGCGAATTGCTCACCAGTCGTAACTCACCGCCACGCGGGGCCTGCGGGTTGACATAGCCAAAGTGAGAAAAACCGGGCGGGTACTTGAGGTCGCCCCAGAGCGCGTAGCCGTGCGCCGCCCACGCCGAACCGCCGCCCAGACAGGCGACCCACACCAGCGCACGCAGACCGAGGGCAACAAAGCTCATGCGACAATTCTGCCCCATTACTCAAGGGCGCCTGGTCTTCGGGAAATACCCGAGCACGGCCCAAGCAAGGAAACGTTATGGGATTCCTCCAAGGCAAGAAGCTACTGATCACCGGCGTACTGTCCAACCGATCCATCGCCTATGGGATTGCACGCGCCTGCCGAGCGCAGGGCGCCGAACTGGCTTTCAGCTACGTCGGCGAGCGCTTTAAGGACCGCATCACGGAGTATGCGGCCGAGTTCGGCTCCGAGCTCGTCTTCGATTGCGATGTCGGTAGCGACGAGCAAATCGAGCGTTTGTTCAAGGACCTGTCGGCGCGCTGGCCCAGCTTTGACGGCTTCGTGCACGCCATCGGTTTTGCCCCGCGCGAGGCGATTGCCGGCGATTTTCTGGACGGACTCTCGCGCGAGGCCTTTCGCATCGCTCACGATATCAGCGCTTACAGCTTTCCGGCCATGGCCAAGGCCGCCGCGCCGCTGCTCAGCCCCAAGGCGGCGCTGCTGACACTGTCCTACCTGGGTGCTGTGCGCACCGTGCCCAACTACAACACCATGGGGCTGGCCAAGGCCAGCCTGGAGGCTTCGGTGCGCTATCTGGCGCAATCGCTGGGCCCGCGCGGGGTGCGGGTCAACGGCATCAGTGCCGGTCCCATCAAAACCCTGGCCGCCAGCGGTATCAAGGACTTCGGCAAAATCCTCAGCGCGGTAGCCGAGGCTGCCCCGCTCAAACGCAATGTCACCATCGACGACGTCGGCCACGTCGCCGCCTTCCTCCTGTCGGACTTGGCCGGCGGCGTAACGGCGCAAATCACTTACGTCGATGGTGGCTTCAGTGAGGTGGTCGGCGGCCTGAGTGACCCGACGGGGGGCTGAGAACAGCCGACTGGACCGCGCGCTGCAGCGGCGCTCCTACAGCTTGACGCAATCGGCGTAATACCGCGCCCGGCCGGAATCGTCTGGTTCTTCGACCAGTCCGTGAATGTCGGTCTCAAACCCCGGGCACTGCGCATTGAACTCGCGGGCAAACTTGAGGTAGTCGACGATCTTGCGGTTAAACACCTCGCCCGGTACCAACAGCGGGATACCCGGCGGATAAGGCGTGACCAACCCCACCGTGACCCGACCTTCGAGCGCGTCAATTTCAACCCGCTCGGTCTTACGGTGGGCAATATGCGCATAGGCATCGCTAGGCGTCATGGCCGGTGCCAGATCGCTGAGGTAAACCTCGGTGGTCAGGCGCGCGATGTCGTACTTGGCGTAGAGCTCGTGCACATGCTGGCACAGATCGGCCAGACCCATGCGCTCATAGCGCGGATGCTTTTGACAAAACTCCGGCAGGATGCGCCACATGGGCTGGTTTTTGGCGTAATCGTCCTTGAACTGCTGCAAGGCTGTCAGCAGCGTGTTCCACCGGCCCTTGGTGATGCCAATGGTGAACATGATGAAGAAGCTGTACAGGCCGGTCTTCTCGACGATCACTCCGTGCTCGGCCAGAAACTTGGTCACGATGCTGGCCGGGATACCCGTCTTGGCAAAGCGGCCGTTGAGATCCAGGCCCGGCGTAACGATGGTCGACTTGATCGGGTCGAGCATATTGAAGCCCGAGGCGATCTTGCCAAAGCCGTGCCAGTTGGCCGAGCCATTGCGGGTGTTGATACGCGCAGACTCCCCCTTGAGGATCCAGTCGTCGGCCCGGCCGATACCCTCCTCGGCCAAGGCGTCGGGGCCCCAGACTTTGAACCACCAATCCTCACCGTATTCGGCGTCCACCTTGCGCATCGCCCGCCGGAAGTCCAGCGCCTCGGCAATACTCTCCTCCACCAGGGCCGTACCGCCGGGCGGCTCCATCATCGCTGCCGCGACATCGCAACTGGCGATGATGCTGTACTGCGGCGAGGTAGAGGTGTGCATCAGGTAGGACTCATTGAACAGGTGCCGGTCCAGTTTGACGTCCCGTGAATCCTGCACCAGCACATGGCTGGCCTGGCTGATGCCCGCCAGCAGCTTGTGGATAGACTGCGTGGCGTAGACCACCGACTCCTTGGGGCGCTGACGGTTCTTGCCCATCGCGTGGTAGGACCCATAGAAGGGGTGAAACGCGGCGTGTGGCAGCCAGGCCTCATCAAAATGCAAGTTGGGGATATACCCATCGAGCATGCCCTTGATGGTCTCGGTGTTGTAGAGCACGCCGTCGTAGGTCGATTGCGTCAAGGTCAGCATACGCGGCTTGACATTGTCTGGATTGACCCCCTTGAGCAAGGGATGCGCAGCCATCTTGGCCTTGATGGCGGCGGGTTCAAACTCGGCCTGCGGAATCGGACCGATGATGCCGAAATGATTGCGCGTGGGCTTGAGGAACACCGGAATCGCACCGGTCATGATGATCGAATGCA
>CAZCSD010000032.1:0-29485 GCA_964501235.1 uncultured Polaromonas sp. | reverse complement strand
AACGGTAATCGGGGTCAGAGTCCGATTTTCCCGCAGCGAAGGCCCAGGCCCGGCCTAGAATCGGCCGCATGTTTGTTCACTTGCGCACCCATACCGAGTTTTCCGTGGTCGATGGCATGCTGCGGATCGATGATCTGGCGCGAGCCGCTGCTGCGGACGGCCAGCCGGCCCTGGCGATCACCGATCTGAACAATCTGTTTGGCGCCGTCAAGTTTTACAAGGCGGCGCGGGCCTCGGGGGTCAAACCCCTGATCGGCGCCGATGTCTGGGTGCAAACGCCCGGGCGCGAGGAAAGCGCCGCCCCGGCACGCCTGCTGCTGCTGGCGCAAAACCAACAGGGCTACCTCCACTTGTGTGAGCTTCTCACCCGCGCCTGGACCTCCAATGTCCAGCGCGATCAGGCAGTCATCAAGCCGGTTTGGCTGCAGGAACTGGCCGAGGGCTTGATCGCGCTCTCCGGTGCGCAAAGCGGTGCGGTGGGCCAGGCTTTGTTGCAAGGCGACGAATCGCGCGCCAGTGCCATGGCTCTCGAACTGGCCGGCCTATTCCCCCACCGGTTTTACCTCGAGTTGCAGCGGGCCGATCGTCCTGAAGATGAGCGTCATGTGGTGGCGGCGGTGCGTCTGGCCAGTCGTCTGGGGCTACCTGTGGTGGCCACTCATCCGGTGCAGTTTGCCCGCCCCGATGACTTTGAGGCCCATGAGACGCGCGTCTGCATCGCACAAGGACAGGCTCTGGGCAATGCGCGCCGGCCGCGTTTGTTCACCCCGTCTCAGTACTTCAAGTCGCGAGCTGAGATGGCGGCCCTTTTTGCCGATATCCCGTCGGCGCTGACCAATTCGGTGGAGATCGCTCGCCGTTGCAGTTTGGTGCTCGAACTGGGCAAGCCGCAGCTACCTGACTACCCCACGCCCGTGCACGATGGCGCGCCCATGCCCATCGATCAGTACTTCAGGCGCGCCTCCCGCGAGGGACTTGAGCAGCGTCTGCAGGCTTTGTTTGCGGATCCGTCGCAGCGGCAGGCTCGTCGCGCCCAGTACGAGCAGCGCCTGGAATTTGAGATCGACGTGATTCTCAAGATGGGGTTCCCAGGCTATTTCCTCATCGTCAGTGACTTCATCAACTGGGCCAAGACACACGGCTGCCCGGTCGGGCCGGGCCGCGGATCGGGCGCCGGGTCTCTGGTGGCCTACGCCCTGCGCATCACCGATCTCGATCCGCTCGAATACAACTTGCTGTTTGAACGCTTTCTCAATCCTGAGCGCGTTTCCATGCCTGACTTTGATATCGATTTCTGTCAGGCCAACCGAGACCGCGTCATCGACTACGTCAAGGCCAAGTATGGTCACGAGGCGGTCAGTCAGATCGCGACCTTTGGCACCATGGCGGCGAGGGCGGTGATCCGGGATGTGGGCCGCGCGCTCGACATGCCTTACGGCCTGTGTGACAGCATCGCCAAGCTCGTTCCCAATAAGCCGGGCATGACGGTGACCTTGCAATATCCGCCCAAGCCCAAGCCGGAGGGCGATAAAAATCATTACGCCCTCGAGATGGAGCAGATGCTGGCTGACCGGGTTGCGCGCGAGGAAGAGGTGCGCACCCTGATCGAACTGGCGCAAAAGCTCGAGGGCCTGACCCGCAATGTAGGCATGCATGCCGGAGGGGTATTGATCGCGCCGGGCAAGCTGACTGATTTCTGTCCACTCTATGCCCAGCCCGGCAGCGATGCAGCCGTCAGTCAGTTCGACAAGGACGATGTCGACTCCATCGGCTTGGTCAAGTTCGACTTTCTTGGGCTGGCCACACTGACCATCCTTGAAATGGCCAGACAGCTTATTGTTGGAAGACATCCGACCCAGAAGGACTTCAATTACGAGTCGATCCCCCTTGACGATGGTGCAACCTACGAGCTGTTCAGCCGGGGCCAGACTGAATCGGTGTTCCAGTTTGAAAGTACGGGCATGCAGCGGATGCTGCGCGATGCCAAGCCCACGCGGCTGGAAGATCTCATTGCTCTCAATGCCCTGTATCGCCCCGGCCCGATGGACCTGATTCCCAGCTTCGTGGCTCGCAAGCACGGGCGCGAGGCGGTTCAGTATCCGCACCCCTTGGTCGAGTCGGTCCTGGCCGAGACCTACGGCATCATGGTCTACCAGGAGCAGGTGATGCAGACGGCTCAGCTGTTGGGTGGCTACAGCCTGGGTGGTGCCGACTTGCTGCGACGGGCTATGGGCAAGAAAAAGCCGGAGGAAATGGCGGAGCACCGCGTTATTTTTCGCAAGGGCGCGTCTGAAAAAGGGATCGGAGAGCAGCAGGCCGACGAGATCTTCAACTTGATGGAGGCCTTCGCCGGTTACGGCTTTAACAAGTCCCATGCGGCCGCGTACTCTTTGCTGGCCTATCACACGGCGTGGCTCAAGGTGCACTACCCGGCCGAATTCTTCTGCGCCAACATGACGGTGGAGATGGACGACACCGATAAGCTCAAGGTGTTGCACGCCGATGCGATTCGCATGGGCTTGGTATTCGAGGGCCCTGACGTCAATCGCGGTCAGCATCGCTTTGAGCCCATTGGCGATCGTCAGATTCGCTACGGACTGGGCGCCATCAGGGGCACCGGGGAGCAAGCCATTGCGGCTATCGTTGCGGCGCGCGATGCGGGTGGGCCCTTCACCTCCCTGTATGACTTTTGTGTGCGCGTCGATCGCTCGCGGCTGAACCGGCGCACGGTGGAGGCCCTGATCAAGGCCGGTGCTTTTGACAGTTTGCATCGCAACCGTGCCACTTTGCTTGCTTCCGTCGATCGGGCTTTGGATTTTGCGCAAGCTGCGCAGGCCAATGTCAATCAAGGCGGCTTGTTCGATGCCGATCCGCAGCAATCGCAGTCCCGGGAGCCGCCTCTGGTCGAAGCCCTGCCCTGGGGCGTGCGCGAGCGCCTGGGCCACGAAAAGACAGCCCTGGGTTTCTTTCTCTCGGGGCATCTTTTTGATGAAGCCGAGACCGAGGTACGCCGCTTCGTCAAGCGTCGCATCGGCGATCTGAGCGAGAGCCGTGAGCCTCTGGTGATTGCCGCGATCGTCTCTGAAGTACGACCGATCAATGGGCAGCGCGGCAAGCTCTATGTGATCAAGCTCGACGACAAATCAGGCGCGATCGAGGCGGCGGTCGATGAGGTGTTCTACAACGCGCACAAGGCCATGCTGGCCGAAGATCAATTGCTCATTACCCAGGGCACGGTTCAGCCCGATCGGGCATCGGGGCTTCGCTTCAGGATGGCCCAGGCCTGGAGTCTGGAGACGGCTCGTTGCCGGTTCGGCAAGTATGTGCGCATGGCGGTCAACGGCAGCGCGCCGGACATCGACCGGCTGCTGCGAGATCATCCGGCGCGGCGGGAGCCCACGGAGCAAGGCGAGCGCGTTCTCGGGCTGACCTTGCGCCTGAGCATTTTCAGGGAGGGCGCTTGTGCCGACCTGCACCTGGGCGAAGCCGCCCGCATTTACCCCAGTGACGCTGCCCTGGCCAGCGTTATGGCCCAGGCCGACAAGGGCTTGGCACAAATCGTCTACGAATAAGTCGGTGGCGAGCGCTTGGCGCAGCGCCGCCCTCGGTGCATCGGGGCGCTGTGGTGACAATTTGCGCCCGGGCCCGTCTACAGGGCCACCCGGATCTCAAGACCTTCGCGCAGCAGCACCTCGGGGATTTTGCCGTCTATATCTCTGGGGACGCTGCCCATTTTTTTGATGCCGCGCAGCACCGCTTCGTCGAAGAGACGATTGCCGCTGCTGGTGATGACCCGGGTCTCGCGGATGTCGCCGTTAGGGGCCGTCTTGACCATGATCAGTACCGAGGGCTGGTCTGTCTCTGGATTGCTGTACTTGGTGTTATCGCGGATCTGCTGCACGATACGGCCAGCGTAGCTCGAGGAGGGCGCAGCCGATTGCGCGGCGGTGCCTTTGGACTCGGCCGTGCCGGTGCCCACAGCCGCCTGCGGCGTACTGGCCTTGGCCTGCTGCTGCACGCGGCGCACCTGCTCCTTGCGCATCTCGTCGCGCAAAGCGGCATCTCGCCGCTCTTCTTCCTTGCGCGCCTTCTCGGCTTTGAGCTGATCGGCTTTCTTCTTCTCGGCCAGTTCGCGCTCGGCCTTTTCCTTATCCGCCTGGCGCGCTTTCTCGCGCTCGCGCCGGTCTCGCTCGGCCTGTTCTTTCGCCTGTTTGTCCTTCAGGGCCTTGGCCTCTTCCAACTTCTTGCGCTCGGCTTGTTGGCGGCGCTTTTCCAGCGCGATCTCGGCCTCGCGTTGCTGTGCCATCTCGCGTGCTGAAGGCGGCGGGGTCGGGGCGGGAGGTTCCGGCTTGGCCGGTGGCTGGGCCTGAGGCGGCTCGGGCGGTGGCTCTGCCGGGGCGGCTTGTTGGACGGTGGGCGACCAGATTTCGGCGTTGAACGCGACCATGGGATCGGTACGCGTCCATTTGACGCCCCAGGCCAGAGCCAACACCAACACGCCGTGGGCCAACAAGGACAAAACCAGTGCCGGTCCGCGCCCGGGCGGTGGTGGCGGTTGGAAGTCCAGATCGGAGGCGGTGACTGTCATCGCCAAGGGCTGCGGCTCAGGATCCGGTCTGCACTGAAAGAGCGATGCGCGCCACCCCGGCCTTATTGAGGGCGTCCATCACCTTGACCACGGTTTCATAGCGAATCGATTTGTCGGCACTGATAACCACCGGCGTGGGCGACTCGCCCTGTGCACTTGCCGGTTGCAGTTGCAGTACCGCCTCACCGACTCGATCGAGAGTGCTGGGCTTGGCCGGCGCGTCGCCGGTCTTGATTTCGATGCGCTCGCTCTTGTCGATCATCACCTGGATGGGCTTGGCCGGCTGCGCCGCCGCCTTGCCTACACGGGGCAGGGCGATCATGCTCGGGGTGATCAGGGGGGCCGTAACCATGAAGATGATAAGCAGCACCAGCATCACATCAATGAAGGGCACCATATTGATTTCATTGATGGTGCGGCGGCTACGGCCGCGGCCTTGCACGCCCGGCATGGCTAGTGACCCGACGCCGACTGGGCGCCCAGGTTGCGTTGCAGGATGTTGGAAAACTCTTCGATAAAAGTCTCCATCCGGTTGGCCACTCGGTCGATGTCGTGGGCGAATCGGTTGTAGAAAATCACGGCCGGGATGGCTGCGAACAAGCCGATTGCTGTGGCCACCAAAGCTTCGGCGATACCCGGGGCCACCGTCGCCAAGGTCACTTGCTCCAGGCCGGCCAGGCCGGTGAAGGCGTGCATGATGCCCCAAACCGTTCCAAACAGACCGATGTAGGGCGCAACCGAGCCCACAGTACCCAGGAAAGGCAGATTCGATTCCACGGCGTCGAGTTCTCGCTGATAGCTCGCCCGCATGGCGCGCCGCGCGCCGTCGAGCAGGGCGGCCGCATCGGTGACCCGACGCTCCTTGAGCTTCTGAAACTCGCGCATGCCGCTGGCAAAGATGCGCTCCATCGGCCCGGTGCTCTTGGCGTTGCGCAGCGCTGCCGCGTAGAGGTCGTTGAGGCTGGAGTCGGACCAGAAGGCCCTGCCGAACTCTTCGTTCATGTTCTTGACCTGCCGCAAGCGCAAGAGCTTGCTGAAAATAGCTGTCCAGCTGGCCAGCGACATGCCAACGAGGATCAACACCACGGCCTTGACGACCCAGCTGGCGTTGAGCAGGAGCGGGATGATGGAGAGGTCTTGGTTCATGCTGAGGCGCGCAGTTGCGTCAAAACGAGGGCGGGAATACGGCCGGGCTTGAGGCTGACATCATCCACCCAGCCGATGCGTATTGTCGCTTCGGCCAGAAGCGAGCGGCACTTTTCCATCCGGGCCTCTTGGCCAATCACCAGACTACCACGTCCGGTCTTGTCCAGCCGCGCAGTGACGCACAGCAGATCGTCGAGCCGGGCCGGCTTGAGATAGCGGACTTCGGTTTGACTCACTACAAAAAAGCCCCCGGTACTTCGGCGCAAGGCTTCTTGCTCGATACCCAGATGGCGCAGCCATTCGGTCCTCGCCCGCTCGAAGAATTTGAGGTAGTTGGCGTAGAAGACGATACCCCCGGCGTCGGTGTCTTCCCAGTACACCCGCACGGGCCACTCAAAGACCGCTGTGCCGGCCTCAGCCAAGGACGCTCTCCAAACGGCTGACAGCCTCCTGCAACTGGGCCATGCTGCTGGCGGTGGAAAAGCGCAGATAGCGGTGCGGATCGGTCTGACCGAAATCGCGTCCGGGCGTGACCACCACACGGGCGCGCCGGATTAACTCGAAGGCCAGGTCCCAGCTGCCGCCGGTGCCATCGGCGCGAGGCCCGGGCAGCCCTAGACGCTCTATGGCTGCGCTGGCATCGGCATAGCCATAAAACGCGCCGTCGGGCCGCACCGGCACCTTCAAGCCGATGCGCTCGAGGGCGGGCAGGAAATAGTCGCGCCGGGCTTTGAATTGTTCACGGCGACGCTCGAACTCCGCCAGGCTTTCGGGTTCAAAGCACGCCAGCGCCGCATGCTGCGCCAAGGCGCTGGGGCAGATGAAGAGATTTTGGGCCAGCCGCTCCACCACGGGCACCAGCGCTTGGGGCAGAACCAGCCAGCCCAGGCGCCAACCGGTCATGCTGAAGTACTTGGAAAAACTGTTGATGCTGATCACCGACTGGCCCAGCGCATCGGGCAAGGCCAGCACGCTTTGACCGAACTGCGTCTCGTAGCTCAGGCCCAGGTAGATTTCGTCGATCAGGCAGATACCGGCGCGTGCTTGGACGAATTCAATAAGCCGGCGCAATTCCTGTGGCTCGATGGAGGTGCCCGTGGGGTTGGACGGGGAAGCCAACAAAATGCCCCGGGTGGCCTGGCCCCAGGCTCGACTGACGCTTTGTAGCGAGAGCGAAAAGCGCTCGGCGGCGGTGGTGGGCAGCAGCACGGCGCGGCCCTCGGCGCTGGTCACAAAATGCCGGTTGCAGGGGTAGCAGGGGTCGGGCATGAGGATTTCGTCGCCGGCCTCGATCAGGGCCAGGCAGGCCAGCTGCAGGGCAGCCGATGCCCCCGCGGTGACCACGATGCGCGAGGCCGGCACCGCGACGCCGAATCGGCTGCGGTACCAGTGGCTGATGCGCTCGCGCAAAGCGGGTAGACCGAGCGACTGGGTGTATTGCGTCAGCCCGTCGCGCAGCGCTTTTTCAGCCGCCTCGCGCACCAAGGGGGCTGCGGTGAAATCGGGCTCGCCGATGTTCAGATAGATCATGCGCGCAGCCCCCGCAGCCGACTGGCTTTCGATCTCGCGGGCCGCTTTGGCCACTTCCATCACATAGAAGGGATCGATCCGCTGCGCCCTTTGCGCGATTCGAAAAGAATTCATGGGCGCCGACCGGTCTCGTCAGGGCGTAGCTTCGGAGCCAGTTGATTGAGCACGCCATTGACCCATTTGTGGCCATCGGTGCCGCCGAAGCTTTTGGCCAGTTCGACGCACTCATTGATCACGACGCGCCATGGCACATCCGGGCAGTGCATCAGTTCGTAGACGCCGATCCAGAGTACCCCGTGCTCGATCGGCGAGACCTCCGCGAGCTTGCGGTCCAGATGCGGCGTGATGCGGGCATCGAGATCGATCTCCTGGGCAATGCAGCCGTGCAGAAGCGCATCAAAGTGGGCCGCATCGGCTTTGTGAAAGCCGATCAGGTCCCGGGTGAATAGATCGATGGAGCCGGCCTCGTTGCGGCCCACCAGGTGCTGGTACAGCCCTTGGAGGGCAAACTCGCGTGCCCGGGTGCGCGCCGATTTGTCTGAGGCCTTGCGCGAGGCGCCGGCCGGGCGTGGGTGGGTCTGAACTGAAGGCATCGAGCGTTCGTTTGGGTTATGAGGCCAGCGGCTGCAGCAGTCGGGCCATCTCTACGGCCACGCGCGCTGCATCGCGCCCTTTTTCGTCCTGGCGGGCGACGGCCTGGGACAGGTTTTCGGTGGTCAGGATAGCGTTGGCGATCGGCAGTCGGTAATCGAGCGACACCCGGGTCACGCCCGCGCCGCTTTCGTTGGCTACCAATTCGAAGTGATAGGTCTCGCCTCGGATGATGCAGCCCAGCGCGATCAGCGCGTCATAACCACCGCGTTCGGCCAGCGCCTGCAAAGCGCAGGGGATTTCTAGCGCGCCCGGCACCTCAATCACGGTGGGCTCGCTCAGGCCCAGGCGGCTCAGCTCTTCAAGGCAGGCCCGGGCCAGGGCTGCAGTCACGTCTGCGTTAAAGCGCGCCCGCACGATGCCGATGCGCAGGCCCTGGGCCCGCAATAGGTCCGAGCCTTGTCCTTTGTTGGCTGTTTGCATGGGAGGGGTTCAGGGTTTCAGGTCATCGCGGCTGAGATAGCCGCATATCTCTAGGCCGTAGCCGGCCATGCTGGGCATGCGCCGGGGGTTACCCATCAGGCGCATCTTACGCACTCCGCTTTGCAGCAAGATTTGGGTGCCGATTCCGTAGGCGCGCAGATCCATGCGCCCGCGGCCCGGGCCGTGGCTGGGTGTGGCGCGGCCCTCGAACTGTGCCATCAACTGGTCTGGGCTCTCGCCGCAATTGAGCAACACGGCCACGCCGCGCCCCTGTTGGGCAATAAAGCGCAAGGTCTCGTCCAGGCTCCAGGAATGCATGGTGCGCCCGGTCTCCAGTACGTCAAACAGGGACAGCGGCTCGTGCACCCGCGCCACCACTTCCTCCTCGGGCCGCCAGCTGCCCTTGATGAGGGCCAGATGGATTTGTCGGCTGGGCGCGTCGCGGTACGCATGGACGGTAAATTCGCCCCAGGGTGTGTGCACAGGACGGTCACCGACCCGCTCGATCAGCGACTCGTTGCGGCTGCGGTGTTCGATCAGGTCGGCGATGGTGCCGATCTTCAGTCCGTGCACGGCCGCAAACTCCAGCAAGTCGGGCAGGCGGGCCATGGTGCCATCGTCCTTCATGATCTCGCAGATCACGGCAGCCGGAGAGCATCCGGCCATGGCTGCCAGGTCGCAGCCGGCCTCGGTGTGGCCCGCGCGCATGAGTACGCCGCCGTCGACCGCCTGCAAGGGGAAGATGTGGCCGGGCTGGACCAAATCGCTGGGCTGCGCGTTGCGCGCCACCGCCGCCTGCACCGTCCTTGCGCGGTCGGCCGCCGAGATGCCGGTGGTCACGCCCTGGGCCGCTTCGATCGAAACCGTAAAGGCGGTGGCGTGCTTGGTTCCGTTGCGGCTGACCATGGGTGGCAACTGGAGTTTTTCGCAGCGCTCGCGGGTGAGCGTCAGGCAGATCAGCCCGCGTCCGTAGCGGGCCATGAAGTTGATGGATTCGGCGCTGACGTGGTCGGCAGCCAACACCAGATCGCCTTCGTTCTCGCGGTCTTCCTCGTCGATGAGAATGACCATGCGGCCGGCTTTCATGTCGGCCACGATGTCCTCGATGGGGGAGACGGCGATAGGGGCTTGCATCAGGGCGTTCATGACAGGGGCTTTCTCTGTTCGAGCATGCGCTCGACATAGCGGGCGATCAGATCGATTTCCAGGTTGACGCGCACGCCGACGCTCAGTTCGCAAAGCGCGGTGTTCGCAACGGTGTGGGGGATGAGGTTGATGCTGATTTCGCAGTCCTGCGAGGCCAGGTCCTCGACGCGGTTGACTGTCAGGCTCACCCCGTTGATGGTGATCGAGCCCTTATAGGCCAGAAACTTGGCCAGCTCCCGGGGCGCGCAGACGCGCAGTTCCCAGCTTTCGCCGACCTGGGCGAAGTGCGTGACCTCGCCGATGCCGTCCACATGGCCGCTGACGATGTGCCCGCCGAGCCGGTCATGGGCGCGCAAGGCTTTTTCCAGATTGACCGCGCCGCTGCGGTCCAGGCCGCAGGTGCGCGCCAAGGACTCGGCCGACACATCCACGGTGAAGCGGCCTTGTGCCAGATCCAGGGTGGTGGCGGTCATGCAGGCCCCATTGATGGCGATGCTGTCGCCCAGGCCGACATCATCGAGGTAGGCCTTGGGCGCTTCGATGGTCAGACGCCTGCCGTGGGCCAAGGAACTGCCGAGGGGGTGGCTGGCGACGATGCGCCCCACGCCGGTGATGATGCCGGTGAACATCAGCGTATTTTCGCAGGTAAACCGGCCGCTTCCCCCGCCGGGGAATTTGGAGGCCGATCCGCTGGGGCCACCTGGCCTTTAGAAGCTCTCGTGGCCTTGCAAGCGGGCACGCAGACGCAAATCGGGTCCGAGGGGCTGGACGTCCAAAAACTTCAAGGCTCGGCCCTGTTCGAGTCGCTGCAAGGCCGGCAGAGCCATCAGGCCCTGGCCGGGTCCGAGCAGCACGGGGGCCAGATAGATCAGCAGTTCGTCAATCAGGCCCGCTTGCATCAGCGAGCCATTGAGCTTGCTGCCCGCCTCGACGTGGACCTCGTTGATCTCGCGCTGGGCCAGATCACGGCTGAGGGCCTGCAGATCCACCTTGCCTTGGGGATCGGGCAGACAGATGATCTGTGCCCCCTGGGCGGCCAGCAGGGCTTGGCGCTGCGGGTCACTGACGGCGCAGTAAATCCATACGGGGCCGCCGCCTTGCAGCACGCGCGCTTGCGGCGGCGTCTGCAGGCGGCTGTCAATGATCACCCGAACCGGCTGACGCTCGGTGGCCACTTCGCGTACCGTCAGCGCGGGGTCGTCGGCCAGTACCGTACCAATGCCGGTGAGCACGGCGCAGGCGCGGGCTCGCCAGGCATGGCCGTCGGCGCGCGCTTGTGGCGATGTGATCCACTGGCTTTGGCCATCGCCCAGCGCGCTGGTGCCATCCAGAGATGCAGCCACCTTCATGCGCATCCAGGCCCTGCCGCGCACCATGCGGCTGAAAAAACCGAGGTTGAGCTCGCGCGCCTGCTCTGCGCCTGGCCCGACTTCTACCGTGATCCCGGCTGCGCGCAGATGGTCCAGTCCGCGCCCGGCGACTTTCGGGTTGGGGTCGATCATGCTGGCGACCACGCGGCTCACGCCGGCCCGCACCAGGGCCTCGCAGCAAGGACCCGTGCGTCCATGATGCGCGCAGGGTTCCAGGGTGACATAGGCGCTGGCCCCGCGGGTCGGATAGCCACGGGCCTGCGCGTCACGCAGGGCCATGATCTCTGCGTGCGCACCGCCGGTGCGCTGCGTGCAGCCCTCGCCGATGACTTGCCCTCGTGCATCGACCAGCACGCAGCCCACCGCCGGATTGGGCGGCGCTGACAATCGGGCCTGAGCGGCCAATTCGAGCGCGCGTTCGATCATGAGGAGCGAGGAGGCGTCTGGCCCGGGACCAGGGCCGCAAAGTGTAAGCCGAGGACGCGGCGAAACAAGAAATTACACGCTCAGGCCATCGCATTCCTAGTATGAGGCGGTGTCCAAGCTGCCGCCGTCCCATCCAGGCTGGGCCCGCCGGGCTTGCGGTTTTTCCTTGCTCGAAATCATGCTGGTGCTTGCCTTGATCGCCCTGCTTTCGACCCTGGCCTTTCCCGCCTATCAGGGCCTTTTGCAGCGATGGGCGATCAGCCGCGAGGCGCAGACCTTGGTCGAGGACCTGCGCCATGCCCGGGCCCAGGCTCTCTTGCGCGGCCAGGCTGTCTCCATTTGCCCGTCCGTCGATGGCGCCATCTGTGCCACGCACGCCGACTGGGGCCAGGGGTGGCTGATCTTTCTCGATCCCGATGCCAATCGTGAGCGGTCGGCCTCGGAGGCGGTGTTGCACCAGCATCGGGTGACTCCGTCGGTACGCTCGATCAGCAGCAATTCGGGCGCAGCTCGGTCGGGGCTGACTTACCAGCCCAATGGGCAGGCGCGCGCAGCCGGGCAGGCGCTCACTCTACGGGGCGCAAGCAACGCGTCCCCGGCCCGGTTGATCTGTGTCTCCATGCAGGGGCGGGCCTCGGTACGCCCAGAGGGACAAAGTCAGTGCGCGTGAACGCGGCCCACGGCTTCATGCTGCTGGAGGTTCTGGTGGCCCTGACCCTCACCGCGCTGGGCATCGCCGCCTGGTTGCAGGGCCAGGCAACGGCCTTGCAGCAAAGCCGCACCAGTGCGCACCGAACGATGGCGCTCATGCTGGCCACCGAGTTGGCCGAGATCCTGCGCGCCAGTCCAGCCCAGGCGCCGACGATGGCCCATGCCGGGGCTTTTGCTGAACCGCTGCCCGTCTCTGTGTCGGCCTGCCAGCCGTCGAGCTGCGACGCATCGGCCTGGTCTTTGGCCGAGTTGGCCCAGTGGCGCGATCGCGTGCGTCAGGCGCTGCCCTCGGGTTCCTCGCAGCTCAGTGTCGACCCCCTCGCACGCAGGGCCCGCATTACCCTGGGTTGGCGCGAGGCAGTGGTGTGGGAACTCCTCGGCCAGGGGCCGGCGTATTTGCGATGCCCCGCCTCGTGGTCTTCTGCTGTGCTCACCGCCGGACCGGTTTCCTCGCCGTCCTCGGGGTCGCTCGTGCGCTGCCTGATCATCGAGGTGGCTTGGTGAGCGGCGGTTCGCCCCGATCCCATCAACGGGGTGTAGGTTTGCTCGAACTGCTCATCGCTTTGTCTTTGGGGCTGATTCTGGTCGCGACCCTGACGATGCAGGTCATCGGCGGTGGCCGAGGGCAGCGCCTGCAGGTCGCACAGGCGCAAATGGTTGAAGACGCACAGATCGCCTTGGATCTCCTGCGCGCCGATTTTTTGATGGCCGGTCACGCTTGGCCGCTCAAGGGCCAGACGGGCTCGTCCGGCCAGGCCTCCTGGAACGACGCCCTTGCCGGACCTGCTCTGCTGGCCTGCGATGCCGGCTTCGCCAGCTTGCCCAGCAGCGGCGCACCGAGTTGCGCTGCCGTCGGCGGGGCCGCCTCTTCAGCTTCGGCGGCGGTCGAGGTGGCCTATGAGGCCGATGTGTACAGCACCGTGGTCGGCAGCGACGGCCGGCCTACCGATTGCCTTGGCAACTCGATTGTCCCGACGGTTCTGTCCGACGGTCGGCGTGTTTACCTGGCCTACAACCGGTGGCAGATCAGCAGTAGCGGCGGCCGCACCGAACTGCGCTGCGGCGGGCGTGGTACGAGCAGTCCGCAGCCGCTGGTCGATCAGGTCGAGCGTCTTGTCTTGACCTGGGGGCTGCCGGTTGATGCCTCGGAGGGTACGGCGCTGCGCTATGTCAGCGCCTCTGAGGTGACTGATTTTTCGCAGGTGCGTGCTGTGCGCGTGTGCCTGCAGATGCGCAGCCCGGAGGCCGTGCTCGGCCCACAAGATGCACGCACTTATCGCGATTGCAATGGCCTGGCGCTGGTTTCGAGCGACGGCCGCTTGCGGCGCAGCTTTCACACCACCGTGGCCTGGCGCCACCTCAGGGCCCGATGAAACGGCTCCATCGGCTGGCCCGCCTCAACGCCGAAAACGGCTTTAGCCTGGTGCTGGTGCTGGTGCTGCTCTCGGCGCTGGCCTTGGGCAGCGCCGCCTCGATGCGCGGCAGCGCCAACGCATCGCGTGTGTCTCAGGCGGCCCTGATGCAGGCTTACGCGCACGAGCAGGCCCAGCTGGCTCTGTCCTATTGTCAGAGTCAGCTGCTATTGCCCCCCGCCGAGCGGAATTTTCAGCTCGCTGAGGTCAGCCTCACGCCGGCCGATCGCCCCGCCTGGCTGTCGGCGGCGCTGTGGCGCAACGAGACCTCGGTCGTCACCGTGCTCGCCGCGCAACTCGAAGGTGCAAACCGCGCGCCGGTTTGTTTCGTGGAGCGACAAATCCTTGCGGAGCAGCCCGAGGGGCTGCCTGTGTACATCGTGACCGCGCGCGGCTTTAGTCCGGATTACCGCGCCGATGCGCTCAGCGGCTTGAGTGTCACCGGTACCAGCGTCTGGCTGCAGCGTGTTCTGCTGATCGATGACGCTCGGGTGAGCGCCCGAACCGACAGGCGCATCCTGAATCCCCCCCTGAGGTAAAGCCATGAAAAAACGCGGCCCACCGCATCTTTACTGCAGCGAGACGGTCCGCCCGTTTGGACCAGGAAGCGGCTTTACCCTGGTGGAACTGCTGGTTGTTCTGCTGATCATGGGCTTGCTGGTGGCTGTGGTTTCGCCGGTCTACCGCTTGCAGGTGCAAAGAGCGCATCGGGCTCAAGCCGCTGCCGCCTTGCTGCAGGCCCAGCAGTTCATGGAGCGCCTTTACAGCGTGCAGGGCAGCTATGTCATGCCCGATGGCTCGCTGCCCACGCTGCCAACGGATTTGCAGGTGGTTCGCTCGGATGAGCGCTTGCTGTATCGGCTGCGCCTCGATCGTGCCGACAGCGGCACCTATTTCTTGCGTGCCGAGCCTGAAGAACCGATGAGTGGCGACCCTTGCGGTGCCCTGACGCTCGACCACACGCACTTGAGGGGGCGCAGCGGCTCTGGCGCAAGCGTGTACGAATGCTGGCGCTAGCCTAGCGCCGCACCTCGTCTACCAGATTCTTGAAGTCTTCCAGATCCTCAAAGCTGCGATAGACGCTGGCAAAGCGCACATAAGCGACCTTGTCGAGTTTTTTGAGCTCGCGCATGACCCATTCGCCCAGACGACTCGAGGGCACCTCACGCGCGCCCAGATTGAGAAGTTTTTCTTCGATGCGCTCGATGGCCACATCCACCTGCTCAGTGCTCACCGGCCGCTTGCGCAGGGCCAGATTCATCGAGTCGACCATTTTGCTGCGCCGGTATTCAATGCGGCGCCCGTCCTTCTTGACGATGGACGGGAAGTTCACATCGGGCCGCTCGTAGGTGGTGAAGCGTTTTTCGCAGGCGCCGCACTGGCGGCGTCTGCGGATCACATCGGCGTCCTCGGACACCCGGGTCTCCACCACCTGGGTATCGAGGTGACCGCAGAAGGGACATTTCATGGACGGGCTCTGCGACGGCTCTGGCTGATTCCTGTGCGCGGCCCCGGTCGCTCAGCCCTTGTAGACCGGAAAGCGTTCGGTCAGGGCATGCACCTTGGCCCGTACCGCCGCGATATGTGCGGGGTCCTCGGGCTTGTCCAGAACATCGGCGATCAGGTGAGCGGTCAGACGCGCCTCCTCGTCCTTGAACCCGCGCGTGGTCATGGCCGGTGTGCCGATTCGCACGCCGCTGGTGACCATGGGCTTTTCGGGATCGTTGGGAATCGCATTCTTATTGATGGTCATGTGCGCCTGGCCGAGCACCGCCTCGGCCCGCTTGCCGGTGATGCCCTTGGCGCGCAGGTCGACCAGCATGACATGGCTTTCCGTGCGGCCGCTGACAATGCGCAGGCCCCGCTCGGTCAGGGTTTGCGCCACGATCTGTGCGTTTCGGATCACCTGCTGCTGGTAGGTCTTGAATTGGGGTTGCAGCGCCTCCTTGAAGGCCACCGCTTTGGCTGCAATTACATGCATCAACGGCCCCCCCTGGAGGCCGGGGAAGATCGCGCTGTTGAGGGCCTTCTCGTGCTCGGCCTTCATCAGGATGATGCCGCCTCTCGGGCCCCTGAGGCTCTTGTGCGTGGTCGAAGTCACCACATCGGCATGTGGCACCGGGTTGGGGTACACGCCGGCTGCAATCAGACCCGCGTAATGCGCCATATCCACCAGGAAAATCGCTCCCACATCTTTGGCCACCTTTGCAAAGCGTTCGAAGTCGATGCGCAGTGAGTAGGCCGAAGCGCCAGCAATGATGAGCCGGGGCTTGGTTTCGTGCGCTTTGCGTTCCATGGCGTCGTAGTCGATCTCTTCCTTGTCGTTCAGACCGTAAGAGACCACATTGAACCACTTGCCCGACATATTGAGGGGCATGCCGTGGGTGAGGTGGCCGCCTTCAGCCAGGCTCATGCCCATAATCGTGTCGCCCGGCTTGAGAAAGGCCAGAAACACGGCCTCGTTGGCCGAGGCGCCGCAGTGCGGCTGCACGTTGGCGGCATCGGCGCCAAAGAGCTGTTTGACCCGATCGATGGCCAACTGCTCGGCGACATCGACATGCTCACAGCCACCGTAATAGCGTTTGCCCGGATAGCCCTCGGCGTATTTGTTGGTCAGCTGCGAACCCTGGGCCGCCATGACCGCCGGTGAAGCATAGTTTTCGCTGGCGATCAGCTCGATATGGTGTTCCTGGCGGGCGTTCTCGGCCTCGATGGCGGCCCACAGTTCGGGGTCGGTCTGGGCGACCAGATGATGTCGGTTGTACATGGCAGTTCTCAATGAGACGGTGTCCCTGCAAGGCACGCAAGGCTGCCCAGGCGAACGGCTCAAGGCAGGTGGGCAAGGACCCATCCACCGCGCGCTCCCCAGTGGTTGTCCACCTCGGCCGAACCGCCTGAGCGGTGGCGGCCTATCGCCAGTTGCGCGCGACCGGCAGTGTAGCCCAGTGCGCCATCAGGAGTTTTGCTCGGCCGGCTTGCTCGGGGCAGTTTGCGCCGGGCGGGACACGGGCACCGACCAGACGGGCTGGCCGCTGGTGGGCACCGGGTGGCCCTCGGCCACCATGTTCAGGCGGGCCTGCTCGGACAGCACTTTGTTGGCGTAGCCGCTGTCGTCGTCGAGGTTGGCCGCTCCGACATAAAACTTCAGGCCGCCTTCGAGTGAACCGGCGCGCTCGATGCAAGCGAGCAACACCCGCACGCCCACGCGCATGTTGGTGATCGGGTCGAAGGCCGCCATCCTGCCGCCAAAGGACGTGTACTTCTGGTGATGCACGCTGGTCATGACCTGCATCAAGCCTTGCGCGCCCACGGGGCTTTGGGCAAATGGATTGAAGCCCGATTCCACGGCCATGACGGCCAGGATCAAGGTGGGCTCCAGTTGCACCTTGCGCCCGATCTCGTGCGCGGCGGCCACCAGGGCGGCCACGGGTTCCGGGGCGACGCCGTATTTGCGACTGAGCCAGTGGCTCAAATCGGCCTGCGGCTTGGGCAGGTCGCCCGGGTTGATGGCGGTGGCCCGCTGCGCTGCATCTGGCTCGGCCAGAACCAGGCTGGCCTCTTGCCGCTCCATCAGCAGGGCCATCAACTGGTTTTCGGCCTCCTGGCGCAGGTCGGGCCGGGCGGTCAGGGCAATGACCACAAAGGCCACGGCCAAGCCCAGCATGGCAAAGCTGTTGTGGGTGATATCAAAAAAACCTTGGGCGATGTCTTGGCCCATATGCCGCAAGCTGCGCTGGGCGCGTTGAAGCGGTGAAAGGGTCGAGGTTTGCATGGACTTTTTCATGGGGTCCTTTCTTGGCCGGTCAGGGAAAGCTCGGAGCGACCGTCGCCGATGGTTGAGGATTCGAGCGCCCAAGCTGCTGTGAGGTGGGGACGAAACCTGCTTCCACGTCCCAGGGTTCTCCCTAGGTTTTCGTGCGTTTTACAGATTTTAAGGGGCCACTAATAACCAACGGAATCTATAGAGTTGGCTCTCTATTATTTCGGATAATGAAAAATCAGAGTGACCTCAGTGCCCCCGCCGGTCAGAGGCTTTAGGCGCATGCCCCGATTGCGGTCAAAATACCGCCATCTTCCCGACTGCTGCGGGCCCCTGGGTGGCTTGCCCTGACCGTCCGATGCGGACGGGTCGGCTTTGTCCTGATGTTTTTATTTCTATATGGTTCATTCCGGTTCACAGACCCCCCCGCGCCCGAGGTCGTCCGACATCGAGGCGCTCGATGTGCTGACGGGGGGAGCTTTCAGTGCCCCGACCGCAGGTGAGCGGGCCGCCCGAATCCGCACCTGGCTGGACTCTGAGCCGCCGTCCGAGCAGTTATCGGAGGTGTTCAAGGAGCTGTCGCACCGCGACAAAGGCGCGGCCCGACCTGTGAAGGACAAGCTCGACGACCGGCGACGCGCGCGCAATCAGGAGGCGCTGGCCCAGGAGTGGGCCGACCGGGCCCGCGCGCTTATCGATTCCCAGCGTCTGAACCTGGCCGATGCCTTGGCTTGGCAGCGCGATGCGGCCAAGGCCGGAGCGCCTTTGTCTCGTGAGCCACTGGCTGGCTTGCGGCAGCAACTGAATGATCGGGTCAGGGCCATTGAGGACTTGCAGCATCAGGCCCAGGTACACCGCGAAGCGGCCGTTTTGTTGGCGCAGCGCATTGAGCTGCTGTCGACCAAGTCCTGGCGCGAGGCGCAGTCCCAGCAAGCGGCCTTGCTGCAGGATGTGACGCAGTGGCTTGAGCAGGCCGAGGCCTTGGGCGGTCATTCGGCCTGGGGCAGTATCGATCCGCGGTTCCCCGCCCAAACCGAGACTGCCCGGCAGCAATTGGAGCTGGTCTGGCAGGCTTTCGAGGCCGCCCTGGCGCAGGCCCTCCGTGCTTCGGGCGACGCGCAAGCCCCCCTGCCGGCGGTGCCCGTCTGGGCCGACGAATTGCGCAGCGCCCGACAGCAGGCCGAGTCGGCGGAAAAGCCGATAAGGCCCAAAGCCGATCCGGTGGTGGTGGCTCAGCAGCGGACCGCAGCCATGGCCGCGGTCCAGCTTGCGTTGGATGCACTGAGTCAGGAAATCGCTCAAGGCCACGGCAAGGCCGCGCCAAAGGTGGCAGCTGACTTGCGTCAGACTCTTAAGGAGCATGGGCGTTACATCGATGCAACGCTGGAGGCGCAGGTTCATGCAGCGCTGACCACGGCCGGCGAGCTTGAAGGCTGGCAGCGCTGGCGGGCCGATCAAATCCGCGAAGAACTGCTGGCCAAGGCCCAGGCCCTGGTGACCCAGCCCCTGGGCGGACGCAAGCAGCAGGAAGCTTTGCGGCAATTACGCGAGCAATGGAAAACCGGCGACCAAGGTGGTATTCCCAATCACGGATTGTGGAAAAAATTCGACGAGGCCTGCAACCAGGCTTACAAGGTGGTCGAGGAATGGCTCAAGCAAGCGCGCGCTCAACAGGAGGCGAGCAAGTCGCAGCGCCAGGCCCTGATGGACGAACTGCGCGCCTGGACCGAGGCGCATCAGGGCAATTCAGACTGGAAGCTGCAATTGCGCGATCTGCACTCCTTCGAGCAGCGCTGGCGCGAGGCCGGCCATCTCAGCGAGAAGCTTTTTGCGCAGTGGCAGGCCCAGTGGAAGGCCTTGACCGATGCGGCTCAAGCGCCTCTGAAAGCCGCGCGGCAGCAAAGCCTGGAGCAGCGGCGCGACCTGATCGCGCAGGCCGAGCAGCTGGCGAGCCAGCCCCTCTTGAGGGTCGATGCGGTGCGGTCCTTGCAACAGCGCTGGCAGCAGGAATCGCAGCGCGTTCCCTTGGACAGGCGACAGGAGCAAAAGCTCTGGGACGCGTTTCGCAAGCCGATTGACGAGGCCTTTGCGCGCAAGAACTCTGAGCGGGAAAAAGCAGAACAGGCGCTCGGTGAGTTCGATCGCGGTGTCCTGGCCGCAGCGCAGGCGCTGGAGAGAGCCAACGCATCTGGGAATGCTCAGCAGATTCAGGCCGCCGTGCGTGCTCTGGAGGATGCCCTGCGTGCGCCGGTGGCTTCTTCGTCCGTCGGGCTGACCGCAGCGCCTACTCAGGCTGAAGAGTCACTGCCCCGCCCAGAGGGTACGCCGCCTCCGGCCGAGCCAGTGACAGCCTCGGAGCTTGCGCCGGCCGCCAAGCCCAAACCCGTGATCGCAGTGCGGGGTGACGACCGGCCCGGCGCGCGTAAAGCCGAGCCAGCGGGCCGCCCCGAACGTGGTCGCGGCCTGCCGCGTGAGGGCGGTCGGGATCGCGGTGCGATGCGGACCTCGCGCGAGGGCAGCTTTGATCGGGATCGCCCCGACGATCGCGGGCCGCGCCTGGGCGCGGCGGCGTTTCGGGCCCAACGAGAAGCCTTCGAACATGCTCAACAGGCTCTGCGCAAACTCGCCGCGCAAGCGCATGGTGAGGTACTCACGGGCATCATCCAGGCGTGGCGGGAACGCGATGCCGCGCAGTTGCCACCGGCGCAGGCTTTGGGCAAGGCCCTGGCCACACACGCGCGCCAGCGCTGGGTGCAGTCGCTCTCTGCGCCGCTGGCCGGTCAAGCCGATGACGCGGCGCAAGCCTTGCTGCGGCTCGAAATAGCCGCTGACCTGCCCACGCCGGCTGAACACCTGCCCGCGCGCCGCCTTTTGCAATTGCAGTTGCTCACCCAGCGTCATGCCGCGGCACCGGCGCAGACCTGGCCCGAAGACGTCGCTGCGGTCCTTGCATGCGCTCACGAAGCGGCCCAGGCGCGGCGCTTGCAAGCGGCCCTGAGGACCTTGCTGCGTTTGGAAAGATAGTTTCAGGGACACGGGGCCGCCAGGGCGCCGCTCCCACGCCCCATGGCCAATCCAAAGCCTGTTGGACAGGCAGTTGCTCGTGGGAGCGCCGGCCCGGTGCGGTGGCCCATCTACTTCGACGGTTTGTCTTCGCCCCTGAAGAAGGCATCAAATAAATCGGTCAAGTCGGGCCATTCCATGGCAAAGCGTTCGCGGTTGACGAAGTAGGCCTCGCAGGCCACTGCAAAAAACTCCGCAGGGGCTGTGGCCGCATAGGGGTCGAGCCAGGGTTTGGGGCCACCAAACCTGTCGGCCAGAGCCAGGGCCTCGGTGAAACGCTCATAAGCGGCCTGCATGGTGAGCGTCCATCGCCTTGCCAGATCGCGCGAGGGCATAGGTGGAGCGCCATCGGCCACACCGTCACGCATGTCGAGCTTGTGCGCAAATTCGTGGATCACCAGGTTGTAGCCCTCGTGCGGCGAACCATCGACGACATCTTGCCAACTCAGAGTAACCGGCCCGCCGGGCATGGCCTCGCCGCTGAGTTCTTCGTGATACTGGTGCATCACCCCGGCCTCGTCTTCGAGCTGACGCGGGGCCAGCATGGCCGAGGGGTGCACCACGATACCCCGAAAATCGTCGTACCAGTGCAGACCCAGGTCGAGCACGGGCAGACAGGCCTGTGCTGCGATTGACACGGCCATCTCATCGCTGATTTGCAGGCCGTGAGCTCCACTGAATTGTTTGTGGCGCAAAAACTGTGCGCACATCAGGCGCAGTCGGTCTGTCTGCGCGATACTGCACCGGGTCAGAAAGGGGTGGCGTGCCAGCGTGCCCTCCCACAAGGCCTGTGGTATTGAGTCTGCACTCGGTGGACGCAACCACTCTCGCCACTGCTGCCACCACCGGGCTCTGGGCATCATGGCGGGCTGGGCCTCAAAGCAAGTCGATGCGCTGCAGGCGGCTCGACTTGCTTTCATCGACCGTCATGCGCAAGACTTGTGCGCGCGGCGGATGGGCCTGTGCATCCCAGTCGCTGAGAACCTCGCGGTCCCGGCCGGCACCAAGTTCATGCCGGGCCGGTCTGTGGGTGTGGCCGTGAATCAGCGTGCGGGCACCCGCCTGCTCCAGGCTGCGTTCGGCCGCCCTCGCATCGACTTCGGCATAGCCTTGGCCGCGCGCTGCTTTCTGAGCTTGCTGTTCCTGACTGTGCTGGCGCATCTGCCGGGCCAGAGCCTGCCGCTGCACCAGCGGCAGCGCCAGAAACTGCGCTTGCCAGGAGGAGCTGCGCACCTGCTCGCGAAACTGCAGATAGGCCGTGTCGTCCAGGCACAGGGCATCGCCGTGGGCGAGCTGCCAGGTTTGCGCTGCGGTTATCAGTGTGCAGGGGTCGGCCAGTAGCGTGGCCTTGCACTGGCGCAGGAAGTCCGACCCGATGAGGAAGTCGCGATTGCCATGCATGAAAAACAGCGACAAGCGCTGCCCAGCCCGGGCCAGGGTCTGTACGCATTGCGCGACAAAGCCTCCTTGTTGGAGTTGGTCGTCTCCCACCCAGACTTCGAAAAGATCTCCCAGTATGAACACCGCATCGGCCGGCGTGCTGTCCATGAACTCAACCCAGGTCGCGTGGGTGTCGGCCGATTGAGGCTCGAGATGAAGGTCAGAGATGAAGTCCAGCGTACGCCAGTGTGCGGGCGCTACCAGTTGTCTCAGGCCCGACATCGCGCACCCGTCTCAGGGCAGAACCTGGGCCTTTTCGATAAGCACATCGGCTTCAGGCACATCGTCGTGCGAGCCTCGGCGCCCCGTGGGGGTGGCGGCGATCTGGTCGACGATATCTGTGCCTTCAACCACTTTGCCGAAGACCGCGTAGCCCCAACCCTGGGCCGTCGGTGCCGAATGGTTGAGGAAATCGTTGTCGGCCACGTTGATAAAAAACTGCGCGGTGGCCGAGTGCGGCGCACTGGTGCGCGCCATCGCAACGGTGTATCGGTCGTTGACCAGACCGTTGTTGGCTTCGTTTTCGATGGCCGCATCCGTGGGCTTTTGTTTCATGCCTTGCGCAAAGCCGCCGCCCTGGATCATGAAGTCGGGAATGACGCGGTGGAAGACGGTGCCGTCGTAGTGCCCCTTGCTCACATAGCTCAAAAAGTTGGCCACGGTTTTGGGCGCCCTGTCTGCATCGAGCTCGATGGTGATGTCGCCATGTGAAGCGATGCGCAGTTGGACCTTGGGATTGCTCATAGTACCTTCAGGGTAGTTCGGTTGCGGAAAGAATGATGACGGGCGTGCGCGGGACATCGCCCGGGAAAGGGCCCCCGGCGCCGGTGGGCCTGACCTTGATCTTGGTGATCACATCCATACCGCTGATCACCCGGCCGAAAGCCACGTAGCCAAAGAGCTGCGGCGCCGACAAAAGGTTGGCTCTGGGGACATTTTCGAAGACCCGGCCCTGGTATTGGAAGCGCGGCACCGGATCGCCCGGCGGGATCGGTACCGGGTCGAGGAAGCCGTTGTCCTTGACGTTGATGAAGAACTGCGCGGTCGCGGAGTGGGGGTCGTTGGTGCGCGCCATGGCGATCGTGCCATTGAGGTTGAGAGGGCCGCCACGGCTGAGTGACTCACGGCCTTCATGGGCAACAGGCGGGCGGGTGGGCTTTTGCTGAAAGCGGGTGTCAAAACCACCGCCCTGAATCATGAAGCCATCAATGACCCGGTGGAAGAGGGTGCCGTCGTAATGCTTGTCGCGCACATACTGGAGAAAGTTTTCGACGGTTTTGGGCGCTTTGTCGGGATAGACCTCGACCACGAATTCGCCATCGCTGGTGACAAAGCGCACCTTCGGGGCCGATTGTGCTTGTGCCAGCGGTGCGGCCAGCGCGGCCATCGTCAGGCAGATCCACAGTCTGCGTAGTATCAGTGCAGAAAAGTGCATGGTGATCAGGGGTTCAGGGCGCATGGCCCAGGCTGAGCATTTGCTGTAGTTGTCCGATCTTGCGCCGATTAGACGATCGACCGGATTCGATTTGCAGCGCCCTGGCGTAGGAGCGTGCGGCCAACTGGGCCAGCACATCGCCCAGGTTTTCATGCGCGGTGGCATAGCTCGGGTCGTTGCGGATGGCTGCCTCCAGCAAGGCGCGCGCCTGGTCGAGGTCTTGCCGGGCCGCCAGCAGCACGGCCAGGTTGTTGTAGGGTTCGGGCAGCTCTGGAAATTCACGGGTCAGTTGCCGATAGATTTCCTCGGCCTCTCCGCCTCGCCCGAGTTCTGTCAGCGTGACCCCGCGCAGAAAACGCATTTGTGGATCGCGCGGTTTGGCCGCCAGGTAAGCATCGGCCTGCGCCAGCGCCTTACTGTGTTGACCGCTGCTGGTCAGTCGCTGCACCTCCTCGTAAGGGTTGGCACGTACGGGCATACAAACGGACGCTGCCACTAGAAGGGCAAGCAGGCCCGTCCTTGCCGCTCGCAGAGCAGTGGGGCAGGGCAGGGGCGGGCGGACAACGTTCATGGTCTGGGCTGAGGCGGTTGGCGGCGATGGGGAGCGGTTTGTGACCGCCGAAGCGATCAGCGGCTGTCGATGAAAACGCCAACTGCCCAAAAGTGTAGCGCAGGGGTATAGTTGACGTCATGGCAGGGCCCGGGCCGGCTCGCGCAGCCCTCACGCCAGATCCGTTTCGAACTGCATTCCTCATGAGCTTACGCATCTACAACACGCTTTCGCGTGCCGTGGAAAACTTTTCTCCCTTGGAGCCGGGTCATGTGCGCATGTATGTGTGCGGTATGACCATTTACGACTTGTGCCATGTGGGTCATGCGCGCATGATGATGGCCTTTGATGTGGTCCAGCGTTGGCTCAAAGCAAGCGGCCTGCGTGTAACCTATGTGCGCAATATCACCGATATCGACGACAAGATCATCCGCCGGGCAGTCGAGCGGGGTATCACCATCGGCGAGCTGACCCGCGAGATGACGCAGGCCATGCACCAGGACATCGCGGCGCTCGGTATCGAGCCTCCGACGGTCGAGCCTCGCGCCACCGAGTACGTGCCGCAGATGCTCGATCTTATTGGCCGCTTGCAAGCCAAGGGGCTGGCCTACCGGGCCGACAATGGCGATGTCAATTTTCCGGTGCGCAAGTTTGCCGGCTACGGCAAGCTCTCGGGCAAATCGATAGACGAGTTGCGTGCCGGCGAGCGGGTGGCTGTTAGCGAGGGCAAGCACGACCCCCTGGACTTCGTGCTCTGGAAGTCGGCCAAACCCGAAGAGCCGGCCGAGGCCAAGTGGGACAGCCCTTATGGCCCGGGTCGACCGGGCTGGCATATCGAGTGTTCGGCCATGAGTTGCCAGACCCTGGGCGAATCTTTCGACATTCACGGGGGCGGGGCCGATCTGCAGTTCCCTCACCACGAGAACGAAATCGCGCAAAGCGAAGGCGCCAGTGGGAAAACCTTGGCGCGCTTTTGGATGCACAACGGCTTTGTGCGGGTGGACAACGAGAAGATGTCCAAATCGCTGGGTAATTTCTTCACCATCCGGGACGTTTTGGCCCGATACGATGCCGAGACCGTGCGCTTCTTTATGGTGCGCACGCACTACCGCAGCCCGCTCAACTACAGCGATGTCCATCTCGATGATGCGCGCGGTGCGCTCAAACGGCTCTACACCGCGCTAGATCGATCCGCGCCCGATAGCGGTGAAGTCGATTGGTCTCATCCGATGGCGCTTCGCTTCAAGGCTGCGATGGACGAGGACTTCGGCACGCCCGAGGCGGTCGCCGTTCTCTTCGATCTGGCCGCGGAGGTCAATCGCAGCGGCTCGGCAGATGAGGCCCGCCTGCTGCGCAGACTCGGCGCGACTCTGGGTCTGCTCCAGAGCAATCCGGCTGATTTTTTGCGCGTCGGCGCGAAAGTTTCTCTCCAGGAAATCGAGGCCTTGATCGCCCGGCGCGCCGCTGCCAAGGCCAGCCGCGACTTTGCAGCGGCCGATCGCATCCGGCAGGACTTGCTGGCCCGCGGCATTGCCCTCAAGGACGCTGCCGCCGGCACCACCTGGGAAGCCGTCTCATGAAAACCCTGGCCAAGACCGGGCCGGGCTCTACCGAGCTGACGCAGGCTGCAGCCGTACAGACCACGGTGCCGGCTTACTGGCAGGAGGCGTGCGCCCACCTGGTCAAGCGCGACCGGGTGATGAAACGGCTCATTCCCCAGTTTGACCAGGCCTGTCTTCAATCGCGCGGTGACGCCTTTGTCACGCTGGCGCGCAGTATTGTGGGTCAGCAAATTTCGGTCAAGGCCGCGCAAAGCGTGTGGGATCGTTTTGTCCAATTACCTCGCCAGATGACGCCGCGCAGCGTGCTCAAGCTCAAGGTCGACGACATGCGTGCGGCCGGTCTGTCGGCGCGCAAGATCGAGTATCTGGTGGACTTGGCCCTGCATTTCGACTCGGGCGCGGTGCATGTCAAAGCCTGGGAGGCCATGGCTGATGAGGACATCATTGCCGAGCTGGTGGCTATACGCGGCATCGGCCGTTGGACGGCCGAGATGTTTTTAATTTTTCACCTCATGCGGCCCAATGTACTGCCGCTCGATGATGTTGGGCTGATCAACGGCATCAGCCAGAATTATTTTTCGGGGGAATCGGTCAGCCGCAGCGAGGCCCGCGAGGTGGCCGGTGCATGGGCGCCCTATTGCACCGTAGCAACTTGGTATATTTGGCGCTCGCTCGACCCTTTGCCGGTAGCGTACTAGGGCGGGCCTGCCTCGCGCGCCAAGGGAGAAATTAAATATGGGCAAAAAAGTCTTCCTCGACTTTGAGCAACCAATTGCGGATTTGGAAGAGAAGATCGAAGAGCTGCGCTATGTGCAAACCGAGTCGGCGGTGGACATCTCCTCCGAAATCGATCAGCTCTCCAAAAAGAGTCTGCAGCTGACCAAGGACATCTACAGTGATCTGTCACCCTGGCAGATCACCAAGATTGCCCGCCATGCCGAGCGGCCCTACACCCTCGACTACATCCAGGAAATCTTCAGTGACTTCGTTGAGCTGCATGGCGATCGGCATTTCGCCGATGACCTGAGCATCGTTGGCGGGCTGGCGCGCTTCAATGGCGCGCCCTGCATGGTGATCGGCCAACAAAAGGGGCGCGACACCAAAGAGCGGGCGGCTCGTAATTTCGGCATGACCAAGCCGGAGGGATACCGCAAAGCCCTGCGCCTGATGAAGCTGGCCGAAAAATTCAAGCTTCCGGTGTTTACCTTCGTGGATACGCCCGGCGCCTATCCCGGCATCGACGCCGAAGAGCGCGGTCAGTCTGAAGCCATAGGCCGCAACATTTTCGAGATGGCCCAGCTCGAAGTGCCCATACTGACGACCATCATCGGCGAGGGCGGGTCTGGCGGTGCGCTGGCCATCTCGGTGGCCGACCAGGTCATCATGCTGCAGTACTCGGTGTATTCGGTGATCAGTCCCGAGGGCTGTGCTTCCATTCTGTGGAAGACGGCCGACCAGGCCCAGGCCGCGGCCGAAGCCCTTGGTATCACCGCGCACCGCCTTAAAGCCTTGGGGCTGATCGACAAGATCGTCAACGAGCCGGTGGGCGGGGCGCATCGCGATCCCAGGCAGATGGCCTCTTTCCTCAAGCGAGCGCTCGGCGATGCCCTGCGGCAGGTTTCGGATCTGAAGACCAAAGAGCTTCTAGATCGGCGCTACGAGCGGATTCAAGCGTATGGCCGATTCACCGACACCCGGGCCGAGTCGCGCTAGCGTGCCCGCAGTGGGTGCGTCGGAGCCGGCCGGTGAGCCGGCTTTTTTGCAGGCGCTGCCCGACCCTCTGATGGCCACGCTGCAGGCCTTTGTTTCGGCACAGGCTCTCGTCGGCCCTTACGCGCTGGCCTATAGCGGCGGCGCCGATTCTTCGGCCCTGCTGCACGCGGCCTGGCTGTGCTGGCCAGGGCAGCTTCGGGCGCTGCATGTGCACCACGGCCTACAGGCTGCGGCCGATGACTTTGAGCGCCACGGGCGGCAGGTCTGCGCGGCCTTGTCGGTGCCCCTTGAGGTGGTGCACGTCCAAGCCCATCCCCAGCCCGGCCAGAGCCCGGAAGATGCAGCGCGCCGCCATCGCTATGCAGCCCTGGCTCAGGCCGCGCGGCGACAGGGTTGTTCCGTGGTGCTGCTGGCCCAGCATGCCGACGACCAAGCCGAAACCGTACTCATGGCCCTCGGTCGAGGCGCTGGTCTGCCCGGTCTGGCGGCCATGCCCGAACGCTTCGAGCGCGAGGGCATGCTTTTTGCGCGGCCTCTTTTGGCCTGGTCGGGAGCCGATTTGCGCCGCTGGTTGGCGCAGCGATCCTTGGGCTTCATCGAAGACCCCAGCAACGCCGATGAACGGTACAGTCGCAACCGCTTGCGCCAGCGCTTGATGCCTTTGCTGGGCGACGTACTGCCGCACTTTCGGCAGACTTTTGCGCGCAGCGCCCGTCATGCCGCGCAGGCCCAAGCGTTGCTCGACGAACTGGCGCAGATCGATTTGGCGCAGACAGGCACGCCGCCTGCGCTGGCGGCCTTGCGCGGCCTCTCACAGGCGCGCCAGGCCAATGTACTGCGCCATTGGTTGGCCAGTACGCATCAGGTTCGGCCCAGTGCCGCTCAGCTCGATGAGCTGTTGGCCCAGGTGCAGGCCTGCCGCACCCGAGGTCACGCCATCGAACTCAAGGTGGGGGCAGGGCGGGTGTACCGTCGGGGAGAACACCTGGCTTACCAGGGGGCCTGAGGTGTTGTTCTTCAGGTCGGCCCCACCGCTGTAGGTGCGGCCCTCTCCGAGGCCGGTTTTATAATTGCAAATTTTCCACAGCAGCCCAAGCTCCTTGCGAAAGAGCTCAGCACCGGCTTTTTTTTACTGTGCGTACCCATGGCCTTGATCGTCCATAAATACGGCGGCACCTCGATGGGCTCGACCGAGCGCATCCGTAATGTCGCCAAGCGCGTGGCCAAGTGGGCCAAAGCCGGCCATCAGATGATCGTGGTGCCCAGCGCCATGAGCGGGGAGACCAACCGACTGCTGGCCCTGGCCAAGGAAGTGGCGCCAGCCAAAGTCGACACGGCCTACCATCGTGAACTGGACCAGCTTGCCTCTACGGGCGAACAGGCTTCCTCCGCGCTGCTGGCCATCGCGCTGCAAGCCGAGGGCCTGGCCAGCGTTAGCTATGCAGGTTGGCAGGTCGCTATCAAGACCAATTCGGCCTACACCAAGGCACGCATCGAGTCCATCGACGACGCCCGCGTGCGCGCTGACTTGGCCCAGGGTAAGGTGGTCATCATCACCGGTTTTCAGGGCGTGGATGACGGGGGCCACATCACCACGCTGGGCCGGGGCGGCTCCGACACCTCGGCGGTAGCGGTGGCTGCTGCCATGAAGGCCAAGGAGTGTCTTATCTATACCGATGTCGACGGCGTGTACACCACCGATCCGCGGGTGGTACCCGAGGCGCGGCGCCTGAAGACGGTGAGCTTCGAGGAAATGCTCGAGATGGCCTCGCTGGGCTCAAAAGTCTTGCAGATTCGCTCGGTGGAATTTGCTGGCAAGTACAAGGTACCGCTGCGCGTGCTCTCGAGCTTCACGCCCTGGGATATCGACATCAACGAAGAAGCCCGCTCGGGCACCCTGATCAGCTTTGAGGAAGACGAAAACATGGAACAAGCTGTTGTCTCGGGCATCGCCTTCAACCGCGACGAAGCCAAGATTTCACTGCTCGGCGTGCCTGACACGCCCGGCATCGCCTACCAAATTCTCGGTGCGGTGGCGCAGGCCAACATTGAGGTTGACATGATCATTCAGAACCTCAGCCACGAGGGCAAGACCGACTTCAGCTTTACGGTGCACCGCAACGACTTTGCCCGAGCCACTGACCTGCTCAAGGGCGAGATCGCGCCCAAGCTCGGAGCCAGGCAGGTTGTCGGCGATGCCAAGATCTGCAAGGTGTCGATCGTCGGCATCGGTATGCGCAGCCATGTCGGTGTGGCCAGCCGTATGTTTCGGGCGCTCAGCGAGGAGGGGATCAATATCCAGATGATCTCCACCAGCGAGATCAAGACCTCGGTGGTGATCGACGAGAAGTACATGGAGCTGGCTGTGCGCGCCCTGCACAAAGCCTTCGACCTGGACCAGCCGCAAGCTTGACCCCCCCCCGGCCTTGCCAGAATTGCCCGGCACCGTGCCATAATTGCACCCAAGGAAACGTGACCGAGTGGCCGAAGGTGCTCCCCTGCTAAGGGAGTATGGGGTGTAGAGCCTCATCGAGGGTTCGAATCCCTCCGTTTCCGCCA
>CAZCSD010000031.1:5706-29492 GCA_964501235.1 uncultured Polaromonas sp. | reverse complement strand
GGGGTCGTTGTGGTGCCGCCCCAAGCGCTGCCGCAGGTCGCCTTGCAGATAGGCCCGACGGGCTTGTTCGATGCTGCGGATTGAAAGGTCCTCGACCAGGATGTGCGGGGCCATCACCATCAGGCCGGCCACTTGCAGCGGCTGGCGCGGGTCGGCCGGGCCGCGCCGCGCCAGCCCTTGCCGCTCGCCCTGCAAGATCGCACTGAGCAGCGCGATCGAGCCCCCGTCACTGTGGCCCAGCAGCCAAACCGGCTCGCTCACGCCCAGGGCCTGCAGCAGCGCCGGCAGGACTTCGCTGGCCTGGCGTTCGATGAAGTCCGGGCTCCAGTGCTCCCCGGGTGCGCGCGGGCTGGATCGGCCGTAGCCAGGGCGCGAGTAGACCAGGCCGCGACAGTCCAGGCGCTTGCACAGCTGCCCGGGAAAGTCGCGCCACATCGACACCGAGCCCAGGCCCTCATGCAGAAAGACCAGCAAGGGGCCCTGGGCAGCGCCGCCGACCCACTGGTATTCGATGGCCACAGGCCTGCCGTTCCAGGCGATGTTCACCTGGTCGGTCTGACGCTTCATCTTCAGACCGCCTGCAGTTCACGCAACTTGAAACGCTGGATCTTGCCGGTGGCCGTCTTAGGCAGCTCCTCAATGAAGTCGATTCGTCGCGGGTACTTGTAGGGCGCCAGCCGCTCCTTGACGAAGGCCTTGAGCGCGGCCTCATCGACTGCCGCACCGGCCTTGCGCACCACGAAGGCGCGGGTCTTGGTCAGACCTTCTTCGTCCACCATGCCGATCACCGCTGCTTCAAGCACGGCTGGGTGCTGCACCAGCGTGGCCTCGACTTCAAAGGGCGAAACATAGATGCCGCTGACCTTGAGCATGTCGTCGCTGCGGCCCGAATAGGTGTAGGTGCCATCGGCATTGCGCACGTACTTGTCACCGCTCTTGGTCCAGGCGCCTTGGAAGGTCTCGCGCGATTTCTCGCGGTTGCCCCAGTACATCAGGGCCGCGCTCGGCCCTTTGATGTAGAGGTCGCCGGGCTCCCCGTCGGACACCGGTCCGCCGTTGTCACCGCGCAGCTCGATCTCATAGCCCGGTACGGGCCAGCCGGTGGTGCCGTAGCGCACCTGCCCGGGGCGGTTGGACAGGTAGATGTGCAGCATCTCGGTCGAGCCGATGCCGTCAATGATCTCGACCCCGAAGTGCCGGGTAAAGCGCTCGCCCAGGTCGGCCGGCAGCGCTTCTCCCGCCGATGAGCACATGCGCAGCGCCACTTCATCTCGGGCGGGCAGCTTGGGCGAGGCCAGCATGCCTGCAAAGCCCGTGGGCGCGCCAAAGAAGACGGTGGGCTTGTGCTCGAGCCAGCGCTTGAACACCGCCTCGGGGGTGGGCCGCTCGGCCATCAGCACCACGGTGGCGCCCACGCTCAGGGGGAAGGACAGGCCATTGCCCAGGCCATAGGCGAAAAACAGCTTGGCTGCGGAAAAACAGATATCTGACTCCTTCAGGCCCAGGATGGGCTTGCCATACAGCTCGGCCGTCCAGTAGGGGTTGGCATGGGTGTGCGCCGTGCCTTTGGGCCGGCCCGTGGAGCCCGACGAATAGAGCCAGAAGCCCGGGTCATCAGCGCTGGTGCTGGCGCACTGGGTCAAGGGTGCGTTTGCAGCCAAGAGCGACTCCAGTGCAGTGGCCTGCGCGCCGGGGTCGCCGTTTGGTTGCGAGACCACCAGATGCCGCACCTCGTGGCCGCCCTGTGCCAGCGCCTGGCGTAAGGTGGGCAGCAAAGCGCCAGAGACCAACACCGCCTGCGAGCGGCTGTTTTGCAGCATGTAGGCGTAGTCATCTGCGGTCAGCAGTGTGTTGACGGCCACCGGCACCACGCCGGCATACAGGGCGCCCAGGAAGCTCACGGCCCAGTCGCTGCTGTCATGCATGAGCAGCAACACCCGCTCTTCGCGGCGCAGGCCCAGAGCCCGCAGGCCGGCGGCCAGACGCCGCACGCGCTCGCTCAACTGCGCGTAACTGAGGGGGCCGACATCGTCGATGAAGGCGGTCTTCTCGGGTCGGGCCGCATTGAGCTCGAGCAGGTGCTGCGCAAAGTTAAAGGGTGTGCCGGGGGCGGTGGGGGTCATGGGTGTCTCTCCTCGTTTTTGGGTGGGGTGTAGGGGCTCGCCCGATGCGAGCCGCCGGGACTTTCTCGGCGCGTCCCTCAGGCGGTAAATTCGATGCGGCCTTTGGGCAGCAGGTAAAGCACCAGCGCGCGCCCATGGCGCACGGTCGGCCGGTGGGCGCTGCCCGGTGGGCAGACCAGCCAGCCGGCCGGCCGGCCATCGAAGGTGGCCCCCTCATCGATGGGCATGATCAGATCGATTTCGCCCTCAGGATGCACATGGTGGGGGCCGGCGATGTCCTTCATGTCGACCACGTCGACGGAAAAGTCCTGCAGATCTGCGGCGGCCTTGAAGATGCGGCCGTATTTGAGCCCGCCGCCCTCGCGGTTGGCCAGCCAGCCCTCGGCCACGCCGGCCTGGCAGCTCGCACGCAATTGGGCATAGGTGGCGCTTTGGGTCCCGTGCTCGGCATTGAGCCAGCGGTCGAGTTCGGCATCGAGGGGGCGGCTGCCGATCTGGGCCGTCAGTTGTGCGATCTGTTCGCGAAAGGTCTCCGGGGTCATGTCGTCGGTCTCCAAAAGGAAAGGGCCTTATCGGGCTTTTGCAAAGGGCTGCTTGCCAATTTAGGCGATATGAATTATTGTGCTCACCTTGAACATTAAAGGCGAGAAAGTCTTGTGTCAAGCAATATAGTGCATAAATCAGGGTTAACCCCAATTCCGGGCCCGGAACGTGTTTCGGATTCTGAAAAAAACGCCTTTCTCGTCGCCCTCGGCGAGCGTGTGCGCGCCTTGCGCGCTCGGCGCGGCATGACGCGCAAGGCGGTGTCTCTGGCCGCCGATGTCTCCGAGCGTCATCTGGCGAATCTGGAATACGGGGAGGGCAACGCCTCCATCCTGGTGCTGCTGCAGGTCGCTGGTGCCCTGCAGTGCTCCCTGGCTGAATTGCTGGGCGATGTGACCACCTCGTCGGCCGAGTGGCTGCTGCTGCGCGAGTTGATGCAAGGCTGCAGTGAAGCCGACTTACGTCGTGTCCGCGTGGCCGTTGGGGAAATGCTGGGCACGGGTGGTGCCCGTGCGGTCAGCCCCTGCGTGGCCCTGGTGGGCCTGCGCGGCGCCGGCAAGTCCACGCTCGGGCAGATGCTCGCCGACGATCTGGGCTTTCCCTTCGTCGAGATCGGCCGGGAAATCGAAAAGTTTGCGGGCTGCAGCGTCTCGGAGATCCAGGCCCTGTACGGTCAGAACGCCTATCGGCGGTACGAAAGACGCGCGCTTGAAGAGGCCATCCAGACCTATCCGGAGGCGGTGCTGGCCACCCCCGGTGGGCTGGTCTCTGATCTGACGAGCTTCAACGAGTTGCTCACCCACTGCACCACGGTCTGGTTGCAGGCCGACCCCGAGGACCATATGAGGCGGGTGCAGGCGCAGGGCGACATGCGTCCCATGGCGGCCAGCAAAGAGGCGATGCAGGACCTCAAGGGCATCCTGGCGGGCCGCGCCGCGCTGTATTCCAAGGCCCAGCTGCACGTCAACACGAGTGCGCAGCCGATGGAAGAGACTTTTGCCCTGCTGCGCCAGGCGGTGCGCGAAGCCCTGCAGTTGCCGGTTTAAGGGAGGGCCTCAATTTTTTCGAAAAATATGCAAAAAAGTGCTTGACGGGGGTTGAAGCATGCACTATCATGCTTGTCATCGGTTCAGGAGAAATGCATTTTGATGCATGAACCGAAGCCCAGAACCCAAACGCCCATAAGACACTTCAAGGAGATTTCGGATGACCGCCTCAAATAACGCCCCCATCGTCGACTACCGCACACGCCCTGAGCAGTACCGCCACGTCAAGCTCTCCTTCGAGGGCCCGGTCGCCACTCTGAAGGTCGACATCGATGAGAACGCTGGCCTGCGCCCGGGCTACAAGCTCAAGCTCAACTCTTATGACCTCGGTGTGGACATCGAACTCAACGATGCGGTCAACCGCATCCGCTTCGAGCATCCCGAAGTTAAGACCGTGGTGGTCACCAGCGCCAAGGACAAGGTGTTTTGCTCGGGCGCCAACATCTTCATGCTCGGTGTCTCCAGCCACGCCTGGAAAGTCAACTTCTGCAAGTTCACCAACGAAACCCGCAATGGACTGGAAGATTCTTCGGAGCACGAGGGACTGAAATTCCTCGCAGCCGTCAACGGTGCCTGCGCCGGCGGCGGCTATGAACTGGCCCTGGCCTGCGATGAAATCGTGTTGGTCGATGACCGCGCCAGCGCGGTGAGCCTGCCCGAGGTGCCCCTGCTGGGCGTGCTGCCCGGCACCGGCGGCCTGACTCGGGTGACCGACAAGCGCAAAGTGCGCCACGATCTGGCCGATATTTTCTGCACCAGCGTGGAGGGCGTGCGCGGTAAGAAGGCGGTTGAGTGGCGCCTGGTCGATGAGGCGGCCAAGCCGGCCGTCTTCGGCGAGCGGGTGCGTGCCCGCGCCCTGGCCCTGGCCGCCAAGAGCCAGCGCCCCGACAGCGCCAAGCCGGTGGCCCTGACGCCCCTGCAGCGCACGGTCGAGGCCGATGCCTTGCGCTACAGCCATGTGACCGTGGAGATTGACCGCGCCAAGCGCCTGGCCACTTTTGTCGTCAAGAGCCCCTCCGGCGCGCAGCCCACCGACATGGCTGCTGCCGAGGCCCTGGGCGACCAGTGGTTCCCCCTGGCCTTGGCCCGTGAGCTGGAGGATGCAATCCTGCACATGCGCACCAACGAGCTCGACATCGGCCTGTGGCTGATCAAGACTTCTGGCGACGCCCAGGCCGTGCTGGCCATGGACAGCTTCCTGTTGGCCCACCGCGACCACTGGCTGGCGCGTCAGACCATCGGCTATCTGCGCCGTACCTTCAGCCGCCTCGATGTCTCCTCGCGCAGCCTGTTTGCCCTGATCGAGCCGGGTTCCTGCTTTGCCGGCAGCTACCTCGAGCTGGCCCTGGCCTGCGATCGCAGCTACATGCTGGCCCTGCCCGATGACGCTGCGCAGGCGCCGACCATCACCGTGGGTGAGGCCAATTTCGGTCTGCTGCCGATGGCCACCGGACAGAGCCGTCTGGCACGCCGCTTCTACGAAGAGCAGCCGGCCCTCGATGCCGTCCGTGCTCAGGCCGGCAAAGCCCTCGATGCCGACGCCGCCTTCGCGGTCGGTCTGGTGACGGCCAACCCCGATGACATCGACTGGGCTGACGAGACCCGCCTGGCCATAGAGGAGCGCGTTTCCATGTCGCCGGACTCGCTGACCGGTCTGGAGGCCAATCTGCGCTTCAACGGCAAGGAGAACATGATCACCCGCGTCTTCGGTCGCCTGACGGCGTGGCAGAACTGGATCTTCCAGCGTCCCAACGCAGTGGGCGAGAAGGGTGCGCTCAAGGTCTACGGCAAGGGCGACAAAGCCGCTTTCGACTGGAACCGCGTCTGATATTGAATCGGCCGGGCCGCCCTGTGCGACCCGGCCACCCCGTTGTGCAGCGTGACTGAGGTGGAGCGCTGCAACCGAATCCTCACCACCGGATTAACGCACCGTTTTGGAGAACCTCATGTCGAGCATCGATTACAGCGAAAAGATTCCGAACAACGTCAACCTCAGCGAAGACCGCACCTTGCAGCGCGCTCTGGAGCACTGGCAACCCAATTACCTGTCCTGGTGGCAGGACATGGGCCCCGATGGCTCGCAAAATTTCGACGTCTACCTGCGCACGGCCGTCAGTGTGGATCCGCAAGGCTGGGCCCAGTTCGGTCATGTGAAGATGCCCGATTACCGCTGGGGCATTTTCCTGAATCCCGGCGAAGCCGATCGCAAGATCCACTTCGGCGACCACAAGGGCGAGAACGTCTGGAACGATGTGCCCGGTGAATACCGCGCCAACCTGCGCCGCATCATCGTGACGCAAGGCGACACCGAGCCGGCATCGGTGGAGCAACAGCGCCACTTGGGTTTGACCGCCCCGAGCCAGTACGACTTGCGCAACCTGTTCCAAGTGAACGTGGAAGAGGGCCGTCACCTCTGGGCCATGGTCTACCTGCTGCACAAGTATTTCGGCCGCGATGGCCGGGAGGAGGCTGAGGCCCTGCTCGAGCGCCGCTCGGGCCAGGAAGACAACCCCCGCATCCTGCAGGCCTTCAACGAAGCCACGCCGGACTGGCTGAGCTTCTTCATGTTCACCTACTTCACCGACCGTGACGGCAAGTTCCAGCTCTGCGCACTGGCCGAGTCGAGTTTTGACCCGCTGGCGCGCACCACCAAGTTCATGCTGACCGAGGAAGCGCACCACATGTTCGTGGGCGAGTCCGGCGTGGGCCGCGTTATCACCCGCACGGCGCAGATGATCAATGAGCTCAAGACCGACGATCCGGCCAAGCTGCGTGCCGCCGGCGTGATCGATCTGCAGACCATCCAGCGCTACATCAACTTCCACTTCAGCGTCACCATCGACCTGTTTGGCGCCGATGAGTCCAGCAATGCGGCCACCTTCTACTCCACCGGCCTGAAAGGCCGCTACGAGGAAGGCAAGCGCAACGACGACCACATGCTCAAGGGTCAGACCTACCGCGTGCTCGAGGTCCGCAACGGCCAGCTGGTCGACAAGGAAGTGCCGATGCTCAACGCCCTCAACGAAGTGCTGCGCGACGACTACATCAAGGATTCGATTGCCGGCGTCGAGCGCTGGAACAAGATCCTGGAGAAAGCGGGCATCAGCTTCCGCTTCAAGGCACCGCACAAGGCCTTCCATCGCAACATCGGCCCCCTGGCGGCCGTCAAGGTGAGCCCGGATGGCCAGGTCATCAGCGAAGCAGAGTGGCAGGCCAATGTCGACAACTGGCTGCCCTCGGGTGCCGATCGCGCCTACGTGGCCAGCCTGATGGGCCGCTGCGTCGAGCCGGGTAAGTTCGCCAACTGGATTGCTCCCCCGGTCGTGGGTATCAACCGTCAGCCGGTGGACTTCGAGTACGTTCGGTTCAACTGAAGGCGGCTTGGCGTGTCGTTCGCGGCAGTCGCGGCGACACTCCCCCACGGCGCGGGCTGCGTCATCACCGCAAGCCTCTTGAGAACGATCTTTCCGCATAAAAAATAACTGGAGACGCCCAATGAACGCCCCTATGGAATCGGTGCTTATTCAGCAGCACTTGATCGACCCCGAGATCTGCATCCGTTGCAACACCTGCGAGGCCACCTGCCCGGTCGGCGCCATCACGCACGATTCGCGCAACTATGTGGTCGATGCCGACAAATGCAATTTGTGCATGGCCTGCGTACCGCCGTGCCCGACCGGCTCCATAGACAACTGGCGCCAGATGCCCAAGGTCCGCGCCTACAGCGTCGAGGAGCAGCTCGGCTGGGACACCTTGCCCCCCGAGCTCAGCGGTGAGCAATTGGCGCAGGGGGGAGCCTCTGAGGCGCCAGCACAGGCGCCATCGGCCCAAGCGGCTGTGGAGGTCGCGCAGGCCCAGGGCAGCTTCAACTCGGCGCAGTATGGCGCCAGCCAGCCCCCCTGGTCGGCGGCCCATGCCTATACCAATCTCTATGGCCCCAAAGCGGCCGAAAAAACCATCACCGCCACCGTCACCGGCAATGTTCGCGTCACCGAAGTGGGCAAGGACTATGACACCCATCACATCGTGCTCGACTTCGGAGCCATGCCTTTTCCGGTCCTTGAGGGCCAATCGATCGGCGTGATTGCCCCGGGCAGCGACGACAAGGGCCGGCCCCACCACGCCCGTCAGTATTCGATTGCCAGCCCTCGCAATGGCGAGCGGCCAGGCTACAACAATATCTCGCTGACCATCAAGCGCGTGCTCGAGGACCATCAGGGCCGACCGGTGCGCGGCGTGGCCTCCAACTACATGTGTGACCTTCAGGTGGGGGACAAGGTGCAAGTGATCGGGCCTTTTGGCGCGAGCTTCCTGATGCCCAACCATCCCCGCTCCAACATCGTCATGATCTGCACCGGCACCGGTTCGGCTCCCATGCGGGCCATGACCGAGTGGCGCAGACGCCTGCGGTCTTCGGGCAAGTTCGAGGGCGGCAAGCTGATACTCTTCTTTGGTGCGCGCACCCAGCAAGAATTGCCCTATTTCGGCCCCCTGCAGAACCTGCCCAAGGACTTCATTGACGTCAATTTCGCCTTTTCCCGCACGGTGGGCCAGCCCAAGAAATATGTGCAGGACGTGATGCGCGAGCGCGCCGCTGATCTGGTGGCCTTGCTCAAGGATGTCAACACCTATTTCTATGTCTGCGGCCTCAAGAGCATGGAAGAGGGCGTGGTGCTGGCGCTGCGCGAGGTAGCCGAGAATGCGGGCCTGGACTGGACCAGCCTGGCCGGTGACCTCAAGCGGCAGGGCCGCCTGCATCTGGAAACCTATTGATCCCCTGGGCCGGCCCTCCGGGCCGGCCGTTCGACCCGTATCGACCCGTATCCACCCCTATCGACTCAGCGGGCTGGCTGTGCGAGCCGCTGGGTGACAGGTTTCGCCCTAAATCGCAAGATCAAGGGTTAATCCTTAGTCCTTGTCTTTGAGGATATTGCTTTCACGGCTATGCCTGAGGGCTGAAATCTTTTAAATTGCGCGGGGGTCAATCTCCGGGCAGCTTTTGCTTGCGGATTACGCTTACCAAACACAATTTCTTTAACAGGAGTCGAACGTGATCGCTTTGCGTCAATTGATGGTCCCCGTGCTGGCGGGTTTTATGGCCCTGGGCTCGGCCTGGGCCGATCCGTGCAAGGAACTCGCGCCCACGCGCGGTCAGGCGGGCAAGGACGTCATCTGGATTCCCACGCCGGAGGGGCTGATCGAAAAAATGCTCACCGCTGCCAAGGTCACGGCGCAGGATCGGGTGTTTGATCTGGGGGCCGGTGACGGCATCATTGCCATCACTGCGGCCCGCAAGTTCGGCGCGCAGTCGGTGGGCATTGAATACAACCCCAAGATGGCCGACTATGCCCGCTGCAAGGTCAAAGAGGCCGGCATGACCGACAAGGTGCGCATCATCACCGGCGATATTTTTGTCGAGAACTTCAGCTCGGCCACCGTGGTGACGCTCTATCTCTTGCCCGACCTCAACCTGCGGCTGCGTCCGACCTTGCTCAAGATGAAGCCGGGCACCCGTGTCGTCTCTCACGCCTTCACCATGGGGGACTGGGAACCCGATGAGACCATGAATCATGAATTTGCCCGCGGCTATTTCTGGATCGTGCCGGCCCAGGTCGAGGGCGACTGGATGATGACCGGCCTCGATGGCGGACCGGTGCGCATGAGCCTGCGTCAGACCTACCAGAACATCGGCGGCTCGCTCACCCGCGCCAGCGTTCCCTTGCCCTTGCTGGGTGCCAAGCTGCGCGGCGAGGAGATTTCCTTCCAGTTCAGCACCCCTGATCGGGTGGTTCACAGTTTCACCGGAAGGGTGGCGGGCAACCGTATCACCGGCACTGTCTCGACCTCGGGCTCGCAGGTGTCGGTCGAGGCGACACGGCTTTGATTGAGCAATCTTGAACAGGAAAGGCCTTGCCCCATGAGTTCGCTCGATAACAGCCAGGCGCAACCGCTGCGCCTGTTGCACCCCTTTGCCGCCATCACCCTGATCGTCGGCATTGTCATCGGGGCGGGTATTTTCAAGACGCCTTCCCTGGTGGCCGGCATCAGTGGAGACGCCGGCTGGGCCTTGGTGCTCTGGCTGGTGGGTGCCTTGATTTCGATCGCCGGGGCCTTGTGCTACGCCGAGCTGTGCACCGCCTACCCGCACGCCGGCGGCGACTACCATTTCCTGCAGCGTGCCTTTGGACGCGATTTGTCCTTCATGTATGCCTGGTCGCGTGCCACCATCATCAACACCGGCTCGATCGCCTTGCTGGCCTTTGTCTTCGGCGATTACATGAGCACCCTGGTGTCGCTGGGCGCGTATTCCAGCGCCATTTGGGCCCTGGCCATCGTCGTGGGCTTGACGGCCATCAACCTGATTGGCATCCACGCGTCCTCGCGGGTGCAGGCGCTGCTCACTGCGCTGGAAGTGTTCGGTTTGCTGGCGGTCATCGTCGCGGGCTTCTGGGTCGATGCGCCCGCCTCGGGGGTGATCGAGTGGTTTGTGAAGGCGCCGGCGCCGGCCCAGTGGGGCTTGTGCCTGGTGTTCGTGCTGCTGACTTTTGGCGGCTGGAACGAGTCGGCCTATGTGTCGGCCGAAGTGCGCGGTGGACCGCGCACCATGGTCTGGGTGATTGTGGCCAGCATGGCAGCGCTGACCGCCATCTATCTGCTGGTCAATCTGGCCTTGCTGATGGGCCTGGGCCTCAAGGGCCTGAGCACCAGCAAGACGGCCGCCTCCGACCTCCTGGGCCTGGCCTTCGGGCCCTGGGCCCACAAGGCCTTGGGTTTGTTCGTGGCCATCGCCGCCCTGACCAGCATCAACGCCACCATGATTGTGGGGGCGCGCACCAATTTCGCGGTGGGTCGCGACTGGCGTGCCCTCAAGGGCTTGGGCCAGTGGCAGTCGCAGATCGGCAGCCCCAAGCCGGCGCTCTGGATGCAGGGCCTGATCAGCATCGCCTTGATCTTGCTCGGCACGCAGGAGGCCGATGGGTTCTCGGCCATGGTTGAATTTACCGCGCCGGTCTTCTGGGGCTTCCTGTTCCTCGTCGGGGTGTCGGTGATCTGGCTGCGGCAGACCGACGGACAAACCGAGCGGCCGTTCAAGGTGCCCCTCTACCCCTTGCTGCCCCTCGTGTTTTGTGCCGCCTGTGCCTGGCTGACCTACTCGAGCATCACCTACGCCATCAGCCAGAAAGCCATTCATGTGTCCATGTGGCTGATGGTCAGTGGCGTGGTGGCCTTGCTGATCCTGCGCTGGCGCGAAAAGAGTCTGGCGCTCGTCTGAGGCGGGGGCAATTCGGCGGGGTTCCAGCCACGGGGACGTAGAGCCGTGGCCCCTCGGACCGACGGGCTACCCGCGGTTGGGCCCCGGGGTCGCTACGATCGGGATTTTCCTGATCTGGCCTGCTCGACCTATGCCCCGCAAACTCCACGACTTCAAGCTTTTTATCCAGCGCGTCTGGGCGCTGACCCTGCCCTATTTCCGATCTGAGCATCGCTGGCAGGCGCGCGGCCTGTTGGCCGCTATCGTGGCCCTCAATCTGGCTGCGGTCTACATGCTGGTGCTCATCAACGACTGGAACCGCCTCTTCTACGACGCGCTGCAGGACAGGGACGAGGCCGTCTTCTGGCGCGAATTGCTGCGCTTTAGCTACCTGGCTTTCGGTTTTATCCTGGTTGCTGTTTATCGCTTTTACCTGACGCAGTTGCTCCAGATTCGTTGGCGCGCCTGGATGACGCAGCACTACTTGGAGCGATGGTTGGACGGCCACCGGTTCTATCAGATGGAGTTGGCCCGCTATGCCAGCGAATCGGCCGCACCTGACAACCCGGATCAGCGCTTACAGGAGGACCTGAACCTTTTCACCAGCTACACCGTGTCTTTGAGCATGGGGCTGCTCAACGCAGTGGTGACGTTGCTGAGTTTTGTCGGGATTCTTTGGAGCCTGTCGGGGCCTTTGAGCTTCAGCTTGGGGGGTGAGACCTACACCATCGAGGGCTTCATGGTCTGGATGGCGGTACTCTATTGTCTGGTGGGCAGCGCAATCACCCACTACATCGGGCGGCCGCAGATTGCGCTGAACTTTATGCAACAGCGCTACGAGGCTGACTTCCGGCATCACCTGGTGCGGGTGCGCGAGTACAGCGAATCGATCGCTCTGGATGCAGGCCAGAGGGTCGAGCGCACGCATCTGGACCTGCGCTTCTCGCGGGTGCTGGGCAATTACCTCACCCTCATGCGCAAGCAAAAAAACCTGTTGTGGTTCACCAACTTCTTTGGTCAGGCGGCTGTGGTTTTCCCCTTCATCGTGGCGGCGCCGCGGTTTTTCAGCGGCGCCATCGCTCTGGGCCAGCTCATGCAAATCGCCTCGGCCTTTGGCCGCGTTCAGGACGCCTTGAGCTGGTTTGTCGACAACTATCCGGCCCTGGCCGCCTGGCGCGCCACCACTGACCGTTTGACCAGTTTTGAGGCCCACATGAGCGGGCAGCAGGCAGCAGTCGAGAGCCTGGTGCGTACAACGGCCGATCCGGGTGGGCCCATGCAAACGCACGATCTCGAGCTCGCCCTGCCCAGTGGACGCACCTTGCTCTCCGGTTTGAACGTACAGGTGCAGGGCGGCGACAGCGTGCTGCTGCAGGGACCTTCGGGCAGTGGCAAGTCCACCCTGTTCAGAGCCCTGGCAGGCATCTGGCCGTATGCGGGCGGCCGGGCGCAGATGCCGGCCGATGTGATGTTCATTCCGCAGCGGCCGTATTTTCCTGATGGCCGTTTGCGTGAGGCGCTGTCGTACCCGGAGTCGGCCGCCCGCTACACCGACACGCAGCTTGCACAGGCCTTGCAGCAGGCCCTGCTGCCGCAACTGGTGAGCCGACTCGATGAGGAAGACGCCTGGACCCAAAAGCTATCGGGCGGTGAACAGCAGCGTCTGGCGATCGCTCGTGTGCTGCTCAAAGAGCCGCGCTGGGTTTTCGCCGATGAGGCCACCAGCGCGCTTGACCCGCAGGCCGAGCGCACCCTCTATGCCCGACTGATCGAGCTGACCCAGAGTCGCGGCGGCGCTCTGATCTCGATCGCCCACCGGCCGGCCGTGGCTGACTTTCACAAGAGTCGCTGGACCTTGTGGCCCGAGCCGGCGGGCGCGGCGGCGGCCTATAGGCTTGAAATCGGTAAGACGTAGGCGCGCGGGCGGTCAGCGCGTGCGCTCCGGCCTTGTGGTGTGCCCGACTCTGAGGCTGGTGCAGCAATAGCGTTTGCACAGGGTGGCGGGGAGCAGAGCAGTGCCAGCACATTCGTGGCCGGGCGTTCCGGGGCATGGATGGGGGCCTCATGCTGCGAGCAGAAATCGGCCCCCACCCACACCCCGGACCGCCTGCATGGCTGCGTGGTGTTGGGCAGGGCCCTCAGAGGGAGTTTGGAGCTTAGGTCGGCAGAATGTGCGCCCGGGCGCCTCGCCACCTTCTACTGCCGTCAGCCGTGCGATGGCCTGGGGTCGCGGCAGTACCAGCACCTTCGTGGTCGGGCGGTCCGGGGCATGAATGGGAGCCTCATGCTGCAAGCAGAAATCGGCCCCCACCCACACCCCGGACCGCCTGCATGGCTGCGTGGTGTTGGGCAGGGCCCTCAGAGGGAGTTTGGAGCTTAGGTCGGCAGAACGGGCGCCCCCCGCCTCTGGTCGCAGCGACGGCAATAGGCAATATAATGCTTGACTCTCCTCTGCGCATGATTTATAATGCCTTAATTAATCCTCAAAAAGATCAAATTCTCCGGAAATAAGAAACATTTTGCATTTTCAGCAGCCTGTCAACTCAGCCGCTGCTGATCCAGAAGGAGACATCATGTCCATGGTCAGTTATCAGGTCGAGGCATTCGGCCGGCCTTTGGCGCAGGTTCTGCGCGATGTGCCCCCTGCTCAGGGCACCGAGGTGGTGATCCGGGTGGGTAGTTGCGGCCTCTGCCACAGTGACGTGCACTTGCATGATGGTTACTTCGACTTGGGCAACGAGATCAAGCTCGACATGACCCGCACCGTGCAGCCGCCGCGCACACTCGGTCACGAGATTGCCGGTACGGTGGTGGCCGTCGGTCCGGACGCCCACGGCGTGCAGGTGGGAGACCTTCGGGTGGTTTTCCCATGGATCGGCTGCGGCAGTTGCTCGCTGTGCCAGAGCAGCCAGGAGCACTTGTGCAACAGCCCCCGGGCCCTGGGCATTCACCGCGATGGCGGCTTTTCAACCCATACGGTGGTGCCGCATCCGCGTTATCTTCTGGATTACGGCCCTTTGGCGCAGGAGCAGGCCTGCACCTACGCCTGTTCTGGCCTGACCGCCTACAGCGCCCTCAAGAAAGCGGGCCCGCTGGGCCCCAAGGACCGGCTGCTGATCATTGGCGCCGGTGGGGTGGGCTTGTCCGGTATTCGTCTGGCGCGGCAGATGTTCGAGGCCGCGCCCATCGTGGTTGAACGCGATCAAAGCAAGTGGGAACTGGCCCGTCAGGCGGGCGCTGGCGAGTTGATCGACCCCGAGGCGGACGGGGCCTTGAAGGCTCTCATCAAGGCCACCGGCGGTATGGCCGCGGTGATCGACTTTGTGGGCGCAGCGGCCACCTTCAATTTTGGCTTCAATGCCCTGCGCAAGGCCGGCAAGATGGTCTGTGTGGGTCTGTTCGGAGGCTCTACCCCCATTGTTCCGGCCATGGTGTCCATGAAGGCAGTCAGTGTCACCGGCTCGTATGTGGGCAGTCTGCAGGAAATGCAGGAGCTCATGGCCATCGCCCGCTCCGGCGTTCTCCCCGATCTGCCGCTGAGCACACAGGCGCTGGAGACAGCCACGTCGGCGCTGGACGACCTGCGGGCCGGGCGCATTCGCGGCCGCACCATCCTCAAGGCTTGAGCCACGGGCCCCGTCTTCCTTCCTTCAGGAGCTCCCATGTCCTCTCATGATTTCAATGACTTGAGCCCGACTCAGATCTGGCGCAACTGGTTTGTTCAGTGCGAGTCACAGTGGAGCGAGGCGCTGACGCAGTTGCTCAAGGATCCGAGGGTCGCAGAGCCGCTCAATCGCCAGCTCAGCGAGGTGCAGCTCGTACACCGCCAGTTTGTCGAATACGCGCAGGCCAGTCTGGCCTGGCTGAACCTGCCTTCGCGTAGCGACCTGGAGGCGCTCGATGAGCGCATGGGGCGGCTGGAAGACGGCCTGGCCCAGGTGGCTGCGGCGCTGTCCGATTTGCGACTGGCCCTGGCTGCAACAAGTCCGGCGCTCGCTGCGGATGTCCAAGCCGTCCGCCCCAGCCGCACGCGCCGGCCTGCCAAGAAGGCCTGAACCAGATGCGCCCCGCCTCTGCTGCTGCGTCTGCCTCCGGTGTTCTGCCCAATTCAGTGCAGCGCACGCTCGAACGCATGGGTATACCGGCTGCTGATCTGGCCGCTCTGAGCGGGCCGCTGGGGGTGACCCCGAAGGACACCGTCTACACACAGGGCACGCTCAAGCTGCATCACTTCAGGCCGCAGTGCGACAGCGTTTACCGGGTGCCCGTACTGATAGTGACTTCGCTGGTCAATCAGCCCTACATCCTCGATCTGGTGCCCGGCCAGAGCATGGTGGAGTTCCTGCTCAAGCGCGGCTTTGATGTCTACATGATCGAGTGGGGCCGCCCGCGCAAGGAGCACCAGAACCTCTGCCTCGAAGACCATGTGCTCGACCGCCTGCCGGCCTGTGTGAACCAGGTGCTGCGTCACAGCGGGCAGAAGGAAGTCTCGATCATCGGTTACTGCATCGGGGGGCTGTTGGCCGTGCTGTGGGCGGCCCTGGCCGGCCGCCGTGCACCGCTGAAGAATTTGGTGTGCATGGCCGCACCGGTCAACAGCGACGGGCTGCAATCGCTCAAGGCCTGGATGGGTCCGAACTTCGACGAAGAGGCCCTGCTGGCCCGGCATGGCAACGTGCCGGCCGAGTGGGTGCAAAACGCCCTGCGCGCGCTGCGTCCCCTGGGCAAGGTGGCCGGGGCGCTCAATCTGCTCAATCAGGCCGATCGGACGGATGTGGTGCGCAGCCATATGCGCATGGGCCGCTGGGAGACCGACAACGTCCCTTTTCCTGGTGGCGTTTTTCGTCAGATGGTGCGCGACTTTCTGCGTGGTAACGCTCTGGTTCGCGGCACCTGGAGCCTGGGCGGACGCACTGTGGATCTGGCGGCCATTGAGGCACCCCTGCTGCATCTGTTGGCGCAGGACGATCACATTACCCCTTATGGTTCTTCGCGCGACCTGGTGCAGCGAGTGGGCAGCTGCGACAAGCAGGAGCTGATCATCAAGGGCGGTCATGTTGGCTTGGTGGCCGGGCGCGGCGCCGAGTTGCGCATGTGGCCTGCGCTCGACGCCTGGCTCTCCCCCCGGTCGGTTTGAGCCCACTGCCCGACCGCCCTGCACCCTGGACCGACTCATTCGAATCCCGAACGGTTTTTCCCCACCCCAACAAGGAACCTCCATGCGTTGCTACTGCGTACTTCATCACGGACAGCCCCTGGAGCCGATAGACCGGCCCACGCCTGAGCCCCAGGGCACCGAGGTCCTGCTGCGGGTGCAGGCCGCGGGCGTCTGTCACACCGACCTGCATCTGTGGGAAGGCCACTATGACATGGGGGGCGGCAAAAAGCTGACGCTGGCCGAGCGCGGTATCAAGCCGCCCCTGACGCTCAGCCATGAGATCGTCGGCGAGGTGGTGGCCGCAGGCCCGCAGGCACCGGCCGATCAGGCACGCATGGGGCGGGTGGCTCTGGTTCATCCCTGGATCGGCTGCGGTCAGTGTCCCGCTTGCCTCAGAGGCGAAGAAAACATCTGCAGCAAGCCCCAGGCCTTGGGCGTAGCGCGCCCCGGCGGATTTGCCGACTACGTGATCGTGCCTCATCCGCGTTATTTGGTCGATATTGAGGGGCTCGATGTCGCGCAGGCCGCGCCCCTGGCCTGCGCTGGTGTCACCACCTTCAGCGCCCTGAAAAAATTTGGCGATCGCATCGTCAGCGATCCCGTGGTCATCATTGGAGCCGGTGGGCTCGGTCTGATGGCCATCGAGGTGCTCAAGGCTCTGGGCGGCAAGGGCGCGATCGTGGTCGATCTCGATCCGGCCAAGCGCCAAGCCGCTTTGGCTGCAGGCGCGCTACAGGTCATCGATGCCAAGGCCACCGATGCCGTGGCGCAGATTCAGCAAGCGACCGGTGGCGGAGCGCGCGCGGTGCTCGATCTGGTCGGTGCCACTCCCACGGTGACGCTGGCCATGGGCTGTGCGGCCCGCGGCGGGCATATCGTGATTTGCGGCCTGATGGGGGGAGATCTGACCGTCTCTCTGCCTGTCATCCCGATGCGGCCGCTGACGCTGCAGGGCAGCTACGTGGGCACTCTGGCCGAGCTTGAGGAGCTGGTGGCGCTGGTCAGGCGTACCGGCATGCGGGCGATTCCGGTCACCCGCAGGCCGATGGAACAGGCCAACGCGGCGCTGCAGGACTTGCATCACGGTCGGGTGGTGGGTCGTACCGTGCTGGTGCCTTGAGTCCAGCGCGCCGGGGCGGGCCCGCGCACTGGTTTATCCTTGCGCCTATTTTTTGGGGACTATTCAAGTGAGCTATCCACAACTGAGCCTTTACATCGACGGTGAATTCATCCACGGCGGCGGACGCAAGGAGCAGGACATCCTCAACCCGGCCACCGAGCAGGTGGTGGGCAAGCTGCCCCATGCCACGCCCGAGGACCTGGACCGGGCCCTGGCCGCTGCCGCCCGGGCCTTCGAGACCTGGAAGAAGAGTTCGCCGCTCGAGCGCAGCAAGGTACTGCGCCGCGCCGGTGAGCTTATGCGTGAGCGCGCTGCCGAGATCGGTCGCGGCATCACCCTGGACCAGGGCAAGCCGTTAGCTGAAAGTACGGGAGAGGTTCTCTCCTGCGGCGAGCATGCCGAATGGCATGCCGAAGAGTGCCGGCGCATTTACGGCCGGGTGATTCCGGCGCGCAATCCGGCTGTGCGTCAGACGGTGCTGCGCGAGCCGGTGGGCGTGGTGGCTGCCTTCTCGCCCTGGAATTTTCCATTCAGCCAGGCCGTTCGCAAGGTATCGGCGGCCATCGGCGCGGGCTGCAGCGTCATTCTCAAGGGACCTGAAGATGCGCCCAGTGCGGTCGTGGCGCTGGCCCAGATTTTTCATGACGCCGGTCTGCCCAAGGGGGTGCTCAACATTGTCTGGGGCGTGCCCTCCGAAGTCTCCGATCATCTGCTGGGCAGCCCCATCGTGCGCAAGATCACCTTCACCGGTTCAACGGCGGTGGGCAAGATGCTGGCGGCCAAGGCTGCCTCGCAGATGAAGCGCTGCACCATGGAGCTTGGAGGTCATGCGCCGGTGATCGTGTGTGATGACGCGGATGTGGATCAAGCGGTCAAGTCCCTGGTGGCCTTCAAGTTCCGCAATGCCGGCCAGGTCTGCATTTCGCCGACCCGCTTTTATGTGCAAGAGGGTATCTACGATCGCTTCGTCGCTGGCTTTGTGGCTAAGACCGGGGCGCTCAAGGTCGGCGATGGTCTGGCCGAAGGCACGCAGATGGGCCCGCTGGCGCAAAAGCGTCGGGTCGCTGCGGTTGCGGGCTTTGTGGACGATGCCCGGGAGCGCGGCGCCAGCGTCTTGCTGGGCGGCGCGCCGGTTCCAGGTTTGGGCCATTTCTTTGCGCCCACCGTCATTGCCGACCTGCCCGAGACCGCCCGCTTGCTCAACGAGGAACCCTTCGGTCCGGTGGCCGGACTGGTGCGTTTCAAGACGGTCGATGAAGTGCTCGCGCGTGCCAACAGCCTGCCCTACGGCCTGGCTTCGTATGTCTACACCCAGTCCAATCGCAACGCCCACTTGCTCAGCACGGGTCTGGCCGCGGGCATGGTCTCCATTAACCATCTCGGCCTGGCGCTGGCCGAGACGCCTTTTGGCGGCATCAACGACAGCGGTATGGGCAGCGAGGGCGGAGTGGAGACCTTCGATGGCTATCTCAACACCAAGTTCGTGACGCAGTTCAACTGATGCCCGCTTGCAGCGCCGTCGCCCGCGACGGTCGACACGTCTGATGGCTTTCGCCGATCGCCCCGATGCCCGCATCTACTGGAACTCCCTGGGCAAGGGCGAACCGGTGGTGCTGGTCATGGGCTTGGGTTGTAGCTCGGCCCTGTGGTTTCGGGTGGCGCCGAAGCTGGCGCGTACGCATCGGGTGATTTTGCTGGACAACCGGGGCAGCGGTCAGACGCGTGCGCCGCTTGCGCTGGTTCACCGGGTAGAGGTGATGGCGGCCGATGTTGCTGCCGTGCTGGATGCGGCCGGTGAGGACCGGGCGCATGTTGTGGGTTTTTCCATGGGCGGCATGATCGCGCAGCAGTTTGCGATCGACTTTCCCCAGCGCCTTCGATCGCTCAGTCTGATCGGCACTCACCCCGGAGGACCCTGGGCGATTCAGGCCGCCGCGCCAGTTCGTCAACTGCTTTTTGCCAAGGCCCGGATGTCCGCTGAAGAGAGTTTGCGACGCATGCGGCCGCACACCTACGGGAGCGGTACACCCGACGCCCTGTTTGAGGAGGATGCGCTGGTGCGTCTGGCCAATCAGCCTGGCGCCCGCGATTACCAGGCCCAGCTTTATGGCCTGATTTATTGGGCCGCTTATCCCAATTTGCCCCAAGTGACTGCGCCGACCCTGGTCTTGCACGGTTTGCAGGACGCATTGATTCCCCCAGCCAACGCCCGCCTGATCGCCTCGCGCTTGCCAGCGGCCAAGCTGGTCGAGCTGCCCGAGGCCAGTCACTGGCTGATGACCGATGCCAACGAGGCGTGTTTGCTGGCTTTGCGTGAGCACCTGGAGAACCACCGATCATGAATTCACCTGTGGCCCTGCCCCCGGCGCTGGGCAGCCTTGAGGGCCTGCGCGTCATCGACCTCTCGCGTGTGCTGGCCGGACCCTATTGCACGCAAATCCTGGCCGATCATGGCGCCGATGTGCTCAAGATCGAGCCGCCGGTGGGCGACGAAACCCGGGGCTGGGGCCCGCCCTTTGATGCCAAGGGCACCGCGTCGTATTTTTACGGGCTCAATCGCAACAAGCGCGCTTGCACCATGGACCTGAGCGATCCGGCCGAGCGTCAGGCTCTGCTCGATCTGCTGCGCGATGCCGATGTCTTGGTGGAGAACTTCAAGACCGGCACCATGGAAAAGTGGGGTCTGGGCCCGGCGCAGCTGCAGGCGCGCTTCCCCCGCTTGGTGTACTGCCGCATTACCGGCTTTGGGGCCGACGGCCCTATGGGTGCGCTGCCGGGCTACGACGCGGCCATCCAGGCGCTGGCCGGCATCATGAGCGTCAATGGCGAGCCCGATGCTCGCGGGGGAGAGCCGCTGCGCGTCGGCCTGCCGGTGGTGGATATGGTCACCGGCCTCAACGCGGCGGTGGGTATCGCTTTTGCCCTGATCGAGCGCGGACGCAGCACTCAGGGTCAGTACCTGGAGGTGGCGCTTTATGACGCCGGCTTGTCGCTGCTGCATCCGCACGCGGCTAATCACCTGATGGACGGCCGCATTCCAGGGCGCAGTGGCAATGCGCACCCCAATATCACGCCCTACGACACCTTCGCCACAGCCACCGAAAAAATTTTTCTCGCCGTGGGCAACGACAAGCAGTTCGCCATTTTGTGCAAGCTCATCGGGGCCGAGGAATTGCCCGGCGATGAGCGCTTCAAGACCAACAGCCAGCGCTCGGCGCACCGCGCGGCGCTCAAGGAGCGCCTGGAGGCGGCACTCTCGCGCTTTGAATGCAAGCCCCTGGCCGATCGCCTGGTACGCCAGGGCGTGCCCTGCGCCCCGATCCAGAACGTGGCCTCGGCACTGGCCGATCCGCACACGCACCATCGTGGCATGGTGGTGGAAATCGGCAGTTACCGCGGCGTGGCCTCGCCCATCAAACTCAGCCGCACCCCGGCGAGTTATCGCTTGCCGCCGCCCGACCGTTCGGTTTGAGCCCGGCTGCCTATTTCCATCGACAGCTGCAGTCCATCGGGCAGCACCTGCAGACCCCAGCCCTCAGCCTGGGCCAGGGCGCATACATCGCCCCAGCGGATCGGACGCTCAGGCGCTGGCATGCGGGCGGCAGACTGTGTGTCCTCGATGCGAATATCGATCAGGGCCTGAGCCGCATCGGTCTGCGATCGCAGATGCAGTCGGCCGGGCGTCTGCGCCTGATCGCTCAGGTAGAGCAGGGCCGCGGGCAGCAGGCCGCGCCACAGGCCTGGGCCTACAGGCATGGACAGGTCGTGGTCATGCAGCTTCAGATCGAAGCCGCGCAAACTCAGGGCGGCGCCAAGCAGACGCGCACAGTCATACAACGCCTGGCTGGCCGGGCTTGGCGCAGCGGCGCTCATCATGGCCCAATCGAGCAGCGCTGCGCAGCGCCGGTGTGCCAGTCGCGATTGCAGACCCAAGTTCAGGCTGTTTTCGGTGGCCTTGTCGATGGCACCGGCCTTCAGATTCCTCTCGACCAAAGCGGCCAGGAGGGCCAGAGGCTGGAACTCGCCGTCCATGTGATGACGCAGTGTCGGCGCTATCCGGCGTATCACTGCGTAGCGCGCAGCCTCTTCACATCGACGGTCGTCAGCCGCATCTGGGGTCGGGGGTGGCGTTTGAACGGTGGGCATGGCAAGGTGCAAGGGGGTGGGGCTGAGCGATGGCGCTCTTCAGCGCTTGGTTCCGGATTTATCGTACAGCGACCTTTATTGATTTGAACAGCTCATCCGTGGGCGAGGTTCTCGGGTGGCGTTTAAACGAGGTCGGGCCGTCCAACTCCGGTGCTACATTCCCCTTCGCTGTCTCTGCCGACTGAACCTGTGAACCCCACTTCCGAATCCCGAGTGCCTCAGGCTTACCGCCGGCCGCGATGGCCGCAGGGGCTCGGTCTTGTTGTACTGATCGGGAGCCTTGGCTTCTGGGGCCACGAGCACCTGTCGCTGCAGACCCTGCTCGAACAGCAGCAGGCGCTGGCTCAATGGACGCAGCGCCATCTTTGGCAGTCGGCGCTCGCCTACCTGGCTTTGTATGTCACGATGGCAGCCTTGTCTCTGCCCTTTGCGGCCGTACTCACGTTGGCCGGCGGAGCGCTCTTTGGTCTTGGTCTGGGCACGGCGCTGGCGCTTTGTGCAGCCACGCTGGGGGCGACCCTGGCCATGGGTCTGGCGCGCTATTTCCTGGGCGACTGGGCCCGCCGGCAACTGGGCCCCTGGCATGCCGCATTCGAGCGTGGCATGGCGCGCGATGGCAGCTTTTACCTGCTGTCGATGCGGCTGCTGCCGGTGCTGCCCTTTTTTGCGGTCAACCTCGCGGTGGGATTGAGCCGCATGTCGTTCTTGCGGTTTGCCACTGTCTCGATGCTCGGCATGCTGCCAGCCACGGTGATCTACGTCAATGCCGGGCGCACCCTGGCCTCTGCAGCCGACGGCATCTGGTCTGCTGATCTTTTGCTGGCCTTGATTCTGCTGGCCATGCTGCCCCTGGCCGCGCGTGGCGTACTGCCCCGGTGGGCACGCCGGCGGGCTCTCCGGCGCTGGCGGGCCGAGAGGCCGCGCCGCTTCGATCGCAACCTGGTCGTCATTGGCGCGGGGGCTGCGGGATTGGTCAGCGCCTACATGGCGCGCGCGCTGCAGGCCCGGGTGACCCTGGTTGAGGCCGAGCGACCCGGTGGCGACTGTCTCTACCGGGGCTGCGTGCCCAGTAAGACCCTGATCGAGGCGGCCCGGCGCATGGAGCAAAGCCGGCAGGCGCATCGCCACGGCCTGCGAGGAGCGCCTCTGCAGCTGGACTGGCCGGCGCTGATGAAGCGACTGCAAGAGGTCATCGCCACCATCGAGCCGCATGACAGCGTGCAGCGCTACACCGAGCTGGGGGTCGATGTGCGCATCGGTCGGGCGCGGGTGATCAATCCCTGGACGGTCGAAATCAACGGTGCGCAGGGCACCGAGCGCGTGACCACGCGGGCGATCGTGCTGGCCACTGGATCCGAGCCGATTCGGCCCGACCTGCCCGGTTTGGATCAGGTCTGTGCGCTAACCAGCGATACCTTGTGGGACCATCTGGCCCGCTTGCCCGCAAGGCCCGATCGTATTTTGGTCCTGGGTGGCGGCGCCATGGGCTGCGAACTCTCGCAGGCTATGGCGCGGCTGGGCTCGGCGGTCACCCTGGTCGAGCAGGGCCCCCGACTGTTGGCGCGAGAGGGTCCGGCGATCAGCCAGATGGCCCAAGACGCTCTGTGGGCGGACGGTGTGCGTGTGTGGCTCGACAGCCAGTTGCTCCAATGCGAGGCGGCCGATCCGGGTGCTGGCTTTAGGGCTCAATTGCAGACGCCAGAGGGCCAGGTGTGGGCCGACTTTGACCTGATGATTTTGGCCGTCGGTCGCAAGCCGCGCTGGCGGGGGATGGGCCTGGAGGAACTGGGCCTGGAATCCCTCGATGTGGATGAAACCCTGGAAACCGCCCTTCCGGGCATTTTTGCCGCCGGTGACGTGACGGGCGGGCGGCAGCTGACCCACGCAGCAGCGCATCAGGGCTGGCATGCGACGGTCAATGCCTTGCAGGGCCTGTGGCCTTTGCGTCCTCACCGCACGCTGATTCCGCAGGTGATCTTCATGGACCCTGAAATCGCGCGGGTCGGCCACACCCTGCAGCAAGCCCAGCAGCAAAGGCTGGACCCCCAGGTCACCCGGGTGGATCTGGCTGAACTGGACCGGGCGATCATTGACGATCGGCGCACGGGTTTCATCGAGCTGATCACCAGCGCGGGCAGTGACCGCTTGCTGGGTGTGTCCATCGTAGGCGCTCAGGCTGGGGAGCTCTTGTCGCCGTTCACCCTGGCCATGAACCATGGACTGGGCCTCAAGAAGATATTGGCCGGTGTCTATGCTTATCCCACGTTGTCCGAAGTGGCCCGGCTTGCGGCCAGCGCCCATCGGCGCGCCCATCAACCCGCCTGGGCTGTCCGATGGCTTGCGCGCTGGCATGCCTGGCGGCGCCGCTAAGCGACCGGGAGCTGTGCCCTTGCGGCCC
>CAZCSD010000031.1:0-5606 GCA_964501235.1 uncultured Polaromonas sp. | reverse complement strand
GGCGATCGGAGTGACAATCACGGCGCCATCTCGCATGCCGATGCATCGATCCGATCAAGCTGTCTTACGCGACATCGTCCTGGTGGGCGGTGGGCACAGCCACGCTGTGATGCTGCGGCGTTGGGCCATGCGGCCTCTGCCCGGCGTGCGCCTGACCCTGATTTGCCGAGACACCCACACCCCCTATTCGGGCATGCTGCCGGGCTATGTGGCCGGCCTGTACCGCTTTGATCAGGTACACATAGATCTGCGTCGGCTGGCCCAGGCCGCCGGTGCCCGGTTCTTTCGCGCCGAGGTCACCGGAGTCGATCGCGGTCAGCAGCAGGTTCTGTGCGAGGGCCGACCGCCGGTGCGCTACGACCGCCTGTCCATCAACATCGGCGCCACCCCGGCCCTGGAGGTACCCGGTGCGCGGGCCCATGCGGTCCCGGTCAAGCCCATCGATCTTTTCAATCAGCATTGGCTGGCTCTGCTCGAGCGGGTGCAGGCGCGGTCCGGCCGCATGCGGCTGGCCGTAGTGGGAGCCGGTGCGGGCGGCGTGGAGCTGGTGCTGTCCATGCAGGCCCGCCTGCACCGCCAACTGCAGCAGCTCGGTCGCGATGCCTCGCAACTGCAGTTTGACCTCTACAGCAGCGCGCCGCAGATTTTGCCCACCCACAATGCCCGGGTCCGACGCTACTTCGAGCGTCTGCTGGGCCAGCGCGGCGTGAAGGTGCATCTGGGCCAGGCTGTGACCCAGGTCTGGGCCGGCTGCCTGCAGACGGCCAGCGGCCAGGTCTTCGATGCCGATGAGGTGGTCTGGGTCACGCACGCCGCCGGGGCACCCTGGTTGCAATCGACCGGTTTGGCCTTGGACGATGCGGGCTTCATTGTGGTCAATGAGCATCTGCAGAGCGTCAGTGATGAGCGGGTGTTTGCGGCCGGCGATATCGCCAGCCTGCCCAATAACTTCGCTGAAAAAGCCGGTGTCTTTGCGGTGCGGCAGGGCCCGGCGCTTTACGACAACCTGTGCCGCAGCCTGCAGGGGCAGCCGCTGCGGCCCTACCGTCCCCAGCGGTCCTGGCTGGCCCTCATCGGCACGGGTGACGTAAAGGCGGTTGCCTCGCGCGGCCCGTTGTTTGCAGCCGGTGCTTGGGTCTGGCGCTGGAAAGACTGGATCGATCGTCGTTTCATGGCGGGCTTTTCGGATCTACGCGCCCCCATGGAGCCCGACGCAGACCGCCCCGGGCTGCCCTTGCAGGAGGACGAACGGCTGCAGGCCCTGTCTGCACAGGCCATGCGCTGCGGAGGGTGTGGGGCCAAGGTGGGCGCCTCGGTGCTCGGCCGGGCCTTGTCGCGTTTACCGATGCCATCCCCGGCGTCGTCTGACGTGCTGCTGGGCCGGGGGGACGATGCGGCCGTCCTGCGCGTTCCGCCTGGAAAGGCGCTGGTGCAATCGGTGGATTTTTTCCGCGCTTTCGTCGACGACCCCTACGTCTTTGGCCGCATTGCTGCCAATCACGCTCTGGGCGATCTCTTTGCCATGGGTGCACAAGCGCACAGTGCGCTGGCCCTGGCGAGCGTACCGCCCGGCCTGGAGTCGGGCACGGAAGAGCTGCTGTTTCAGATGCTCAGCGGCGCCCTGCAGACCCTCCATGCGGCCGATTGCGCCCTGGTCGGCGGACACACCGCCGAAGGACGTGAGCTGGCGCTGGGCTTTTCGGTCAACGGATGGACCGACGAGAACTTGCAGGGGCTGATGACCAAGGCCGGTCTGCAGCCCGGTGATCTGTTGCTGCTGACCAAGCCGGTGGGCACGGGGGTCCTGCTGGTGGCCCACCAGAGGCTGCAAGCCAGGGGGCGGTGGATAGACGCGGCCTTGCAGACCATGATGCTGTCCAATCAGGGGGCCGCCACAATTTTGCGCGCGCATGGGGTGCGCAGCTGTACCGACCTGACCGGCTTTGGCCTGCTGGGCCATCTGCTCGAAATGACCCGCCCCTCAGGGGTGGATGTCGAGCTTGAATGGTCAGCGCTGCCCCTGCTCGACGGCGCGGTGGAGTCAGCCGCTGCCGGCCATCTGAGCTCCTTGCACGCCTCCAACGCGCAGTTTCGTTCGGCCCTGCAATCTGTGCCCTCGGGTCATGCGGCCCTGGACTTGCTCTTTGATCCGCAGACCGCCGGCGGTCTGCTGGCCGGTGTGCCAGCGGCACAGGCCCCTGCCTGCCTGCGGGCGCTTCGATCGGCCGGCTACCCTCAAGCGGCCGTGATCGGGCGCGTGTGTCCGCGCAGCGACGCACTGGCGCCGGTGCGCATCAGGGACTGACGGACCGACGGTTGACCTCAGGCGTCTCAAGAAGCGGGCTTTCGTCTCCGACGGGGGCTGGGGCCTGAGCGCGGGAGGGCAGGGCGGCGCGGGGGCTTAGCGCTTGATGCGTTCTATGCCAAGAGCGGCCTCCAGGCCGATGTATTCACAGCTCACGCCTTTGTGCCATAAATCGGGCGGCGCGAGGCAGTGCTGATGAAACTTTTCGCCCTGAAAGTCCGACAGAAAGTAAGAGCGCAGCACGGCCTTGCTGGTGGGAATCAGCGTCACATTGCGGGCCAGGCCGCACTTGCTCTTGAAGATGCATTCATTGGCCTCGGTGGCGTCCTTGAACAGATGCAGCTTGATGCGACCGGTTCCCACCCCCGATTTGGTCAGGCTCACGGCGCAGGCCGAACCATCCATGCGTTCGAGTCCATGGTTGCGCGCCAGGAAATTCATCTCCGCGGTGACCAACTGCAAGAACCACTCGCCCACCAGACCCGCGCAGCTGTAGTAATCGGCCTTGATCTGCTCATAAACCACCCTGGCATCCGGCAGTTCTTTGCTGTTCATGCGCACCATGGGTTCTGGCCCATTGGACGGGCCCAGGGGGGGTATGCGCACGATCTCATGGTTGGACCGGATGTCCATCGGATCGCTGCAGCCGCTCAGTCCAGCCAGGACGGTGGCGGCCAGCAGCAGGGCGCCGATGGGATGATGCAAAGCGCGCAAAAAGTTCACAAGCTGATAGTCGCAGAAAGCGATCGCCCGCGTCAATGTCGGGCTTCAGGCGCTCAGGTGGGGCAGTGGCGCCACCACCGAAGGCGGCGCCGGGGTGCGGCTGGCGTTCATCACCATGGACAGCAGGGTGTAGTAGCCATTGATCCCGATCAGATCGACCACCCCCTGTTCGCCAAACAGATCCAGGGCCCGGGCCCAGGTGGGATCGCTCACCCCCCGGTGTTGATGCAGCTCGCTGCAGAAGGCGTAGAGGGCCGCCTCATCTTCGGCGAGGTCGGGCGGTTGCCTGCCTTGCGCAATCGCCTCGACAGTGCTGGCGGCCACGCCGGCCTTTTGGGCGATCGGGGCATGGATGGCCCACTCGACCTGCTGCGACCAGCAGCGCGCGGTGATCAGGATGGCCAGCTCCGACAATCGAAGCGGCAGGGTGCTTCGGTAGCGCAGGTATTCGCCCATGCGCTGTGCATGGCCCATCAGCTCGGGGCTGCGCATCAGGGGGACAAAGGGCGAGACCAGCGCCCCGCGCGGCCCGTTGATGATGGCTTGCGCCTCACGACGCTGCTCCTCGGTCCAGGCCGCAGGAGGGATGGGGGGCAGTCGGTCGGTACTCATGGACGGTGATTATCAGGGCCGGGCTTTCAAGCCCGGGGGCCTACCGGGGCCGTTCTTGCCGATCGGGGCCGAAAAACGGCAAGTGTTGCTGCCCCACCTTTACGAAAGCCACAAGCGCCGATTGCCCTATTTCCGGCACCTGAGCCTTGGGGGCCAGCCAGCGACTGAGCAGGCGAGGCCCTTCCTGCAGATCGATCAGCACCACGCAGTAGGGCAGTTGCGATTGCCAGTGGGGCCCCTGGAAGGGCACATGAATCTGGCTGAAGCTGTAAACCGTACCCCGGCCGCTGGCGGCCTGCCAGCTCAGATGCGTGGCGCCGCAGGCGGGGCACAGGCGCCGGGCGTAATAGAAAACATGGCCGCAGCCGGCGCAATGCTGCAGCAAGAGTTCCTGCCGATTGCATCCGTCCCAGAAGGGCTGGGAGTCTTCGGTCGGCGTGGGCAGTTCGGCCAGCAGCAGTTCGCTCGTATTCATGCTCAAGCCTCCAAGACCATCACGCCACAGACCGAGAACACGCCGCCGTTGCCGCTGACCACTGCGCGCCGGGCCTCTGGCACCTGCCGCCGGCCCGCAGTGCCGCGAAGCTGATGCACCGCCTCCGTCACATGCAGCATACCGCCGATATGCGCCTGTGACAGCAGGCCCCCGTGCGGATTGAGCGGGCAGCGCCCGCCCAGACTGGCGTGGCCGGCACGCAGATAGTCACCGGCGCCGCCTGGCGCCGAAAACCCCAGGGCGTCCAGCGTGATCAATACCGAGACGGTGAAGGCATCATGCAAAAGGGCCACCTGCATATCCTGCGGCCCCATGCCGGCGGACTCGAAGGCATCGCGACCGGCAGCGGCCATGCCCAGATCGGCCAGATCGGGCGTCTGCGCCACCGAGTTGTGCGTTGAGCGCATCGCCATGGAACGGATGCGCACCGGCTTGAGGCCGCGTGCGAGCGCGCGCTCTCGGCTCATCAGGATGAGCGCGCCGCCGCCATCTGAAACCTGCGAGCAGTCAAACAGCCGCAAGGGGGTGGCGATCATGCGGCTGGCCAGGTAATCGTCCATGGACATCGGCTTGCGCATTTGCGCGTTGTCATTGAGCAAGGCGTGTCGCCGGGTGATCAGCGCCACCTCGGCCAAATCTTTTTCGCTGGCGCCGTGTTCATGCAGATAGCGCTGTGCCAGCAGGGCGTAGGGCACCACCATGCCGTGCAGCCCGAAGGGCTCTTCCCATTCCTCGCCTCCCAGCAAATTGCGCAGCGCCAGTCCGCGCGCCCCATCCGGTCGGCCGGTGAGCGTGTTTTCGCCGTACACGCAGACCGCAATTTCGCAATGCCCGGATTCGATGGCCCATACCGCCTGCTGCAGCATGGTCATGGCCGTCACCGTTCCGCCGACGTCCACCGTGGAGATGAACCGCGGTCGCAGGCCCAGGTACTCCGCCAGGGTTGAGGAGAACATTGAATGCGGAATGGCGTAGGGATCGAGATTGATCAGGCCATCAATCTCGGGAATACGCAGGCCGCAATCGGCCGCCGCCTCCTGCACGGCCCAGGCCTGGATCTGCACCGAATCGAGGCCCGGCAACTTGCCCACCCGGGTTTCACCGGCGCCGACGATGACCACTTCTGGACTGACGCGGGGCATGGCGGGACTCTATTGTTTACTCCACCGTCACACTCTTGGCCAGGTTGCGCGGCTTGTCCACATCGGTGCCGCGCGCGCAGGCCGTGTGATAGGCCAGCAACTGCAAGGGCACCACATGCAGCAGGGGGCTCAGGTGGCCGTAGTGCTCGGGCATGCGGATGACATGAAGGCCTTCGCCGCTTTCGATGCGCGTATCTGCGTCGGCCAGCACATAGAGCATACCGCCACGCGCCCGCACCTCCTGCATATTGCTCTTGAGCTTTTCCAGCAGGCTGTCATTGGGCGCGACGGTCACCACGGGCATGCTGCTGGTCACCAGCGCCAGCGG